>JBBIVL010000041.1:0-12881 GCA_037439765.1 Candidatus Bipolaricaulota bacterium
GTTGAAAAACGCATTGAGCCCTGAAAGGGATTGCGACAGAACTACCCACTTCTTCACTTCCACCACCTCCTTCTCTTTTTGTTGAAAAACGCATTGAGCCCTGAAAGGGATGGCGAAAGAGGGCGGTGAGCGGTGACGCGTTATGCGTGATGTTTTTTAAGACACGAACTCAAAAACCACGAACTGATCACCGATCACGCGCCACCCGCCACAGCCAAATACACTTGGTCAGTCGTTGAACGCCACGTGTAGGAAATCGGCGCTTCTAAGCCCACAAAGCCAGGGGAGAAAAAAGAAAAGGGGACACGGAAAATCCGTGCCCCCTTTACCAAGCTACCTCAAGCAGTTGCTCACCAAAAAACTCACACGTCCAGCTCCTCGGGCTTCCTTCGCCAGAACGGGCGCTTCTTTGCACCAATAGCTTTGCATATCCGGCGCGCCTTTTCGGCTATATCGGCGTTTTCATCTAACCCAAGGAGGAGCTCTCCGGCAGCAAAAAGGGCCAGGCGCAGCGACTCCCGCTCCGAGGCTGGGGCCAAACGCAGGAACCTCTCCAAGGCCCGGCGCTCCCGCCTTCCGACCAATGCAAAGGCTTCCTCCCACTCGGCAAGAGCAGGGATGGCCAACCGGATAAATTGCGCCTTTTTCTTTTGCCAGTCCCGTTCTAGTTTCCAATACCACGCGCGTTGCTCCGGAAGAGCCACTTCCAACGGTGGTAGCTGCGCACACTTGCGACGCAGCCTCTCCCAATGGCGACGCACAGGTCGATATGGGTCGCTTGCGTCTCGGGTCACCATGACGTTCGTGAGGGCACTTTCGGCCTCGCCAAGGATCTTAGGTACGCTAAATGCGAAGCCCGAGCTTCTGCGCGGTATTTCTGGGGAGAGAGCCATGGTAAGGGCGGCGAATAGCCGGAAATATGCTCTGTCGCTGCCCCTAACTTTTGCTACGGCTCGTCGCCAAAACAGACCATCCGAAGATTGGAAATGCTTTTTAAACACGCGGGCAAACCTCTTCAAATCCTGTTTCAAATGCAGGCGAGAGACCACATGCTTGAGGGCCTCGTCGCGCCCTCGGAAAGGACGCCATGTGTAGACAACTGGCGTGTCGAACCGGTCCAACGCCCGAGCTAGGCGCTCCAAAACTAACTTGCGCCCTTCTGGATGTTCTGCCAACTTCGCCACTCCTCAACCTCCTTTTTCAAACCTTGCCTGCACGGAAGACCGTGCAGGGTTTCCTACAGCCAAAAACGAAATGGGCGGATGTTGGCCGAAGGCAAGGGAAGACCTCTAGAGGAGCTAAGCTCGCTCCCTAACGATCATCCGGCAAGGACAAGAAATTCCTCACCACTCTCGGCCTTTCTCCGGTTGACTTTCCTAAAGCCAATGAACGGTAACTCCAAGAGGAAAGAGACGGTTCACCACACGCGACAAAACGGGAAAGAAGGACAACCGAGCTCGTCTTTCAGACGACACAGGATCTTATATACGACACCCTCGCCGGCCTGTCAAGTGGGGGGACCCCAGGCAGTTGGAAGGCGGTGGTTATGCGGGGGTTCTGACCACAGTGGCGAGGCTCACGGGTTATACGGCTTCTACGGCCCGGATTTCGGGGACTTCCTCCTTCAGGACCCGTTCGATCCCGTTTTTCAGGGTCATCATGGCCATGGAACAAGAGCTGCACACGCCGATGAGTCGCACCCGCACCACGCCGTCATCGGTAACCTCCACCAGCTCCACGTCGCCGCCATCGGCCTGCAAGGCCGGCCGAATTTTCTCCAATGCCGCTTCAACTTCTTCCCACATGTTTTATCTTTGTAACTTTCGCCCGTTCCGCCCGCTCTTTCAAGAAGCGTTATACTTGCCCCCACGTTTGCAGTTGTCCGCGCTCTAGTTAGAATCGGCAAAAAGCAGGAACGAGGGAATGGGGTGGACAATATAAGGAAACCTGTGTGGCTGGTTTGGCTGGCGCTCTCTGTCCTGGCTTTTGCCCAAGGCGTGGATGTGGTGCGCATTGTGCGCATCGATGAACCGGCGGCCTTGGCGCCCGGATGAACCACTGAAGCCAAGCTTGTTGCTGAAATTCTCCCATCTCGGCATCTCCACGCCCATACACCATCTCAACCCTTCCGCGTTCCCACCCGCTTGGAGCTTTCCCTCCCGGAGGGGTTCACGGTTGAGGAGCGCTGGCCCGCACCAGAAAAAACAGATCCCAATCTTTCGCATTCCCTTGGAACTTTATTCTTACGTGATCGAAATAGCATGGGTGTTCGCGGTAGAGAAAGGCGTGCCGGCAGGGGATTACCGGATCGAGGGAAAACTTTGTACCAGGCTTGCAACGACAGATATGCCTCGCCCCCACGGCCGTGACGTTCCCTATCCCCGTGACCGTCGCTTTGGCCGGAGCCTCCGGGACGGCATCCGCGCAGGACACAGGTTTGAGCGAACATGGGTTCTTGTGGATGCTGGGCGTGGCCGGGTAAACTTGTGTTTTGGAGGTGACACTCCTTAAGGAGGTGACACTCCGTGTGGAAAGTTCTTGTTTTTTGCGTGCTGGTTAGTTTTTTTGCGCTAGGGAATGAGCTCGTGGTCGCAGTTTCCACAGAGCCACCCTCCTTGGATCCCACCACCAACGCTGCCGCCGCCATCCGGCTGCTGCTCCTCTACAACGTCTACGAGACCCTGGTGGCCCTGGACGAAAACGGGCGTCTCCAGCCACTGCTGGCCCAAAGCTGGGAGATCGGCGAGGATGGCCGCACGTACACGTTTTTCCTCCGGCCCCATGTGATGTTCCACGACGGCACCCTCTGCAACGCCGAGGCCGTGAAGCGCAGCTTTCTCCGGGCCAAAAACCCCACCGTGCATGTGCACCCCGAATATTTTCAGGGGATCGCGATGATCGAGACGCTGGATGAGCAAACCATTCGGTTCGTTTTGGAAGAGGCGAATGCTTCGTTTTTCACCCTCTTGGCCCTGGGCGACAGCGTAGTTGTTCCCGACCGCGCGGACCTTTCGGGGAATCCGGTGGGAACAGGACCGTTTCGATTCGATCGGTGGGACCCAGGCTACCAGCTCCGCCTTGTCCGAAACGAGGCCTATTGGGACTCGAAAAGGCCAAAACTCTCGTCTGTAACTTTCCGGTTCATCGCTGATCCCACCGGACAGATGGCGGCGCTGCGGGCCGGGGATGTGGATGTGGTGCTCGTGGAGACCCCCGAAATGGCCAAGAGCCTGGAGGGCGAGCGGGGCCTGGTCGTTTTGTCGGCGCCGCAAGAGCTCGTGCAGATTCTGGCCATCAACAAGACCCGGCCACCGTTCCACGACCTGCGGGTGCGCCAGGCCTTGGCCTTGGCTGTGGACCGGACGGAGCTCATCCGCCTCGTGGCCCTGGGCTACGCCTCGCCGGTGGGAAGCCATCTCGCCCCTTCCGCACCGTACTCCGCGGACATGACCTGGGTTTATCCCCATGACCCCGAGCGCGCCCGCGCGCTTTTGGCCGAGGCCGGCTACCCCCAAGGCTTTTCCGCCACCTTGACCCTTCCCGCCAATTACCCGTTTCACGTGCGCACTGGGGAAATCCTCGCGGCCCAGCTTGCCCGCGTGGGGATCGATCTTGCGCTGCAACTGGTGGACTGGCCCACGTGGCTGGATCGGGTGTACGGACAAGGGGATTTCGACCTCACCGTGATCGGACACGCCGGCCGGGTCGACCCCGCCTTGACCCTGGCGTTTTATGGGGAGGAGCGGCGGGACTATTATTTCCGCCGAGGTTGGGAAAATCCTGAACTAAACGAACTTTTGCGCCTGGGTGCGCGGGTGAGTGATCCTGTGCTTCGCCAAGAAATTTACACCCGCGCCCAATACCTCATTGCCTACGAGGTGGTCAACGTCTTCCTTCAGGCTCCTCATCGCATCGTGGCTTTTCGGGAGAACGTCCGGGGGGTCACGCTCCCGGCCCTGTACGTGCTCCCCTTGGGCGCAGTGGAGAAGGGCTGAGGAGTCCGCGCAGGCGAGGGTCGAGAAAATCCCGGAGAAAATCGCCGAGGAGGTTGAGGCCCAGCACGGCGGAGACGAGCACGAGCCCAGGGAACACCGCGGGCCAAATGGAGTCACCCCACCAGCTCTGGGCTTCCCAAAGCATGCGGCCCCAGGTGGGTTGGGGCGGCTGTACGCCCAGGCCCAGATAGGCCAGGGAGGCCTCAGCGAGAAGGGCCGTGCCCAAGCTGAAGCTGGTTTGCACGAGGAGGGGCGAGGCCAGGTTCGGGAGGAGGTGGCGGAAGAGGATGCGGCCCAGGCCAGCGCCCAAGGCCGCTGTAGCCGCCACAAAATCCCGTGTTCTTAATTCCAAGGCTCCCGCGTGGGCCAGGCGCAAAAAATAGGGCAAGTTGAACAGGGTCAACGCCAGGGTAACGCCCACGACCCCCCGGCCGAGAATGGCCGCCAGGATCAAGGCCAAAAGCACGGAGGGAAAGGCGAGGATTCCATCGGAAAGGCGCACGAGAAGCTCGCCCCAAAAACCCCGATAGAAGCCAGCCAAAAGCCCAAGCACCACGCCCAAAGAACCGCCCGCGGCCACGCTGAGGGCGGCTACGGCCCAACTGGCCCGGCCGCCGACCATCACCCGCGCCAGGAGGTCCCGGCCAAACCAGTCCGTGCCCAACGGATGGGCCAGCGAGGGGCCCTGGTGAGGCGCGGCGACCACCGCGGCCGGCGGATAGGGAAGCCAAACAGCCCCCAAGGTCACGAGGAGGAGGCCGGGAGCGACCAAGAGGGCGGCGGCAAGCAATCTCTTCATGGGGAGCGGATGCGAGGATCCAAAAGCGCGTAGGCCAAGTCGGCAGCGGTGCTCACCGTCACCACCGTGGCCGTGGCCAGCACGGCTAGGCCAAGGAGCACGGGGATGTCCCGGCCGAAGGCCGCCTCCACCGCTAATTTCCCCAGGCCTGGAAGAGCGAACACTTGCTCCACCACCAAAGCTCCGGCGAGGAGTCGGGCGAACAGGAGCCCGAAAGCGGCTACCAGGGGCACCAGCGCGTTTCGCAGGGCATGCCGCAGGAGCACCGTTTTTTCCGCGAGGCCTTTGGCCCGGGCTGTGCGCACGAAATCCGTGGAAAGGACATCGGCCAGAACGCCCCGGGTCAAACGGGCGAAGTAGGCCGCACGGGGAAGGGCCAGAGCGGCAAGAGGCAAGACCAAATGGCGCCAGGCTTGGGGGGAACTCCATCCGGGGAAGCCGCTCGCGGGAAACCAAGGGAGTCTTACGGCAAAAAGGGTGACGAGGAGAATTCCCAGCCAGAACTCCGGGATGGCCAGAAACAGCTGGGCAGTGGCAGAGAGAGCCAGGTCACTGGGCCGGCCCAGCCGGGCTGCGCTTACGAGCCCAAGGCCGACCCCGAGGAAGAAGGAGAAGAGGGCCACCAGGGCCGCCAACGGGAAGGTCACGGCGATCCCCCGCCGAAGGAGCTCGGCCACGGAAAAGGAGGGGTACCTGAGGGATGTGCCGAGATCGGCGTGCAGGGCAGCCCCCAGCCAAGAGAAAAAGCGGGGGAGCCAGGGGCGGTCGAGACCCAGGGCCTGGCGCACAGCCTCGTAGCGCTCGAGCGTGGCCTCCGGCCCCACGACGAGGCGGGCCGCGTCGCCGGGAAGGACGGTGAGCACAAAAGAAACGGCCATGGCTACCCCCAGGACCGTGGCCACCATGGCCGCCGTGCGCACCAGGAGAAAGCGCAGCACAGGAAAGGGACTTCAGTCCCCGGCCACCTCCGCCTTCCCCGCCTTGATGGCCGCTTGGGCGGCGGCAAGCCTCGCCACAGGAATCCGCCAGGGCGATGCCGAGACGTAGTGCAGGCCCAGCTCATGGCAAAGGTGGACGGAGCGGGACTCCCCGCCGTGCTCACCGCAGATCCCTACGGAGAGGTCCGGCCGGGTCCGCCTTCCCTTCTCCACAGCTAGGCGCATGAGCTCGCCCACCCCGTTCCGGTCCAGGGTTTCGAACGGGTCCTCGGGAAGGATCCGGCGCTCCAGGTACTCCCGGATGAATTTGCCCGCATCGTCCCGGGAGAACCCAAACGTCATTTGGGTGAGGTCGTTGGTGCCGAACGAGAAGAATTCGGCCTCGCGGGCGATCTCGTCGGCGGTGAGGGCCGCCCGCGGCACCTCCACCATCGTTCCCACCTTGAAGTGGATCTCCACCCCCTCCTCGGCCATGACCCGGCGGGCGATCTCCGTCACCCGCTCGCGCATGACCCGCATCTCGTTCACGTGGCCCACGAGGGGGATCATCACCTCCGGCCGAGGATCGCGCCCCTCCCGAAGGAGCCTGGCGGCGGCGCGGAAAATGGCCTCCACCTGCATGTCATAAAGATCGGGATGGGTGATGCCCAGTCGCACGCCGCGGTGCCCCAGCATGGGGTTAAACTCGTGCAAGGACTCAATCTGGGCCTTGAGGGCCTCAAACTTCATGTCCAACCGCTCCGCTAGGGCTCTAATGTCCTTTTCCTCGCGGGGGAGGAACTCGTGCATGGGCGGATCCAAGAGCCGGATGATCACGGGCTTCCCGTCCATGACCCGGAGGAGCCCCTCGAAGTCCTCAGTCTGCATTTTCTGGAGGGCGGCGAGAGCCTTGCGCCGAGCCGCGGGATTGGGAGCCACCAAGGCCTCCTGCATGTAGGGGATGCGGTCTTCGGCGAAGAACATGTGCTCGGTGCGGCAAAGCCCGATCCCCTGGGCTCCGAAGGCCAAGGCCACCTCGGCTTGATCGGGCTGATCCGCGTTGGCCCTCACCCCGAGTCTCCGCCGAGCATCCGCCCAGCTCATGAGTTTGGCGAAAAGCTGATAAATCGGAGCCTCCTCGGGTTTCAGGGTTTTCGTGATGAGCACCTGCACCACCTCGCTCGGCTGGGTCGGGATTTTTCCAAGCAAAACCTCGCCGGTCGACCCGTCGATGGAGAGCCAGTCGCCTTCGCGCAGAACTTCCCCGGCCACACGGAGCTCACGCCTGCCGTAATCGAGGTGGAGGGCCTCGCAGCCCACCACGGCCACTTTTCCGATCTGGCGGGCCACCACCGCGGCGTGGGAGGTGAGTCCTCCCCGGGCGGTGAGGATCGCCTGCGCGACGGCCATGCCCCGGATGTCATCGGGTGAGGTCTCGTGCCGCACGAGGATCACCGGGCCTTCTTTGGCCATCTCCTCCGCCCTTTGCGCGGAGAGGGCGATTCGGCCAGAAGCCGCGCCCGGCCCGGCCGCCAGCCCCTTGGCCAAAATTTTCGCCCGGGCCTTGGCCCTCGGGTCAAAAATGGGCTGGAGAAGCTGGGAAAGCTGCTCCGCCGGATCGATGCGCAGGATGGCCTCGTCCTTGCTGATGAGACCCTCTTCCGCCATTTCCACAGCGATGCGCACCGCGGCAAACCCCGTGCGCTTGCCCGAGCGAGTCTGGAGGATGTAGAGCTTTCCCTCCTCGATGGTGAACTCCACATCCTGCATGTCCCGGTAGTGCCGCTCCAAAACCTCCCGGATGCGCAAAAGCTCTCCATAGACCGCGGGCATGGTCTCTTCCAGGGAAACTTGAGCGGGGTCGGTTTTTGCTGCCCTGGAGATGGGATTGGGGGTGCGGATGCCGGCCACCACATCCTCCCCTTGGGCGTTGAGGAGGAATTCCCCATAGAGCCGGTTCTCGCCGGTGGCGGGATCGCGGGTGAAGCACACCCCTGTTCCTGAACGGTTCCCGAGGTTTCCGAACACCATGGCCTGCACGTTCACGGCCGTGCCCATCTCCTCGGGGATGCGGTACATGCGCCGATAGATCTGGGCGCGCTCGTTCATCCAGGAGCGCACCACCGCGCCAATGGCCCCGCGGAGCTGTTCCCACGGGTCCTGGGGGAATTCCTTTCCGGATTTTTGGATGAGGGTTTTGTAGCGGGCCACAAGCTCCCGCAGATCCTCCGCGGTGAGGTCGAGGTCGGACTCGGCACCCCGCTCGCCCTTCAGCTGGTCCATGATTTCGTCGAAGGGATCAATTTCGTCCTTGAGGCCCAGGACCACGGATCCGTACATGGAGAGGAGCCGGCGGTAGGCATCGTAGGCAAAGCGCGGGGAAGTTCTCCGGGCCAGCCCTTCCACGGAGTGGTCAGTGAGGCCTAGGTTGAGGATCGTGTCCATCATGCCGGGCATGGACACCGGGGCGCCCGAGCGCACGGAAACAAGAAGAGGATTTTCCGGGTCTCCGAATCTGCGGCCTGTAGCGCCCTCCAAGAACTTCATGCTCTCCTGCACCTGGGCCCACAGCCCTTCTGGATAGCGGCCGCCATTGTTGTAGTAGTAGCGGCAAACTTCGGTGGTGATGGTGAACCCCGGCGGAACAGGGATCCCTAAAGCAGCCATCTCCGCGAGGTTCGCGCCCTTCCCACCGAGAAGGTCCTTCATCTTCGCGCTTCCCTCGGTTCGGCCTGCACCAAACAAGTACACGTATTTGGCCATTTTCACCCCCTCAAAAGGGCCCGGGCGAATTCAGCGGCGCAGAACGGAGCCAGATCGTCCATGCCCTTCCCCACCACCACCCAGAGAATGGGAAGGCCAAGTGCCCGCACCACCGGCAGGACCGCACCGCCCCGGGCAGTTCCGTCCAGCTTGGTGAGCACAAGCCCGGTGAGCCCCACCGCCTCATGGAAAAGCTGGGCTTGGGAAATGGCGTTTTGGCCAACGGTGGCATCCACCACAAGGATGCGCTCGTCGGGTTCCCGAGCGATGAGTTTTTCCACAACGCGGCGCACTTTGCCCAATTCCTCCATGAGCGGTTTTTTCGTCTGCAGCCGACCGGCCGTGTCAACCAAAACAGCATCATAACCGGCAGAGCGGGCGTGCACCAGGGCATCGTGCACGACCGCGCCTGGGTCAGCCCCGGGCTTGTGGGCGATGACCGAAAGCCCTAGAGCCTCTCCCAGCTCCTGCAGCTGGTCGATGGCCGCAGCCCGGAATGTATCCGCTGCCACCAGGAGGGGCTTTTTCCCCTGATCACCCAGCCATTTCCCCACCTTGGCCACCGTGGTGGTTTTCCCGGAGCCGTTCACCCCCACGAACAGGAGGACCGCCAGGTGCGCAGGCAATGTGAACGGACGCTCAGCCGGAACGAGCTCCTCCACTAGAATGTTTTCCACTACGGCCAAGAGCTCTTCCCATGTGCACCGCGCGGGGAGCTTTGTTTCCACCTGGGCCACGATCCTCCGGGTTTCCTCGGGACCCACGTCGGCGGAAAGCAACGCTTCCTCCAGACGTTCCAAAAGCTCCGCGGTCTTTTGGCCCTGAAA
Organism: Candidatus Bipolaricaulota bacterium; assembly: GCA_037439765.1. Taxonomy (GTDB): domain Bacteria; phylum Bipolaricaulota; class Bipolaricaulia; order Bipolaricaulales; family Bipolaricaulaceae; genus DTER01. Next base: position 9,302 of record JBBIVL010000041.1, read on the forward strand.
GGCCCCTTGGAGGGAGCCGAGCAGCCCCTCCCTGGTGCGGGAAAGGCCCAGGCGCAAGCGCTCCCAAAACCCCTGGGGCATCACATCTCCTCGGGCGCGCGTACCCCAAGAAGGGAAAGCCCGCGAAAGAGCACGAGCTTCAGCCCAGCCAGCAGGGCCAGGCGCGCGGCCGTGGCGGGCCCTTGCCCCAGGATCCACACCCGGGCGTAGTAGGGGTGGAAAATTCCCGCCAGGTTCTCTAGGTACGCGCACAGAAGATGAGGGGCGAATTCCCGGGCGGAAAGCTGCACCACGTCGGGGAACCGGTCGAGCTCCATCATCAACTGGAGCTCCTCCGGCTCCCGCAGCGGGGAGAGGTCCACGGAAAGGAGATCTGCGGGAAGCTCTCCCCGAGCCCGGGCCTCGCGGAAGACCGCGGCGATGCGGGTATGGGCATACTGCACGTAATACACGGGGTTTTCCAAGCTCTGCTTTTTCGCAAGCTCGAAATCGAAAATGAGGTGACTTTCGGGCTTGCGCATGACCATGAAGTAACGGGTGGCGTCACGGCCCACCTTATCCACGAGATCTTTCAGGCGAAGGAACCGGCCGGCCCGGGTGGACATCTTCTCGACCCCCTCCGCGCCCTTCAGGGTCACGAATTGGTGCAGACAATAGCTCAAGAACGCCTCGGGCACGCCGAGAAGACGGAGGGCCAATTTCACCTGCTGTTGTTCTTCTACGTGGTCGGCCCCCTGCACATCGACGACCCAATCGAACCCCCGCCGGAATTTGTCAAGGTGGTAAGCGATGTCCACCATGAGGTAGGTGGGGGTGCCGTCGGAGCGGATGAGGACAGGATCGCGGCCAAGCCCGTGGGCCTTGGCGGAAAGCCAGGTGGCCCCATCCTTCTCGTAAATGGCGCCGCGCTCCCTCAAGAGTCGCAAAACCTCGTCTACTAGGCCCTTACGGATGATGTCCCCTTCCCGCGTCCACACGTCGAAACGCACGCCGATGGCCTCCAGGTCCTCCTCGATGAGGCGGAGCATTCGGGGCACGACCTCGCCGCGGAAAAATCCCTTGGTCTCGGCGTTCCATTCCGGATAAGCGTTTCCCAAACGCTCGGCGAGCTCCTGGGCGATGGGGAGGAGGTAGTCGCCGTGGTAACCGCCCGCCGGGATGGGCTGGGGGTCGCCCAGGGCTTGACGATACCTGGCCCAAAGGGACTGGGCCAGCAGATCGATCTGCCGGCCCTCGTCGTTGAGGTAATACTCCCGGGTCACCTGCCATCCCAACTCCCCGAAGAGGTTGGCCAAAACGTCGCCCAACGCGGCCTGTCGGCCATGGCCGATGGTGAGGGGCCCCGTGGGATTGGAGGATACGAACTCCACTTGAAGTTTTTTCCCGTGACCTTCCGTACTTTTCCCATATTGGAGGCCCTCCCCGAGAATCTCCCGGAGCACCTGATGCAGGACCTCGGGACGGAGAAAGAAGTTCAGAAATCCTTGGGCGGCTTGGACCCGGGCGAACGCGGGTTGGGAGGACAAAATCTGGGCCAGGTCCTGAGCCAGCGCCTGGGGTGGTTTGCCCAACCGCGGAGCTAGGAGGAAGGCAACGCGGGTGGAAAGATCCCCCAATTCCCGGCGGGGAGGGCGATCCACAGGGATCTCTTGGGGGGAGCTCCCCAGGCGGTCCAGGACCGAGCGCAGGGAATCCTGGACCAGCGCCTCAAGCCGCATCTATTTTTCGATCACGAAGCGGATGCCCGTTTTGACTTCGCCTCCGATGTCCACGTCGATGAACCCTGGGGTGACCTTGATTTCCGCCTCGCCCTCCCTTTCCACGAGCCGGCGGGCGATGGCGATGGCTTTGACCGCCTGGTTGACGGCGCCGGCCCCGATAGCGTGGGCCTCAACAATCCCGTCCTCCTCCAACGCCCCGGCAATGGCCCCCGCTACCGCCTTGGGATTGGAAGTGGCCGCGACCTTGAGGATCTGCATGTTTGCCTCCTTTTTGTGCGCAGGACTTTCGCGTACCCGGCATTCTAGCCCTGGGCCGGGAGCCAAGCAATAGGGGTTGAGGCGCACTAAAAAAGGCTTACGATTTTTCCGATGGCGCGCTGGATTTTGCATGTGGATATGGACGCGTTTTATGCCTCCGTGGAGGAGCAGGATCGGCCGGAGTTGCGAGGAAAGCCCGTGATCGTGGCCGGTCCGGAGCCCCGGGGCGTGGTGGCCACGGCCTCCTATGCCGCGCGAAAGTTCGGGGTCCGTTCGGGCATGCCCACCGTGCACGCCAAACGCCTTTGCCCTCAAGGGGTCTTCCTCCCCCCGCGCTTCGATCGCTACGAGGAGGTAGCCCAAAGGATCCGGACCATCCTTTGCGAATACAGCCCGCTTGTGGAGCCGATTTCTTTGGATGAAGCTTTCGTGGACCTCACGGGAACAGAACTTTTGCACGGCCCGCCGGAGAAGGTAGCTGCGGAGATCCATGAGCGGATCCCCACGGAGACCGGGCTTTCCTGCTCCGTGGGGCTTGGGCCCAATAAGCTTGTGGCCAAGCTTGCCTCCGATGCGGCCAAGCCCGGGGGACTGCGGGTCGTACCACCGGAGGAAGTGCAGAATTTCCTCGATCCCCTGCCGGTGGAGGATCTTTGGGGAGTGGGGCCAAAGACGGCGGCGCGGCTGCGGGAAAAAGGCGTGCGCACCGTGCGGGATCTGCGGGAGGTGCCGCTAGGATTATTGCGGTCCTGGTTTGGGCCCAAAGGGGGAGAGGGCCTCTGGCAGCTGGCCCGCGGCATCGATGAGTCCCTGGTGGTCCCTGTGCGGGAGGCCAAGTCCATCTCCCACGAGATCACCTACCCCGAGGATCTTTTCCAGCGGGAGAAGATTGAGTCCGAGCTGCGCCGGCTGGCATTTTTGGTGGCGGACCGCCTCCGCGCGGAGGGAGTTCTTGCCCAAACCGTGCAAATCAAAGTGCGGTTCTCCGATTTCACCACCCTGACGAGGCAGACGCGCCTTCCCGAGCCCACGAATCATCCGCTCCTATTGGCCGCGGAAGCCGTAGGGCTCCTCTCCCGGGTGGATATTCCCCCGGGGCAGGGGGTGCGTCTGTTGGGGGTGGGGGGGGCAAGCCTGGTGTCGGGGACATTCCAGCCCTTGCCCCTTTTCGCGGATTCCCACCTGGCCGCAGCCGTGCACAAAGTGCGGAAGAAGTTCGGACCGGATGCGCTCGGTCTGGGACCTATTGGCCGACCCTAGGCCACTGGGGTACGCTTAGCGTTGCTATGCGTCCCATGCTCGTCCTCTTTTTCCTCGGGTTTGTGTCGGGGTTTGCCGTGCCCATTTGCCAGTACCAGGCTCCCACCACTAACCTCCTACGGGGCGAGGCGGCCTTCAGTTACCGTTATTTTGAGGACCCCCTCACTCCGGGTGTGGACATCAACACCGGCAAGTTCACCCTGTCGGGGGAGTGGTTAGTGGACTCTCCGTCCCGGGGGATTGGGCTCACCTTTCAGGGGGCATTTGACCTCTACGGGTTGGCCCTGGCCTCCGCGTATACCCAGATTTCGGGAACCTTTCGGGAGTATCCCTTTCCCACG
>JBBIVL010000042.1:0-12609 GCA_037439765.1 Candidatus Bipolaricaulota bacterium
AGCTCCTTTCCTAGGGCTTCTCCTACGCCCGTTTTTTGGTATCATTCTTACGATGAAGTGGCTGGCGTTAGGGATCATTTGGGTGTGTCTTCCGGCCGGGGCGTTTGAGTTCTTCGGAAGTTTTTCGACGGGCTTCGCTTTGGCCCCCGCTCCCTCCGCGCCCTGGAACACCCTGAACCTCCGGCTCTCCTTCGGGAGTTGGGAACTGCAAAGCTCCTCCACTTGGCAGACTTTCGCCCTCACCACGCAGCGCTTCACCGTGGCGGGAAATTTCGGAAACCTTGGGATCGAGGCCGGGGTGGTTCTTGTGCCGGTGGCCTCGCCGCGCTCAAGCACCTGGACAACCCAGGAGTTCCGGGTGGCCGAGAGCTTCCTCGCCCTCGAGCTAAGCTTGGGACAAATTCGTCTCAAGCTCATCCTTCAGACCGGGCCGGATAAGCCTTGAGCTTCCTTCGCCACTGGCGCAGGAGGAGGCTTCAGGCGCGGCCTTTTCCTTCGCATTGGAAGCCATTCCTCTCCGGAATACCGCTTTTTCCGGTTCTTCCCCGTGCGGACCAACGTGAGATTCTGGGCCATATCCAGGTCTTCCTTTCCGAAAAACGCTTTGAGGGCGCAGCCGGTTTCCGGGTGGATGATCGGGTACGGGTGACCGTGGCCGGGAACGCTTGCCTTCTTCTCCTCCACCGGGAAACGGAGTATTTCCCGCTTATGCGCACGGTGGTGGTTTATCCCACCCTGTACGTGGCAAGGTACGTGCGGCCTGGTCCAGCCGGGGTGGTGGAGGAGGGGATGGAGGTGCGGGCCGGCGAATCATGGCCGTTGGGCACAGTGGTCCTCGCGTGGGATGCCGTGACCCAAGCCGGTTTTTCTCCCGGCGCCCGCAACGTGGTGACCCACGAGTTCGCCCATCAACTGGATTTGGAGGACGGCGGGATGCAGGGCGTGCCTGTTCTTCCTCCGGAACTTTTGGAAAGTTGGCCGAGAATTTTCTTTTCCGAGTACTCCCGGGTTTCCTCTTCCCTGTGGCCAACGCCCCTTGCGTTGGGCCGGGAAAATCCCGCAGAGTTTTTCGCCGTGGCCGTGGAACTTTTCTTTGCTGATCCCTGGAGCCTAAAGGCCCATCATCCCGAGCTTTACGCCCTTCTTTCCCAATACTTTCGCCAGGATCCGTTATCCTTGGTCCTCTAGACTTTCCGGCTCTTCTTCGGAAGCGACGGTGGTCACTTCCCCTGCCCGAGGAAGAAGGGCTTTTCGGGCGGAGACGAGGTATCCGGTGAATCCCACCATGCGCTCGAGCGGCCTAACGCCCTCCCGCTCCCGCACGAGCATTTTTCGCTCGAGGATCTCCACGGCCTCGATCCAAACGAAACCATTTTCCGCGAGGGCCTTCACCGCCTGTTTCAACTGTTCGGCGGTGGGAACGAGGAGGGCCAGGGGCCTTCCAGGCGCGAGGGCCTCGCGGGCCGGCGGAATGGCCTCCCAGGGCGTGGGAAGGTCCAAGAAAACGGCGTCCACGTCGGAAACGGGAAAAGGTTCCCCGGCCATGAGGAGCTGGGCCTCCACACGGTCCACGTACCCCAGCTTCTTTATGTTCTGCATGGCGTTGTAGAGGAAATCAGGCCTTCGATCGTAGGTGTAAACCCTGCCCGTGGGGCCCACAAGTTGGGCAAGGAGGATGGTGAACGCCCCGGAACCCGTGCCCATCTCGATCACCCGCGCGCCAGGGAAAAGGTCAAGAGCCAAAACCAGCCAGCCCGCGTCCTTGGGGTAGACGATCTGGGTCTGGCGGTGGACTTTCATCATGCGGTCGGCGATCCTGGGTCGAAAGGCCACGAAGGGGTATCCCGTGGAGGAGAGGACTTCCGTTCCCTCGGGTTTTCCCACGATCTTGTCGTGGCGGATGATCCCGCGATGGGAGTGGAATGCGCCGCCCGGGGTGAGGGTGATGAGGAAGGTGCGGCCCCGGCCAGTCTCCCAGAGAATTACTGGTTCTCCGTACTCAAGCGGGCGCACGCTCACGCATCCTTTCCTTTATCCGGCAGAACCGACACAAACCTTCCGCACCGCTGGGCATCCCGCAGGAAGGACAATCCCGTAGCTCCTCCTCCGGGGCTTTGGGAAAGATTGTGTGCACGCGCAAAAAGGACTTGAGGAACGTGATCTTCGTGGAGGGGGATTCGTCCTCAAGGCGGTTGAGAATGGCCTTGAGGAAGAGGGAGCGGGCACCGCGGCTATGGGGACACTCCTCGTAGATGTAGCGGATCCCTTCGATGAGACAGTAAGCCACCATCTCCCGCTCGGAAAGGTAAACGAGGGGCTTCACCTTGCGCACGAGTTTTCGCCCCTCGGGAAGGACGGGATATTGCCGGGCAAGGTACGGAAGATCCCAGCGCAGGGTGTTTCCCAAAAGGGTGGCGGCCTCGTCGTCCAGGTTGTGGCCAGTGGCCAGGGCCGCATACCCTCCTTCCCAGGCCACCCGGTTCATGAGATAGCGCTTGATCGTGCCGCAGTGGGAACAGGGACTCCCCCGCAGAACCTCGGTGATCTCGTCGAGGCCAGCTCCCACCTCATCCTCCGCCCGCACCACGAAAAGCCGAAGGCTTCGACCGCGAGCGAAGGCCTCGGCGTATTCCCGGGAGCGCTGGGAATACCCGGAGATGCCAAGGTCCAGATAAAGGCCATCCGCCCGATAGCCGAGCTTCGTGAGGATCTGCCAAAGCCCGAGGGAATCTTTTCCCCCGGAAACCGCCACGAGGATTTTCTCCTCGGGCACAAACATGCGGAACTCCCGGACGGCCTTCTCGGCTTCCTTCTCCACTCGGGAGACGAGATGCTCCGGGCACAGCCGCAGATTGGCGTGGCGCAGGCGAAGAACCGCATCCTTTTCGCAGAAGGTGCAGCGCATCCTAGCCTCCGGAGATAACGTCGATGAGTTCGAACTCCTCGCCGTCCTGGGGACGGTAGTCCAGGGGCACGATCTTCCCATCCCGAACGACGAGAACCGTGTCCGGAAGGATCCCGGCCTCCCGGAGAAGCTTCTCCAGGTTTTTCCCGGAAGGCACGGTCAAAGCCTGATCCCGTTTCCGTAGGGTAACCATGAGGAGCTTTTGAGTATACCCAACCTCGCCCTCCACCGTTTCTGCACAACTCCTCTATACCCCCTCCACCAGGTACGGTAACAATGGACATGGAGGTGATAGCCTGATGCGTATCGCCCTTGTAGGAGTAGTTTTGGCGGCGGCTTTGGGAACAGTGGCCTTTGCGCAGCCTTGGACCTCGCGCATCGGCAGGCCCATGGCCACGGAAACCCTTGTCCTAATTTGGATCTCCGCCCTCGAGCTTTCCCCAGTCCAAATGGAGTCGCTCCTCAGTCTCGTGGACGAGCTCATGCCCCTCCACGACGAGATCGTTGGGATGCCCGAGAAATTCCATGAGGATCTCTTGAAGTTCACGGGGACGGCAAAAGAACTGCGCGAGCTTCTTTCCATGTACCACAAAGAGCTTCAGGAAAAGCTCCAGGACCTCGAAGAGAAATTCGTGGCCGGGCTGAAGAAGATCCTCACCGTGGCTCAGTGGGAGAGGCTCCAGCGCGGTCTTTCTCTTGACGAGAGGCAACCGGCCTTGGGGAAGTCCTTGGCCTGGCGGCCGGCTCCCCGAGTCCAGTCAGAGCGCCCCCTCCTAGGCCTGCGGCTCGAACTTTGGCGCGGGATGGCCTTAGTTCGGATCTTTCCCATCCTCAGGGAAGCGTTGGCGGACAAACTCTCCGCTGTGAAAGGCTAGCCTAAGCTCGCCTCGCAAGTCAAAGAAAAAGGGCGGGTTCCTACCCGCCCTTTTTCATTCCACAACAAGATTAGGGGAATTCCGGCCCGTATCAGCCAACAGGAAGTCCGGGGTAGCGGAGAGGGCGTCCACCGGGCAGGCGTCCACGCACTGAGCGCAGAACGTACAACGGGCCACGTGGATCCTAATCTTTTTCACTTCCGGCAAAAACTCGATGACCTTGGCCGGGCACACGCGGATGCAAAGTTGGCACCCGATACACTTCTCCCGGTCATAGCCGAGTTTTCCTCGGAACTTGGGAGGCACCGGGACAGGCGGATGAATTTTCGCTCTGCCTTCTTGCACCTTGGTCAAGAAGCCTGTGATAGAACGGGGCATGTATTTGGCCGGGAACTGATTGGTCGCCGGCCGGGAAAGGAGCTGGGAAAGCAAGGTCTTCAGGATCATCCCATCACCACCTTATCCAGGGCGAGGAGCAAAAGCCCGCTTAGGGCCACAGCCGTGATGCGCAGCCAGAATCCCCGGGCGATCTGATCCACCTTGAGGCGGGCCATGCCCACCCGCACCGTGGTCACCGCCGCCACCATCACCATGAACACCTTGAACAGCCAGAAAATGAGGTCCACGGCATCCCCGGCGGCCCCCGAAAGCCCGAGAGCGCCAGCGATCCCATAGGGAATAAACAGGGCCACCGCGAGCCCAGCCATGACCACCGTGCGCACGGCATCCGCCAAATAAAACAGAGCGAGATACGTCCCGGAATACTCCACCATGAGCCCGCCGGCGATCTCCGTCTCCGCCTCGGGAATGTCAAACGGGATCTTCGCCAGTTCTGCGGGCGTCACCACCAACAGTGAGCCCAACAGGAGGACGAGCCCGATGAGGCCCAACGGCCCCACCGCCGCCCACAAAGAGTGCTGCGCCATCGCACCGAGGGAGAAAGCCGGGGCGATGCCCAGCGTGGAAAGGCGCCAGGCTACGGCCACCAGGACGACGGCCAGAGGAAATTCGTAAGAAACGAGCATCACCAATTCGCGCTGGGCGCCCACCACGCCCAAGGGCGAGCCGGAGGCGAACCCACCCAGGGCCATGGCCAGGGCCGGCACGGCCAAAAGGTAAAGGACTAAAATCGCGTCCCCATAGCCCTCCAGAATCGGCCGAAACGGCCCAATCGGGAGGTAAAGAAGGGCCGTGAAGGACGCGAGCACCGCCAAGAACGGCATGGCCGAGAAGACCCAGGCCACCGCCGTCCTGGGGATCACCGTCTCCTTCACCAAAAGCTTTCCCAAATCCAAAAAGGGCTGGCGCAGGGGCGGACCAATTCGGGCCTGCATGTGCGCGGCAATCTTTCGGTCCAAACCACGATAAAAGAGCCCCACAATCACCCCGCCCACCACGGCCAGCACGGCCTGCCCAAAAATCGCCCAGCCGCTCATCGCCTCATCCTCCGCGTCTTCTCCCAGGAAAGCCGAAGGAGCCCCTCCTTCGTCCAGGTTTCCTCTTTCCCATTACGCACAAGGTACACCCGATCCATGCAGCAAATGCAGGGGTCAATACAGGCGGCGATGATGGGAATATCCGCCACTTCCTGGCCCTCGAACATGGGGTACCAGCTCAGGAGGTTGGAATACGTGGGGGCCTTCACTTTCCAGACGAGGGGCGATTCCTCACCGGAGACGAGGCGCACATAGTGGATGACCTCGCCCCGGGGGGCCTCGTGCCAGCCCAGGCCCTCGCCCTCCGCCTTCTTAAGGTGCGCCAAAAGCGCGGGGATCTTGGGAAAGGACGTGATTTCTCCCTCCGGCATCCCCTCCAGGGCCTTCTCGATGATTTCGATGGATTGCCCAACTTCTAATAGCCGCACCACGATCTTGTCGTACACGTCGCCCACAGGGGTGAGGCCATAGTCCTCCGGGGTGATGGCTTTGACCTCGAAATCGGAGTAGGCCAGATAGGGCCGGTCCTGGCGCACGTCCTTGCGGAGGCCGGAGGCGCGGGCCGTGGGGCCCACCGCGCAAAGCTCCTCCGCCTCCTTGGGCTCAAGAATTCCCACTCCCCTGGTGCGGGCCTCCACCGTGGGATCCCGCAAAAACGCGTCCAAAAGCTCGTCAAAAAGCCCACGATAGTAGCGCAGGGCCTCGCGAACCTTGGGATATTGATCAGGCGTGATATCCCGCCGCACCCCGCCGAAAATGGGGATCGCATAGTTGATGCGGTTCCCTGAGAGCTCCTCCAAAATGTCCAAGACTTTTTCCCGCACGCGCCAGGTGAGGTGCAAAAGGGTATCAAAGCCAAGCTCGTGGGCCGCCACACCCGCCCAAAGGAGGTGGGAGTGGATGCGCTCAAGCTCGGAGATGATGACCCGGATGTACTGGGCCCGGGGTGGGACCTCGATTCCCGCCGCCCGCTCCACAGCCTGAGTGAAGGCAATGGGGTGGGAAATGGAGCAGATCCCACAAATCCGCTCGGAGAGGTACAGGATCTGGATGAGGTTCCGGCCCTGGCGCATGCCCATGAACTCGATCCCCCGGTGGGCAAAGCCCGTGCGTATCTGAACGCCCACGATGCGCTCGCCCTGCACCTGGAAAGTCAGGCGGATGGGCTCCTTCAGCGCCGGATGAATAGGGCCAATGGGAACAGAAAAAACCTCCCCTGGCCCGACCTCGGGGCCCGTCAGCAAAACCTCCCGCTCCTCCACCGCGGGGAGGACCGGATCCTCAGGATCCTGCGCTCTCTTTTCCTTCATGGCCTTTCTCCCACTCCACCATGCGGTGCAAGAATTTTTCCAACTCCGGCTCGTCCCGCCGCCAGGGGTGCACGGGAAGATCGTCAGGCAAGAATACATGGTCCCGGCAGGGGATCCCCGGAAAGTCCACGCCCAAGAACTCGATCTTCTCCCGCTCCGTCGTCTCCGCACCAGGGAGGATCCCGCAAATGGAGGGCACGCGGGGATCGCTCTTGGGAACGCGTGTGCGCAGGGTGACCATCACCTCGCCGCCCTCCGTGCCAAAGCCCACGGCGAGGTGATAAAGAAGCTCGATGTGTTCCCTGGCATCATGGCCGGAGATGATGGAGATGTGCAAGGGGCCCAAGGACTTCAAGGTACCCACCGCCTGAGGAATGGCCTCCCGGGGAACCTCCGCCCAGATCTCCTCCACCGTCCATTTCCTGGCCACCCCCACAGAGCGGGGGCGCAGCTCGGGATTGCGGAAATTCTCGCCCAACGCGGTCTTGAGGGCGTTGAGGACTTGCTCGGCCTTCATACCTTGGCCCCCAGTTGCTCCAGTTTGGCCACGGCCTTCACCACTCCGTCGATGATGGCCTCCGGCCGGGGCGGACAGCCCGGCACATACACGTCCACGGGGATGATCCGGTCCACCGGGCCCACCACGTTGTAGCTCTCGTAAAACACGCCGGAGGTGGAACCGCACCCCCCTACCACCACTACGGCCTTGGGATCCGGGGTCTGCTCGTAGATGCGCTTGAGCCGCTCCGCCATCATCCGCGTCACCGGGCCGGTGACAAGGAGCACATCCGCATGGCGGGGCGTCCCCACGAGCCTGATTCCAAAGCGCTCTACGTCGTAGCGGGGGGTGAGGGCGGCCACAATCTCGATATCGCAGCCGTTGCAGGAGCCCGTGGCCACGTGGAACACCCACAACGCCCGCTTGAACGCGGAAAGACCCATCTCCTCCTCCTAAACCAAGAGCAAAAGCACCACAACCCCGAGGAGCACCACAAACCAACCCGCGTAGTCGGTGACCACCCCGGAGTGCCAATTTCCCAAACGCTCCAAAAACGGGCCCAAAGCTTCGGTGAGGCCCCAATAGAGGTGGAGGGCGCCCACCTGGGCTTTCTCCGCCCGCTCTCCCGAAAGGAAGGGAAGCTCTTGCTCCGTGCCCCGTTTGTGTTGGCGGTGGCCCCGGGACCACAAAAATGCCGCCAACAGCAAGGTTCCCAACGCCGCCGCCATCCAAATGAGGGGACTCCAATACCCCTGGCCTGTCAGGATTTTGAGGGTTTCCTTCATGGCCTCACCCTCCCAACACGGCCGCGAGATACAGGGCCCGGCCGCGCCACAGGGCCTCCGCCGCCGGCGTCACAAGGCCCTCCACGAAGAACCCGGGCACAAGCCCCAACACCAGAATCCCCACGACCAGCACGCCCATGGACACCAGGAAAACCCAGGGGACCGTGGCCTTGACTTCCACCCTGGGCCCCAGAAACGCCCCTTGGAAAGCCCGGGCGAACACGGCCAAAAGCAGGATGGAGGCCAACACTGCCAGTGCCGTTAGGATTGGGGAGAGCCGAAAACTGCCCTCGTAAATGAGGATTTTCGAGGCAAACCCGTTCAGGGGGGGAATCCCCGCCAAGGCCAAGGAGGCCACAAGGAAGCACAGGGCCACCTCCGGGAGGCCATGCCCCAGGCCCCCCAACTCCCGAAGGTCTCGGGTGCCCTTGGCCCACTCCACCGCGCCCACGCAAAGGAAAAGAAGCCCCACGGTGAGGGCGTCGTTGAGCATGTGGAAAATGCCACCCTTCATGGCCACAAGGCCGTAATCGGGTCGGCCGGACAAGGCCACCAGCCCCACACCCACCCCAAGCAACATGTATCCAATCTGGGAAACCGCGCCATAGGCCACAAGTCTTCCCAAATCCGTCTGGACCAGGGCCATGAACGCCGCCACCCCCATGGTGAGAAGGCCCAAGCTCACTACGAGCCAGCCCACAGGGGCATCCAAAATCCCCCCGTAGAGGGTGAAGAGAACGCGCCACAGCCCGTACAGGGAAACCTGGGTGTTCACCACCAAAAGAAGGGTTTTCGCGGCCGGGGCCTGGCCGTAGGCATCCGGTGCCCAGAAGTGCACGGGCGCCGCCGCGGCCTTCATGAGCAACGCCCCCAGGAACAGCGCCAAGCTCAGCCGATCCACCGCGGTCCCGCTAAGCTGGGCGGAAATGTAGGCCAAGTTGAGGGCCCCGTATTCCCCGTAAAGGAAGGCCACGGCCAAAAGGAAAAGGAGGCCGCTCACGCTGTAAAGGAGCATTGTTTTGAACGCGGCCTCGGGCGCTCGGCTCGTCCAGGTGCGGAACCCAATGAGGGCACAGGCGGCGATGCTCGTGACCTCCAGGAACACGAAGAAGTTGAAGAGGTCGCCGGTGTAGGCCATGCCCAGGATCCCCGCCAAAAGCAAAAGTCCCAGCGTCAGGGAGAGGGTCTTTCCCTCCTCCTCGGCGATGTACTTGAGGGCGAACGGGAAGGCCACCACCGCCAAGAGAGCGGCGATGACGCCCATGAAGGCGCTCATCGCATCCACCGTAAGCATGATGCGGATGGGGAAACCTCCGGAGGCGACCGTTTCCTGGGGACTGCGGCCTCCCAGCACGTACACCCAAATCCCCGTGGTGAACACGTGCACGGCCACGTAGCCCACGCACACCCCCACAAACCCGACCACCAGGAGCACCCACAGGTCCCGCAGGGTCTTATGCAATTTGGCCCAAAGCGGGGCGGCGAACCCCCCAAGGAGCGCAACACCAATGGCCAAAATCGGCGCGTGGACGCTCATCGTCACCCCCGCAGGTCCCGGATCTTCCGGGCGTCCAGGGTCCCTTTGTGGCGGTAGATGACCACGGCAAAAGCCAACATCAGCGCGGTGGTGGCCAAGCCAATCACGATGCTGGTCAGAGTGAGGGCCTGGGGCGTGGGCAGGACCATGGGCGCGTCCTTCGGGGCATAGGTGTAGATCGGAGGAATCCCCTGGTGCACATAGCCCAAAGCCACAAGGAAGAGGTTGACCCCGCTTTCGATGAGGCCGATTCCGATCACGAGCTTGACAAGGTTGCGTTTGGCCACCAGGGTCCAAAGGCCCAAGGCCACGAGGATCATGCACACCACGAAGGGAAGGTTACCGATCATGCTCCCCTCCGAATAACGCGAAGAGCAGGACGACCGCACCCAGACCGGCCAAAACCTTAAACCCCACGGCCCAGTTCATAAGGGGGAGGGTCCCGGCGGTGTTGAGGTCGCCGGGATTCACCCCGTAGGGAACGGGGTTGCCGAAGAGCCCGCCGGCTCCGGCCAGGACGTTGGCAAAAAAGGTAAGGCCCAGACCGAGGAAGGCGAGCGCCGTGAAGGCCACCCCGCCCAGGCTTTCCAGGGCTGAAAGAAGCCCTTTCTTTCCGCTCAGGCGCTTCGCCCCAAACGCCACCACCACCATGGCCAAGCCGGAGGCCGCCACCGCCCCGCCCTGAAACCCGCCCCCGGGCGTGAGGTGCCCATGCATGATGACGTACCCACCAAACTCCAAGGAGATCGGCAAGAGCACCCGGGCAATGGTGCGGACGACAACCGTCATTTTCCCCGCCTCCTCAGAATCAAGGCCACGCCTGTCACCGCCGTAAAGAGGACTGTGGCCTCGCCCAAGGTGTCGTAACCCCGGTAGTCAAAGACGATGGCTGTAACCGCATTGTTGGCGGCCACCTCCGGCTGGGAGAAGCGGTTGAAGTAGGCGTCCATTTCCGTCCGGGGAGGGACCCCGAATGGCCGCACCGCCACCCCCGCAAAGATCAAGACCCCCGCCACCACCAAGAACGCGCCCACCCCAAGCCAGCGGCTCATTCCTCTTCCTTTCTCCGGGTCTTCCCAATGGCCAAGAGGAAGATGGCCGTGGTGAGGGCCGCGCCGACTCCGGCCTGGGCGATGGCCACGTCCGGAGCCTGGAGGAGGTAGAAGGCCAAGGCCAGGAGAAGTCCTTGGGCCCCCAAGGCCAGGGCCGCCGCAAGGAGATCCCGCAGGAGCACAGCCAAAATGGAGGTAACGACCACCATCACCAGCGTGGCCGCGAGCATCGCCGCCCACAGGGTCATCGGCCCACCTCCTCCAACCGATCCACCACCGCCCGGAAGGGCTTGATCCCCGCCCGGTGCGCGGCCCGCGCCAAGGCATGGGATCCCGTGGGGTTAGTAAGGAGCAGGAACACCAAAGCCAACACGGCTCGGATCACCATGCTGAGGCCCACGGACCCGCCCCGGGAAGCTCCATACACCACCACCGCCAGAATGGAGAAAATCGAGCCAAACGTGGTGCACTTCGTGGCCCCATGAAGCCGCGTGTACACATCAGGAAACCGGTGCAGGGCCACGGCACCCAGCCCGTTGAACACTGCACCAATGGCCAAAAACACGTACATCAGAATCGTCACCGCAGCCCCTCCTCAAGATAGCGGGCCACGTAGAGAGTGCCGACAAAGGAAAGCAGGGCGTAGACCAGGGCCACGTCCATGATGATCATGAGGTCCAACGCAGCTCCGATGAGGATCATGACGGCCACCACCAGGGTATTGATCGTGTCCAGGGCCACGGCCCGATCCGCCGGGGTCGGTCCGATAGCTAGCCGCAAGGTGCACACCAATACGTAAGCCAAGAGCACCGCCGCCGCCACCGCCAGCGAAAGCTCCCCGATCATTCCGCCACCACCTTGGCCCAGTTCGGGAAATTCCCACAGACCTCATCCGGCTTGGGATCTACGCTGCGCACGTTGATCCAGTGCACGTAGAAATCGCCGGTCTCGTCGTCCACCTCCAGGGTGAGGGTCCCGGGAGTGAGGGTGATGGAATTGGCGAGCATGGTGCGGCCGGCATCGGTTCTGAGGCCGGGGTTGAACCGCACGATACCCGGGTTGATCCGGCCGGTGATCACGCGGTAGGCCACATCGAGGTTGGCCCGGGCCATGGCGAAAAGGAAGGGGCCGAAAATGTAGGCCAGGAAGACAATCCACCGCCAGGGGTTGAGGAGCCGCCAACCACCCCGCTCCCAAAGGAGCCGATGGGAAGCGAGGGCCACAAGAAAGGAAACCACCGCCCCTCCGATGAGCTCCTCCAAGGACCACAGGCCAAGCCCACCGCTGAAGGCGGTGAGGATGAGATACACGAAAAAAGCCAGCGCGAACGTAGCCGCCACTTCCGCAACCCGCCGCACGGCCCGCAAGTATACAGAGGCGAAGGGGCGCAGGCAAATCGCGCGGGTAAAAAGCGGGAATCCGTGCCCATTGCATCGGGAAAACCTTGGGCGTAGGATTCCCCGCCATGCACGACATTACGAGTCCTTTGGGGGATGTGCTGCAAAAGCAGCTTGAGCTCGCCTCCCGGAACTATGAGCTCCTAAAGGAAAGAGGGATTCGGGCGGTGAACGTGATGGGCGCCATCGGCTCGGGAAAGACCGAGCTCATCCTGCGCCTGGCCGAAAAGCTTCGGGAACGGGGTCTGCGAGTGGGGGCTATCGCGGGAGATGTGGCCGGCGACGACGACTCCCAGCGGTTCCGCGCCGCCGGGCTCCCCACCCTCCAGATCAACACCGGCGATCAGTGCCACCTCGATGCCCATCAAGTGGGCCACGCCCTCGAGGATTTCCCACTCGACCAAGTCGACGTGCTTTTCGTGGAAAACGTGGGGAACCTCGTGTGTCCCGCGGATTTTCCTCTGGGGACAGACGCGGATCTCGTGGTGATTTCGGTGACCGAGGGCGACGACATGGTGCGCAAGCACCCCAAAATGTTTGCCCAAACGGATGTGGTGGCCATCAATAAGGTGGATTTGGCCGCATTTGTGGGCGTGGATCCTGAACGTATAGCTGCCGACTACAAGAAGGTCAATCCCCACGGGAAGGTCGTGTTCACCGCGGCCAAGAGCGGCCGGGGCGTGGACGAGCTTCTCGCGGCCCTGGCGTTCTGATGCACGAATACTCCCTGGCCCAGTCCCTCCTCACCGCCCTCCAGGATCACCTGCGGGCCCACCCCCTTCCCGGCCGCGTGGTCCAAGTGCACGTGAAAAA
>JBBIVL010000043.1:0-12213 GCA_037439765.1 Candidatus Bipolaricaulota bacterium
ACCATCCAGCCCTCGCCCAGCCAGAGCCCCACGTGGCCGGGGAAGAATAGAAGATCGCCTGGCTCGAGCTTGCCGAAATCTGGGATATGAAGCCCCACGTTCCGCTGGTCCCGGGAATCGCGGGGAAGCCACAGGTTGAACACGAAGTGGAAGACCCGCTGAACGAACCCAGAACAATCGAAGCCGAAGGTTGACGTTCCGCCCCACAAGTAAGGTATGCCCACCAGGCTCTGGGCCAGGTCCAGAAGATCTTTGACATCCCCGGTCCATGAAGAGGGTTTCACCGCCGACCGTGGAAGACAACCGGTGCGGCCAGCGGGCCGGGCTATGCGTACCCAGTCCCCTCCGAGTGTCCCCGACACACGGGTATCCAGGGTCAAGCGCCCCAGGGTGCGGCCCGTCCCCTCCTCCTCAACTTCCACGATGGGTACGGCCACTTTCCACTGGGGCTCAGGGCAAGAGAAAAAATCCGTGTAGCCGGCCTTGATCCATCCTTCATATCCGTCGGGGGTGCGAACCCTGCGCCAATCCCCGCGGGTTTCCACCTCCGAAAGCTGTGTGAGGAAAATTGCCTGGGAGACACGTTCCGCGCGGCCATCGGGCTCTGCGCGTAGATCAGCCACCACCGTGCTCACAAAAAGTCCGCCCTTCAACTGAGCACCACCTCCCCTCGCCCGAGGTCCTCCCAAGTTTCCCGGGCCCGCACGAGATAGGACTGGCCGTCGGCCACCAGGACCTCGGCGGGCCGCGGCCGGGCGTTGTACTGGGAGGCCATGCTGAAACCGTAGGCTCCCACATCCAACACTGCGAGAAGATCGTGGCGTCCAAGGGGAGGGAGGAGCACGTCTTTTCCAAAAACATCGGCGCTTTCGCAGATTGGTCCGGTCACGTCCACCGGAGCTAGGGGGCCTCCTCTTTCCTGCACGGGAACCATACGGTGACGGGCCCCGTACAGGCTTGGCCGGAGAAAATCGTTCATCCCCGCATCCACGATCAAAAAGCTTCGGCCATGCACGGTCTTTCTGTACAAGATCCTGGTGAGGAGAATTCCCGCAGAGGCCACCAAAGCTCGTCCGGGTTCTAGCACCAGTTCAACATCCTGGGGGCCCTCGGCGGCAAAAAGTGCGCGAAGCTCGGAGAGGGGAAAAGGCGTTTCCCCCTCCGCGTAGGCGACGGCAAAACCTCCGCCCAAATCCAGGACCCGCGGGACTAAACCCACGGCCCTCGCCTCCTCAAGGAGGACACGGAGGAGGCCCAGGGCCTCGCGGTATGGGACCGCATCATGGATTTGCGAGCCCAAATGCACGTGGAATCCTACGAACTCCAAGGTGTTCTCTCGTGCGAACCTCGGGAGAATCAGGCGGATTGTCGCCGGATCCATCCCGAATTTACTCCCCTGGCTTGCGGTGGCCAGGTGCGGATGGGTGTGAGGATCCACCCCCGGGTTCACCCGCAAGACGATGCGGGGCCGCTTGTGCAAGGCCCGCGCCAGTTCCCCCAAGATCGCGAGCTCCTCCAAAGATTCGGCCACCAGAGCTTTGAGCTCCGCTTGCACGCCTACTTTCAGCTCTTCTTCGCTCTTCCCCACGCCAGTGAAGATAATCCGGTTTTGGGGGAACCCCGCCCGGCGGGCTTTATAAAGTTCCCCCGCGGAAACGACCTCCGCTCCCAATCCCTCTTGGCACAGAATTCGCAGAAGGGCCAGGTTGGCGTTGGCCTTCACCGCGTAATGGAGGGTCAAGGGCAAGCCAAGAAAGGCCTCCCGGAACCGCTGGAGATTGACGAGGAGCGCGGCTTTGCTGTACACGTAACAAGGGGTCCCAAACTGGGTGGCGATTTCCGTGAGCGGAATGTTTTCCAGGCAGAGGGCACCGCCTTGCCAGCGGAGCCACGGGGTCTCAGCGCATGCGGGGGTCGAGGATGTCACGAATGCCATCCCCCAGGAGGTTGAACCCCAGCACGGTGAGCATGATGGCCAAGCCGGGGAAAGTGGAGACCCACCAGGCGTGGGGCATGAAGTTGCGGCCGTCGCTGACCATGAGGCCCCATTCCGGACTGGGGGGCTGGGCGCCGAAACCCAGAAAACCCAGGCCGGCCGCGGTGAGGATGATGCCGCCCATGCTGAGCGTGCCCTGAATGATCACCGGGCTCAGCACCATGGGCAGGACGTGTACGAACAGGATGCGCAGGGAGCCGGCTCCAGCGGCTTTGGCCGCCTCCACGTAATCCTCTTCCCGCACGGCGATGGCCCGGCTCCGCGCCAGCCGGGCAAACACCGTCCACGCCCCAAAGGAAATGGCCAAGACGACGTTGGTGAGACTTGGTCCAAGCGCCGCGGCCACGGCCATGGCTAGGATCAGTTGCGGAAAAGCCATGAAAATATCGGTAACCCGCATGAGCAAGTTATCCCAAAATCCGCCCACGTAGCCGGCCACCAGACCCACGGTGGTTCCCACTGTGCCGGCAATGAGCAGGATGAGAAACGCGATCCACACGGAGATACGGGCGCCGAAGAGGACCCGACTCAGCACATCGCGCCCCAGGCCATCCGTGCCCATAAGGTGCTTTTGCGAAGGTGGAAGAAGCTTCTGAATGGGGTTGGTCGCAAACGGATCGTGCGGAGCAATGTAGGGAGCAATGCAGGCGGTGAGGATCAGGGCAAGAATGATGGTGCTGCCCGTGAGGGTCAGGGGATTGCGAAGAAGTTGCCGACGGACCTTAGCCCAGGTTAAGCCCCGCATATGGCCTCACGCATAACGGATCTTCGGGTTCAGATAGGCATAAAGAAGATCCACAATGAGGTTGCAAGAGGCGTAGAGGAAGGCCGTGAAAATAGCCACCCCCACCACGGCGTTGAAATCGATGGATAAAAAGGAATGGGTGGCGTAGCGTCCCAGTCCCGGCCAGGCAAACACGGTCTCCGTAAGCACCGCGCCCTCCAGAAGGGAAGCCAAGCGGATGCCGATCACGGTAACCACAGGAAGCAGGGCGTTCTTAAAGGCATGCCGCATGATCACAAAGCGCTCCTTGAGGCCCTTCATGCGCGCGGTTTTGATGTACTCCTCGTGGAGGACCTCGAGCATGCTGGAGCGGGTGATGCGGGTGATGGCGGCGGTGGAAAGCCAGCCCAAGGTGAAGGCGGGCATGATGAGATGGTGGAGGTAACTTCCGAACGCTTCCCAATCCCTGGCCAAAATCGCGTCCAAGAAGAGGAATCCCGTGACCCTGGGAGGGCGGGGGAGCCAATAGGGAAGCTGGCCCGGTCCCGGCAACCAGCCCAATTTGTAGTAAAACACGAGGAGCAGCAACAACCCCAGCCAAAACGCGGGCATGGACAGCCCCACAATGGCAAACACCCGGCACCCGTGGTCCAAGGCGTGGCCGCTGCGCACAGCCGAGACCACGCCCAGTCCAACGCCCATCACCACGCCGATGAGCAGGGCCGCCAGCGCCAACTCCACCGTGGCCGGGAGAAACTGCAGAATATCGCTGAGAACCGGCCTGCGGGTGCGCAGGGACACGCCAAGATCCCCGCGCAGAAGGCCGCCGATATACCGGGCGTACTGTACGTAGATGGGCTGGTTCAGGCCCCAGCGTTCCTTTTCCCGCTCGATGGCCTCCGGCGGGGCTTGCGGCCCAAGAATCGCACCCACGGGGTCGGCAGGGATCACCCGGGCCACGAAAAACGTGGTGGTCATCACCCCCCAAAGGACAAGGACCATCCATAGGAGGCGCCGGACCACATAGCCCACCATGGAACCTTCCTGGAGAAGAGAGGACTAGGGGGCCTGGGCTTTCCCCCAGGCCCCCGCGTAGGCTACCCCGTTTTCCTCACGGCCCAGAACTCCGTGAAGCTCTCCATAGGGTTCAAGACCAGGCCCTGCACGACGTCTCGGGTGACCACCTGGCGGAGGGGGTAGTAGAGGATGACAAAGGGGCCGTTGTGCAGGACGCGGCGCTGGATCTCCTCGTACATGGCCCGGCGCTTTTCGGGATCCAACTCCCGCGCCGCTTCTTCCACAAGCTGCGTGGTTTCGCAGTCCGCATACATGTTCCGCCAGGCCAGTTGCCGCACCGGCGCCTCCGGGCCGGTGGTGCAGCAGTGGGCAAAGGGTTTGGCCAGGGCATCGGGATCGGCGTAATCCACGCCCCACCCCGCCACAAGGAACTGGTGCTTTTGGGCCCGGTACAGCTCGTAGAACTGAGCGGACACCATCTGGGTGATGTTCACCTTGATCCCGATCTGGGCGAGATCGGCCTGGACCTGAGTCGCAATGGCCACCCGTCGAGGCGCTGTGCTGGAGAGCATTTCCACCTCGAACCCCTCCGCATACCCGGCCTCCGCGAGAAGGGCCTTGGCCTTTTCGACGTCCTTGCGGAACGGCGTCTCCGGCAAGTGCCCGAACATCCCGGCCGGGATGATCGTCTGGCCGTAGACGGCCGCACCCTTCTGAATTCCGTAGATGATGGCGTCGTAGTCGATGGCCCAGCGGATGGCCTCCCGCACCAAGGGGTTATCGAAGGGCGGCTTGCCCGCGTTCATGGCCAAGTACTCGATGCTCCAGGAGGTTCCCTCAATCACGGTGAAGCCCGCCAGATCGCGGTACAGGTCCACCTGTTCGGGAAGCAGATCCCAGGCGATGTCGATATCGCCGCGATCGAGGGCGAGCTTCTGGGCCGCGGGCTCAGGAATGTCGATGAAGATAATCTGCTTCACCGCCGCGGGGCCAGCCCAATAGTCGTCGAAACGGTTGAGGATGATCCGCTCGTTGGGACTCCACTCCACGAGGATGAATGGCCCGGACCCTGCGTCGTTCGTTTTCAGCCACTGGTTGGCCCAGGGATCCTCGGGGGTGGCATGGGCCTTCACAAGTTCGCTATCCACGATGGAACAGATGCCCTGGAAACCAATGACGGAAGCGATGATAAGCTCGGCCAGGGGCTGCGTCGTGGTCACGGAAACTGTGTAATCATCAATCTTCGCTATCATTTCGGGTTTGGGCACGTATTGAGAAAGGATCCAAATGGGTGCGAAGTTGAGTCCGAGAGAACGGTGGAACGAGTACAAAACGTCATCGGCCTTCACTTCTCGGCCAGAATGGAATTTGGCCCCTTGGCGGAGATGGAACGTCCAGGTGAGGCCATCCTCGGAAACCTCCCAGGAGGAAGCCAGGCCTGGCTTGGCCACCACTTCACCCTGCTCTACCACAATGTTGACCAGCGCATCGTAATACTGCTCGATGATCAGGTTGGTGAACACCTCATAGGTCCGCGCCGGGTCAAGGTCCACAATGATGTCCGTGCGGGCCCCAATGATGAGAACATCCTTGGGCGGCGCCGCAATGGCCGCGATACCCAAAACCAACAACAATCCGCTTAAAACCCACCTCTGCATTTGACGTCACCTCCGAGCTATGTTCCTTCTACAGATTTAACACAAACTTTCTCTCCGGCCATCACCTCCTCTCGAAGCGTCCAAACAGGACACTATATACAACGGTTCCCGTTCCAAGTCAACATGGGCACCGCCTTCGGAGACTCCAGCCCACCACCCGGAGAAAGGGTACGACCGTCAAGAGAAGATGCAGTCCAGCCGCACTCCCCGGGAATGGGGGCTGCTCGGGCCCGAGGTGACGTACAATAGCACGTCATGGGGTTTCGCTGGGCTTCCGCCGCCGGCACCTTTTACCCCGCAGAACCTGCGCGCCTGGCGCGGGAAATCGAGCGCTGCTTGGGAGCCACGCGCACGGAACTGGGCCCCGCCGGCCCGCCCCTGCTCCACCCGGTGGGCCTTGTCCTCCCCCACGCAGGGTACCGCTACTCCGGCAGCGTGGCCGGAGCGGGCTACCGGGCCCTGTGGGCAATCGGCCGACCCGAGGTAGCCGTGATCCTGGGCACCAACCACACCGGCCTCGGTTCCGCCCTGAGCTTGGCCGAACCCGGGGAATGGCAAACGCCCTTCGGCCCCATGCCCGTGCACGCCAAGCTCACCCAGGCCCTGGCGGAGCGGTGCGGCGCGGAGATCACCAACCTACCGTTCCAGGAGGAGCATTCCGTGGAGGTCCAGCTCCCCTTCCTGCACTACTTGTACGGGGAGATCCCGTTTGTGGCGGGGGTGGTGCAGCCCCTTTCCCGGGAGGGAGCGGAGGCCCTGGGCGAGGGCTTGGCCCAGGTGCTCGCCAAAAAATCCGCCGTCCTCATCTGCTCCACGGATTTCACCCACTACGAGCCCCACGAGGTGGCCAAGGAGAAGGACCTCTTGGCCCTGCGGCACGTGCTGGACCTCGATTTGCGCGGGTTCCTGGAGGCCGTGCGGACGCGGCGCATCTCCATCTGCGGGGTGGGAGCCCTTGCGCTTTTCCTTGCCGCCGCAAAAAACTTGAACCTCCGCGCGGCCGAACTCCTCCTCTACCGCACTTCCGGGGAGATCGCGGGGATGATGGACCAAGTGGTGGGCTACGCGGCTGCCCTGTTCCGCGAGGTGGGGGAAGTTGCGTAGCATGACGGGGTTTGGCCAGGGCCGCGCCTTGGCCCCGGGATACCAGGTGGAGGTGGCCCTGCGCACCTTCAACGGCCGCTTTTTGGAAATCCGCGTGCGCGGCCTCGGAGATTTTCCCCTCCTTGCCTATCGAGCGGAGGAAAAACTGCGCACAGCCTTCGCCCGGGGCTCCTTGGAGGCCAGCGTGCGCCTGACTCCTCTGCCCGAAGCGGGAAGAAAAAAACTCGATGGGGAGCTCGCCAAGGCGTACTGGGCGGATCTTCAGGCCCTGCGGGCCGCCCTGGGCGTGGAGGAAAAACCTGGGCTCACCCACCTCCTGGCGCTAGGGATCTTTCAGGAGTCCAGGCCCGCGGAGGAGGCCCTCTGGCCGGCAATGGAGGAGGCCCTGAATCAGGCCGTGGCCGAGGCCCTGGCAGAGCGGGCCGGCGAGGGCGAGGTTCTCCGCCAGGTCTTGTTGCGCGAAAAAGAGGGGCTCGCGGAACTTTTGGCTCGGGCGGAGCGCGCGGCCCAAGAGGATCGGGAGCGGGCTGAAGAGAGGCTCCGGACGCGGGCCCAGGAACTCGCGGGCATGGATCCCGCAAGGCTCGGTGCGGAACTGGCCCTCCTTTTGGCCCGCAATGACGTGCAGGAGGAACTGGACCGCCTTCAGGCTCATCTCAACCGGCTGGGCGAACTCTTCACCCAAGAGGGCACCGTGGGCAAGGAGCTGGAGTTCTTAGCCCAGGAAATGGGGCGGGAGGCGGGGACGTTGGCGGCCAAAGCTTACGGTGCGGAGCTCGGCCAAATCGCCCTGGAGCTGCGCCTGGCCGCGGAGCGCCTGCGGGAACAGGCCCGGAACGTGGAATGAGAGACCTTCTTCCGCCGGGCGTGGGCTTGCAGGGCGAGCGGGGCATCGCCTTCGTCATCGCCGGCCCCTCCGGCGCCGGGAAATCCTCGGTGATCTCCGCCCTCCTTTCCCGGGACCCCAAGCTCGCCTTCTCCGTGTCCGCCACGACGCGAGCCCGTCGGCCCGAGGAGGCCCACGGCCGCGATTATTACTTCGTGAGCGAGGAGGAATTCGATCGCCTCATCGCCCACGGCGAGCTTTTGGAATGGACGGTGTACCAGGGCCACCGCTACGGCACGCCCAAAACCGAGGTTCTCACTCGTCTGGAACAAGGGCGCGATGTGGTGATCAACGTGGAGGTGCGGGGGGCCCGCGCCCTGCGGGAGGCCGGGTTGGGGTTCCCGGTGGTGCTCATCTTTCTCGTGCCGCCGAGCTGGGAAGAGCTGGTGCGGCGGGTGCGCAGCCGCGGCACGGAAAGCGAGCAGGCCCTGGCCGAGCGCCTGCGCATCGCCCGGGAGGAGCTCCAGCGCATCCCGGAGTTCGATTACCTGGTGGTCAACGACGAGCTGGGGAAAGCGGTGGAGCGGGTGGAGGCCATCATCCGGGCCGAGCGCATGAAAATCCAGCGATGCGCGTAGGGATCGACATCGTGGAGGTTCCCCGCTTCGGGGCGTTCCTGGCCCGGCGGGGATCCCGGGCCCTGCGTCTGTTCACCCCGGGGGAGCTGGCCTATGCCCAAAAGGCCCGGGGCGACCTCCTTGTGCAAAGGCTGGCCGTGCGGTTCGCCGCGAAAGAAGCGTTCTGCAAGGCCCTGGGCCATGGGGTGCCCTTGCGAGAGATCGAGATCCTCCCGGGAGAAAACGGGCCGCGCCTGGTGTGGCGCGGCCAGGAATTCCCCGTATCGCTTGCACACACGCCGCAGTGGGCCGCGGCGGTGGTGCTCATCCCATCCCCAGCTCCCGCAGACGCTCCCGCAGGGTGATCGTCTCCCGGGCCGGCTCCTGGGAGATGAACTTTTCCGTCTCCTCCTGAACCACGTCCTCCTGCAGCTTCTTGATGGATAACCGCACCTGACGCTTGGCCTCGTTGATCCCGATGATCTTGGCCGTGACCTCCTGGCCCAGACGGAGCACCTCTTGAGGATGGCCGATGCGCTCGTTGGAGATCTCCGAGACATGGATGAGGCCTTCCACCGCGGGGGTGAGGCGCACAAACGCCCCGAACTCCTTGATCTGGGTCACCGGGCCGGACACCACCGAGCCCACGGAGTACTGCTCGAGGAACTCCTCCCAGGGGTCCTGTTGCAGGGCCTTGAGGGATAGGCTGATGCGGCGATTCTGGGGGTCCACCCGCAGCACCATGGCCCGCACCTTTTGCCCGGGCTTGACCACCTCGTTGGGATGGGCGATGCGCTCCCAGGAAAGCTCGGAAACATGCACAAGCCCTTCGATCCCAGGCTCTAGCTCCACAAACGCCCCAAAATCCGTGACGTTGGTGACCTTGCCCTCTACGAGAGCACCCTTGGGGTAGCGGTGCTCCACATCCTCCCAGGGGTCGGGCAGGGCTTTGCGCAGGGAGAGGCTGATGCGGTGCTCGGCCTCGTGCACGGCCAAGACCACCACTTCCACCTCCTGGCCGGGCTGGACCACCTCCTTGGGGTCCCGCACCGGCGTCCAGGAGAGCTCGGACACATTGATGAGCGCCTCCACGTCCTCCTCCAGCTCCACGAACACCCCGAAATCCGTAAGGGATACGACTTTTCCCTTGACCTTCGCGCCCGGCGGATAACGCTGGGCGATGCCCTCCCAGGGATTGGGACGCAACCGCTTGAGGGATAGGGAAATGCGCTCCTCCTTGCGGTCGGCTTCGAGGACCATGACCTCGATTTTCTGGCCGGGCCGGAACTTGCCCGGCGGCGGAGCGGGCACGTCCTTCCAGCAGATCTCGGTGCGGTGCACCAGGCCGTCGTGGCCACCCACATCCACGAAAATTCCGAAGTCCACCACGCTTTTCACCGTGCCCTCGACGACCGTGCCGGGGGTGAGCGCGGCAAACAGCTCGTCCTTCTTGCGCTCCTCTTGGTCCCGCTGCCATTCCTTGCGGGACACCACGATGTTGCGCATGCGGCGGGAGAACTCGAGGATTTTGAAATCCAGGGCTTTACCGCGCAGGCGCTCGAACTTCGTGGACACGCCTTTCCCCAGGTGGGAAGCCGGTAAGAACGCGCGGATTCCGCCCAGATCCACGTGGAACCCCGCGCCGGAAACCTCACCCACCACCGTGCCCTTCACCGTCATTCCCGCGCGGTAGGCCTGCTCCAGCTCCGCGAATTTCTTGGCGAAATACGCCTGGCGCTCGGAGATGTAGACCGTGCCGTTTTCCTCGTCGATGTAGGTGATGAGCACTTCCAGGACTTGTCCGGGCTCGGCCGTATCGTGCCCCGGCGCAAGCTCTTCCTTGGGCAGCACGGCCTCGGATTTGTACCCGATGTCCACCAGGACTTCTTTCTCCCCAACCTGGACCACCCGGCCCTGCACCGTATCGCCTCGGCTGAACAGTCGGATGTCATTATCGCCGAGGGCTTCCTCCATCTTGATCCACTCCGCCATTCCAATCACCTCGTTTGGTTTCCCCTTGCGGGCCCGAGCACAAGGACTCAGGGGGATGTGGGCAATCTTATGCGCAGAAAACTTCCCGCTCAAATCACAGGCTCAGCACGCGCTCCATTAAGCGTTGGGAAAGGAGGTGGTAGCGCTCGGCCTTGGGGAGATCCGCCGGGAGGTCGGCGGCCAATTCCTCCACGCGGAACGGTGGGCCGATGCGCACCTCCACCTTGGGGAAGCGCCAGCGGGGCCGGGGTGGATAAGCTCCCCGGGGAACCAAGCGCACGGGGATGAGGGGAAGATCCAGAAGCTCGGCGAAGCGCACCGCGCCGGGTTTGGGCTTGGCGCCCGGGCGGGTCGTTCCCTCGGGAAAAATCCCGATCCAGCGGGCCCGTTTGGCCGCTCGCAAGGTCTTCCGGAAATCCTTGAGGCCGAAATCCTCGCGGTTGATGACCACGGCAAACCCCCACACAAACGGGGCGAACGCGGGGTTCCGCAGAATGCCGTGCCGGGCCAGAAACACGATGCGCCGGAACGGGCCGAACGCCACGCATAGGATGGGGATGTCCCAATAGGAGCGGTGGGGAGCGACCACCAGGCCCCGCGCCGCCGGCTTTCCCCGCACGGAGAGGCGAAAGAGAAGCCTCACCACAGGGGTGGCCAAGAGGACCAGCAGGCCATACAAAACGTCGCGGAGGCGCTCAACGAGCCAGGCGCGCACGGCGCTCCTCCACCAATTTCAGGACCAGGTCCAACACCTCATCCGGGGTTTTGTGCGTGGTATCCACCACCACTGCATCCGGCGCGGGCCGAAGAGGCGAAAGCGCCCGGGTGGAATCCCGTTCATCGCGGCGCCGCAGGGCCTCCAGGACTTCGGCGAAGGAGCCGCCCTGCTCGCGGTGCCGCCGGCGCGCCCGCTCCTCCACCGTGGCCCAAAGAAAGATCTTCAGCTCGGCATCGGGCAACACCACGGTGCCGATGTCCCTTCCCTCCATGACCACAGGGCCAGTTTCGGCGATTTTTCGCTGCAGCTCCACCAGGCGGGCCCGCACCTTAGGGTCCACTGCGAGGCGGGACGAAAGCTCGTCCAGCTCAGGGCTAGATAGGGATGGCGTGACATCCTCCCCGTTCAACAAGACCCGGCCGTCCTGGCCCACAGTGATGTTCGTATCTTCCAAGGGAAGGCCTCGTGCGTGGGCCAAGGCCGCGGCGCGGTACATCGCGCCCGTGGACACAAACAGGAAGCCCAGGTTCTGGGCCAGGCGTTTGGCCAGGGTGGTTTTCCCCGCGGCGGCCGGACCGTCGATGGCGATCCTCATCCTGCGATCTTGTACCCGCGGTCCACCGGCCGCGCAACGTGGAGGACTGCAGAAAGATGGGAAAGCTCGGCCCGGGCCCGCTCCGCCTCCTCCGCCGAGGCAAAGGCCAAGAACAACGTGGAACCGGAGCCGCTCAAGCCCAGGCCCAGACTGGGCACCTGTTCCAAACAGGCCCGAAGCCGCAAAAGCTCCGGCCGAAGGCGAGAAGCCGCGGGCCAAAGATCGTTGGGAAAAGGCGGAATTCCAGGCATGGGCCCCGGGGAGGAGAACGGAATCCCCAGCTCATCGTACAGGCGGTACACCTCCGCCGTGGGGCAGGGAAAGGGCGGGATCACGAGGATGAACGCCGCGGGAAGGGCGAGCTCCACAGGGGTTACGCGCTCGCCCACTCCCTCCACCCAAGCCGGGCTTTTCCCCAGGAAAAAGGGCACATCCGCACCGAGTTTTGCTCCCAGGGCCTGAAGCTCCTGGGTCGTTTTGCCGAGGCGGTAGAGCGTGTTAAGGCCAGCGAGGACCGCGGCGGCATCGGCGCTTCCGCCGCCAAGGCCTGCGCCCGGTGGAATTCGCTTACGTAGCAGAATGCGCACCCCCGGGCCGTTGGGCCCGAGGAGCAACTGCGCGGCCCGAAAGGCCAGGTTTCCCTCGGGCGGGCCGAGCTCCGCCGGAGCCTCCAGCACGATGCCCCGAGGATGAGGCGCAAGCTCGATCTCATCACAGAGATCCACGGCGCAGAAAAGGCTTTGGAGAAGGTGATAGCCATCTTCCCGTCTTCCCACCACTCGCAACACCAGGTTCACCTTGGCATAGGCCCGGATTCTCAGGGTTTTCATGGTCCTGGCCGTCCTTTCCCTTGTACCTCCGCCTACGATGATCCGCAACCGCACTCATGGGAGTGCCCAAGGGGGAACAAGCCTGCGGGTTGCAAAAAAAAGGCGGCCTACGGCCGCCCCCTGTGCCCTCGTTCGG
>JBBIVL010000044.1:0-11966 GCA_037439765.1 Candidatus Bipolaricaulota bacterium
AGCGGCCTCGGTTCCATGGTCCCGCCGGGGACTGAAGTCCACCACCACCGCCTCCGGCCCGGCGGCAAGGAGGATGCGCGCGGCTTTGCTGGCTACAAGGGTCTCGTAGTTGAGGATGTTTAGGAGAACTGTCTCCACGAGTTGGGCCTCGATGCGGGGCGCGGTGACCAGAACGAGGGGCTCTCCGGGAAAAACGACCTCCCCTTCCGCCGCGGCCCAGATTTCCCCGCTGAACCGGAATTTTTCCAGGTAGTCGAGAAAGGCCGGGGCAAAGAGACCAAGACGTTCCAAATAGGCGAGGTCCTCCGCGGAGAAGGTGAAATCCTGGAGGGCGTCGAGGAGGGGGTCCAGCCCGGCGAAGAGAAGGAACCGGCGGTTGGGGACGGGCGCGCGCACGAAATAGGCAAAGGTGGCGGGCTCGTTCATGCCCCTCCTGAAATAGGAGTGGGCCATGGTCAGCTCGTACAGATCCGTAAAAAGCCCGATGGGCATAGCGTTTAATTCTACTTACGACCACGGCCACAGGCCAAAGTCTCGTAGGAATACGGCGATCGTGAAATTAACCAGGCAAAACTATAAACCTCCACAGTTTCCGCCCGCAATCCTCATCTTGGACCGACTCCCAGGTCATCCATGCAGTGGTCTATCCCACAAAAATCCTGGAGGCAGGCGGGCGACATGTTCGGTGCGATGAGGAGGGAAAAGAGCTGGGCTAGGGGGGCCTGCATTTCCCATACGCTGAATTCGTTGCAGGGTGGGACCGTCCGCACATCGGCATACCGGAGCGCGCGCGGTTGTTCGTCAAAAGGCGGATAGAACACGGCACCTGCGGGCTCAGCGTAGTAAGCTCCAGGGAAGGAGTCCACCGGCCCATAAACGGGAATGCCCGGCATGGGGAAGCCATTTCCCTGCTTTATGAAAACGAGGGAATCAAGATGCACAGGCTCCATTGGATGCCTTGAGCCTAGTCCTGTGATGTACACGAGCCCCGCGGGATTCGCCCCTAGAATGAAGTCGGCCGCCAGTGATAGCGCGTCAAAATACTCCTGAACTTCATCAGGTGCCACGTTGCGGCGCGAGATGTCGGCAATAACCGGATCCATGTATCTCGCGGTGTTTACGCCGTGGCCCCAATACACACCGTAGCCAGTGGGCCGGGGATTGCGGTGGGCGTGCGGAGATTCCATCATCCTTGCCGCTGCGTCAAGCGCGTAGAAATCTAGCCAAAACTCTATCGCTTTTTTGATCTGGGGGTCTGCCTTCGGGCTACGATAGTAGGCGAGAACGTAATCGGGCATCATACGACCGCCGTCCACGTAGTCCGAGAACTCCAAGTGAAAGAGGGCCATGGGTGGAAATTCCCACCAATTTAGCTCCGGCGAATATTTCTTCCATATGGCCACGAAGTCCTCGTTGTATTCGTCCTCGCCAGTGAGGAAAAGCAATTCCCCTGCGCCGTAGAGGAGGAAGATGTCGGTGGCATCGGTGCGGTGGGCCTTGGCCCAGGCATAGGCGGCGATGGCACGCTCGCGGAGCTCGCTGGCCCGTTTCGTATCAAATGGTTCCAAAAGACGCGCAGCCTGGGCGAAAAGCCCGGCGGCACGGGCGGTCACGCGCGGATCCTGGGCGTACGTCCAATAGGGAAGCGGGTCATCACTGGCCAGATAATATCCCCAAGGATGCCGGTAAGATTCCACCCCCTGACGTACGCCGCCGTCTTCCTCCTGAAGCTGCATCCAGGCGGCTATACCCCAAAGCGCCTCGTCTAGAATGTCGGGAATTCCGTTTCCACTCTCGGGAATGTTGAGCTGGCCGTCGCTATAAAGTTCTGGGTTGATCTCGTAAGCGCGCATGAGAAGTTGGGGAACCACCGTGTGCATTGGGCGCTGATCGAAGTCCCCGGCGTCGTGGTATCCCCCCACGAGGCTCCTCTTTCCCACGAGCGGTTGATCGGGCGGATAGAAGCGCGCGAAGTCCAGTTCTTCCCCGGTGTACACGAAGGAATGATCCGGGGGCCGGCTCCAGTTCGTGTATTGGGGGGCCAAGTTCCCGCCCCACCGATTTAAGAAAAGTCCGCGCATCGTTACATAAAACGCGCGAAATACCGCGGCTTCACTCACTTCCGTGCGCCAGGAAACTCCCACACCCGGGATACGTACCCGATAGGGTCCTCCGGGGGGAAGTACCGAAAGATCGATTTCCCGAACCTCTCCCCCCGCATCCTCGTCATAGGGGGACCTCACGGTGAGGGGGAGATCCCGGAGCACGTATTCGCGAGGCAGACGCGCGTCGGGTGGTTCTCGCAGGACGTCCACCGTGGGAGGGAAATCTCCAAGGGGCAAGGGGCCGCCGTCGCCGAGCCAACCATAGACGTAGGCCCAGCGCTTCGTGGCTCGGGGGCTGTAGCCCACTTGATTGAGCTGAATTACAGGGGTCTCCAGATACAAATCGCTGTAGGGGAGGATGAAATCCAGGCCGGGCCCGCTGACGCGCAAAATGGCACGGTTTCCCAAGGGCTGAGCCAAAACGAGGAATATGCGGTGGTCCACGTCGATGACGGTGTCATTCGCCGGAAGTCCGTAGCCGACCTGATAAGCTGGTGCGCCCACGGCTACGGATTGTCGGTACACGGCTTCCACAGGGATCGGGTCTTCTCCCAAGCGTTGCACCGTCCAGGGGCCGGCCTGAAGCTTTCCTCCGTCCCCGCCGGATACCACGACCTCCAATATTCTTGGGGAGACCAGGTGAACCTCCCGCACCGGGGTATCCAAGGGAGCACGCGGTCCTCCTTTGGTTCGAGCATGGACGTGTTCGGAGAAAACAACGTTGGCCGTATGGACCTCAACCCGGATGAATACGTCCACAGCCGATGCGAGCCCCTGCAGGCTGTAAGCGCTGGTCGGCTCCGTAAAGTAAGCGATCTCTACTTCGTCGGGCATTGGCGCGCCCAGGGTCAAACCGGGTTCAGCTCCCAACCAGATCTTGGTCCAAACCGCGTCTTCGACGCAATCCCACGCGATAGAAACAGAACTGGACGAGGTGCTCACCACGTGAAGATTGAGGGAGCCCGGGGAGCCCACGCTTGCCCAAGCGCTAGCCCCAGCCAAAGCAAGGGCACCGCCCAAAAGCCAAATTTGCCGCAACTTTCCTAATCTTCGGCGCAGGCTCATAGCAAGCATTTTAGTGAGGAACTTTAGGATGGGCTAAGCGGGAGACCTTTTGCGGAAGAGGCTTTCGGCCTCGGTATTGACAGGACTTCAGCTGGGACTATACTCCTGCGTAAGCTTACGAGGAAGGACAAGGAGGTGATGGGTTAGACACAGGAGAGGAAGGAAGAGCGGGGCATAGGCGTTGGTTTTTTGTGCCGACACGTTAGGAAAAGGTGGTGGATATGAAGAAAGTGAGTGTTCTGTTTATTTGTGGTATGGTGGCCAGTTTGGGGTGGGCCGGGGTTACGGTAGCAGATTTAGAAAGGATGGCGGCGCGGGACATCATTCCCGAGATCCAGCTGGCCGCGGGCTACGCCCTGGTCACTCCGTATGCGGCGAAATCCGAAACGGATCTCTTGAACCTGGCGAGTTCGGCTTCCGGGGCAGGGATTAGGTTGGCTGCCTCGTTGGCCTTAGCCCAGAAGTGGCTAGACGCGGAGAAGACCCGGGATGAATGGTTGGCCTTGGCCACGGAGGGAAAGACCGCGGAAGCCCGGGCTGCCGCGGTTCCGGCGCTCATGGAGGCTTTGATCGGGGACAACGCGGATGCGCTCCTGGAACTGGCCAAGACCGGACCCACGGAGGAGGTCCAGTACGCTGCGGGTAAGGCCTATCTCCAGAAGGTCAGGGGCAAACTTACCCGGGACATGTTGGAAGGCATCTGCGCCGATGACACGCTGTCCGGTGGTTATCGAAAGGCAGCTGCTGAAGTCCTGGCTGGCTATTACCTCTTCCCCAAACTCACGGCTCTCTCCCGCCAGGAGCTGGAGGAGAAGGCCCTGAACGGTGCCAATCCGTACCTGCGTTACGCGGCAGCCACGGCGCTTGTGAGCTTTCTTGTAGAGGAATCCGCAGACGCACTCTACAAGAAGGTGGTGTCCCTCTTCCTGGATCCCGGCGTGAGTGCGGAGTACCGGTGGGCCTATGCGCAGGCCCTGGGATTGGCCTGGGCCAAAGGCTTGTAAATTGGAGGGGGTGTGCGAATGAAGAAGCTTGTTATCGGCTTAGTGGCGAGTGCGTTTCTCGTGGGGTTCGCCCTGGCCCAGGAATACAAGGTGGTGCCCTTCGGCCAGGACGAGTGGAAGGACTTCACGGTCGGGAACTACGGCGGTTATCTGGTGGTGGGCTCCTTGGATAACCCCAAGACGTTCAACGAGCACGTCGCCCAGGAGACCTCCTCCACCGACGTGACCGGGCGCCTCCACGCGGGGCTTGTGGAAATCAACCCTATTACGGATCTGCCCGAACCGGGCTTGGCCAAGTCCTGGGAGATCTCCTCCGATGGCCTCACCATCACCTTCTACCTCCGGCAGGGCCTGCAGTGGTCGGATGGGGAGCCTTTCACCGCAGACGACGTGGTGTTCACCTTCAACGGCGTGATCTTCAACGAAGACGTGCGCACGGACTACCGCGATGTGCTCATGGTGGAAGATAAGCTTCCCACGTGCGAGAAGGTGGACGATTTCACGGTGGCGTTCACGCTTCCTGCGCCGTTCCGGCCGTTCCTGCGCATGATCGGCGGGGCCATCTATCCGGCCCACAAGCTCCAGCAGCTTTCCCGGGTGTACAACCCCGATGCGGATCCGGAGGCGTTGAACTCCGTGTGGGGCGTGGACACACCGCCCGAGGAGATCGTGGGCATGGGGCCCTTCAAGCTCAAGGAGTTCATCCCGGATCAGCTGGTGGTCCTGGAGCGGAACCCCTACTACTGGAAGGTGGACCCCCAGGGGAACAAGCTCCCCTACCTGGACGGGATTAAGTTCGTGATCTCCTTCTCCTTGGACACCATCATGCTCAAGTTCCGCAACGGCGAGCTTGATGTGTACGCACCGCGGCCGGAGGACCTCGCCACCCTCATCGGTGAAGCCGCGGCCAAAGGGATCGAGATTATGATCGACCCCACCAAGCCGCTCTTCGGCACCACCTGGATCGCTTTCAACCAGGACTGCCCGAACGAGAACCTTCGGGAGTACTTCCGGATGGTGGAATTCCGGCAGGCCATGTCCCATCTTGTGGATCGCCAGTCCATGATCGATAACATTTACCTTGGCCTTGGCGTACCGCAGTGGAGCCCGGTCTCCATGCTCTCGCCGTTCTATTACCCTGATGTGCCCAAGTTCCCCTACGACTTGGAGCGGGCGGCCCAGCTTTTGGATCAAATCGGCCTTGTGGACCGCAACGGCGACGGCTGGCGGGATTTCCCCGACGGCACTACTTTTGAATTCGAGTTAACCACAAATGCCGGCAACACCATCCGGGAGCAGTGCTGCCAGATGTTCGTGGAGGACGCGAAGAAGGTGGGCCTGAAGGTGAATTTCGTGCCCATCGCCTTCAACGCCCTGGTGACGAAACTCCTCGGTGGGGAGTACGAGGCTTGTCTCCTCGGCCTTACCGGGTCGTCTGAGCCCCATGGCGGACGCAACGTGGAGTGGTCCTGCGGCGGTCTCCACTTCTGGAAGTACTCGGACTGTGAGGAGCCCACGCCCGTGGCCCAGCGGATCGACGAACTGTTCGATCTGGGAGTCAAGACCTATGACTTCAACGAAGCTTACGAGTACTACAAGGAATACCAGATTCTGGCCGCGGAGAACCAATTCCTCATCTACACCGTGAACATGCTCTTCCGCTACGCCTTCTACAAGAACCTGCAGAACACGGCCGCGTTCAGCCCCCTGGTCGGAGCTCTTGGGCTTTCGGAGTTCTTGTGGAAGGCAAACCCCAACATGGTGGGGAACCGCGTGGTGGGTTAAGCCTTTAGGAACGGGGCGGCCCTTGCGGCCGCCCCGTTGTTCCCTTAACATCCCGCGCTATGTTTGGCTACATTGTACGCCGGATCCTCTACATGCTCCCTGTCCTCTTAATCATCTCCATCATCAGTTTTTTTGTGCTTCAGCTCATGCCCGGGGACTTCACCACGGCATTTCGGCTTAACCCCCGATTTAGCAAGGCTCAAATCGCCCAGCTGGAGGCCCGCTATGGATTGGACAAACCGGCGTACGTCCGTTACTGGAAGTGGATCACGGGCATCGTCACCCGGGGCGACTTTGGATATTCCTTGGAGACCCAACAACCCGCGTTCGATGCCTTGTTCAAAGGTCGGCTGGGGTGGACCCTGCTCATTTCCTTCGGTACGCTCATCTTCACCTGGACCATCGCCATTCCCATCGGGGTTTTCTCCGCTACCCACCAATACTCTGTAGGGGATTACTTTCTGACGTTTGTGGGGTTCATCGGCATCTCCATCCCCAACTTCTTCTTTGCCCTTGTGGTGCTGTGGTTCATGGTGTCCGTGCTCAACGTGGGTGCCCGCGGCCTGGGCATTGGGGGACTCTTTGACCTGCAATACGTAGATGCGCCCTGGACCTGGGCGAAATTTGTGAATTTTATGTGGCACCTTTTGCCGGTGCTCATCGTGGTGGGCTTGGCCGGGACGGCTGGGCTCATCCGGTACATGCGAGGACAGCTCTTGGACACCTTGGGTCAACAGTATGTGCTCACCGCCCGGTCGAAGGGGCTTAAGGAGCGGCTGGTCATCTGGAAACACGCCGTGCGCAACGCCATCAACCCCTTAATCACCATGCTGGGGATGTCCCTTCCGGACCTGTTTGCCGGGGCTTTTTTCGCGGCCATCATCATGGGCCTTCCCACCGTGGAACGGGCTTTCTGGAACTCTTTACAACGCCAAGACGAATATGTGGTCATGTCGGGCCTCTTGTTCTTCGCTTTTCTTTTGCAGGTAGGGAACCTTTTGGGTGACGTGATGTTGGCCTGGGTGGATCCGCGTATCCGATACGACTGAGAAAATATGACCGAGAAGAACACACAGGCGGTCGAGGAAAAAGGCGTAAGCCAATGGCAGCTGGCGTGGCGGCGATTCCGTCGGCACAAACTGGGCCGCGCCGGCGCCGTCATCATCGGGTTGTTTTTCCTCATGGTGATCCTCGCGGAATTTCTCAGCCCCTATCCCCATACCGAGCAGTTTCGGGACACCACCTTTGCTCCCCCCACGAAAATACACATTTTTGATGAAAATGGCAAACTTACCCGTCCTTTCGTGTACGGCGTGGCCCGCACCTTGAACACTCAGCTCTGGCAATGGGAATACCGGGAGGATCGGTCCCAAAAGTTCTCCATCCGCTTTTTCGTGCGTGGCTTTCCCTACAAACTTTTGGGATTTATTCCTACAAACATCCACTTGTTTGGCGTGGAGGGAGGCGGGCGGTTTTATCTTTTCGGCACGGATGAGATGGGGCGGGACATTTTCTCCCGGGTGATGATGGGCAGCCGTGTTTCCATGATCATCGGCCTCTTTGTACAGGTCATTTCTCTCCCCATCGCCCTCCTTCTGGGGGGAGTGTCTGGGTTCTATGGGAGAGGAGTGGATATGTTCCTCCAGCGAGCATTTGAGATTGTCATGTCCATTCCTACCCTGCCGCTTTGGCTGGCTCTGGGGTTGGCCCTTCCCAAGGGCTGGTCACCGACGATGCGGTTCTTCGGGTTAGCGGGGATCATGGCCCTCATCGGCTGGGCCGGCCGGGCTCGCGTGGTGCGAGGGCTGGTGCTGGCCATTCGTTCCATGGATTTCACGGAGGCTGCGCGTGCAGCCGGTGCCGGCGACCTGCGCATCATCGCTCGGCACATCGTGCCCAACCTTCTCTCCTACGTCATCGTGAGCGTGACCCTCGGCATCCCGGGAGCCATCATTGGTGAAAGCGGGCTCTCCTTTCTAGGGATCGGGATCACCGAGCCCATGGTGAGCTGGGGCCTCCTGCTGTCCAAAGCCAATAACGCCTCCACCATTCAGAGTTACCCTTGGCTCCTCATCCCTGGGGTGTTCATCACCGTAGCGGTGCTGGCCTTTAACTTCCTCGGGGACGCCATGCGCGACGCGTTCGACCCGTTCAGGGTTGTGTGACCCAGGCCTGAAGTTCCCGGTCGAGGACAGGAAGGGGTAATCCCAACGCTTCCTCGCAGGCTCGGAAGGGGCTTGCCCCACCCTCCAATTTCTCCCAAAATTTTTTTAGCCCTTCTTCTCCGAACCGCTCCAAGATAAAGGTCACCAACGCGCCGGCCTCGGCCTCCGCCAGCTCCTGGGGGTAGACCCCGAACAAGGGCTGGGTGAGGGAGACCCATTTCCCCGAGCGCAAAAAAGTTTGGGCCTCGGCGCGAAAATTCCGAGAGGACTGGGCGAAACAAAGCACCAAGCCCTCCACAAGGGTGGAAAACGAAGGGAGTCCCCGGGGAGAGACGGCCTCAAGGCCCAGGCGCACTGCAGCCTTGGGCGCGTCCTGAGCGGTAGCAATCCAAAGGATACCCCAGGACGGGAGCAGTCCCGGCGGCTCGCTTCCCACATAGAACACGATTCGGTCCGGGAGGTCCTCGTCACTTAAGCGCCAAATTGTTCTTACTCTGTCCAACGCTGATTGGGCTGCGCCGAGGCTCTCCCTGGCCTGGCCATTCCCGCCAATGAGGATCATACCGCCCATTTCCAGCCGCGGAGCTTGCGCAAACTCTTTGAGCATGGCGGGAGCCTCGGGGCCCAGAACCTCCACCGCCTCTTGGACCCGACCCAGGGCCAGGAGCGCGCTGGCTCGGGCGACTCCGGTCAGAGCGGGCAAGGCAGCCTCGGCTCTTCCCTCCTGGAGGTCGCGCAAGGCTTGAAGATAAGGCCGGCGCGGACTTTGGGTGAAGGCTTCGCTCAGGTAGGAGGCAAAATCCTGGGCTAGATTTGCGGGAGGTTGAGCCAGGACCGCGGCGGCGGCTTCCCACGAGCTGGCGGTCCAAAACGCGCGCACCCCTTGGGGACCGAATCTTTCTAAGACCCAGCGGGCCAGGCCTGCGGCGAGGACCTCTGCGACCCGGCCGGAGGTGGAGGACGAACCCCGCTCGCCCAAGGTGTCCACCAAGGCCCGCAGGGTCTCCAGGGTGGGGGCCATGCCCACCCAAGGCGCATTGGCGGTGAAGTACCAGGTTTCCCAGGGATCGGGTGGGAGGAGGCGCTGGACCACCGTCCAGAAATCCTCCCCTTTGGTCCAATCCAGCCAAGCTCCCGCTTCTTCCTCCCAAGCGTAGTCTGGGGTTTCGAGAATCCTGGCTAACCCTCGGGGAAAAAGGGCATTCCCTGGCCGGCTTAGAGCCACCGCGCAGGCGAGGCGGCCCAAGGCACCACCCGGGGGCTTGGCCCAGAGGAGATCCACTAGGGCCACCGGAGTACCCTCCCGCTCGAGGCGCTCGTTCACCCCAAGGATCACTTCCTGGGGATGGTTGTAGGCGTAGATATGAATTTGTGGGGGGAAACTGGCCAACTGGAGCCCAAGCCTATCCAAAGTTTGAAACCAAATGGACCGCATTTTTTCTGCAGTCTCTCGGGCAGCCGCCTCGGGAACGCTTTCTTTGGGATACCGGAGGACAATGGGCGGTACGCGTACTTCTCCCATAGGACTTTGGGCCTTGCGAAGGGCAGGGTGAACCCAAAATACCAGCATACCCACGAGGAGGGCCGCGCCCAAGCCCAGGGCCAATCCCCCCACGGTCCAGAAAATGGTGCGCTTTCCTCCGGGCATCGCGCAATTCTAAGGGGAAATACGAGAGAACCACTGGAGAAAAAGCAAAGACCGTGCCTGAGTAGACATATCCAGCAATCCGGGGTTTTCTCTATGAGCAAAGACGTGCTCCCTTCATGGTCTCTCGTCAAGCAAGTATGTCGAGCCAGCATGCTATTTTCCCATCTCGATTTCCGAAAATCCGCGGAGTCTCCGCACCCCCATGCCCCGTCCAGATGACGTAACACCAGGTGGTGAAGCTTTCCCACGAGTTCTTTTCCGCAGAATGCCTCCACCACCTTCGTCCGTTGTTTCGCCTCCTTGGCGAGACGCTCCAGTTGGTTCGTGGTATACAGGTACCGACGGATCGGGCTTGGGAAAAGGCCGAAACGCCAAGAGTGCATAGGCTTTGGCCTTCCAGCGGACCGCGAGCTTGGGACAGATTTCCCCCAGCGCTTCTGGAGCTTCTGTAGCGCTTCCCTGGCCACTTCTTCGGTTTCCGCCCGGTGCACCCGCTTGGGATCCTCGGCTAGCGCCTCCCGCACGGCGTACAAGATGCAAAGCTGGCACTCCGCCTTGGGAAAGATCTTCTGGATCGCCTCCTCTAGGCCTGAAAGATCATCGGTGATGAAGATCCGTACCCTTTGGACCCCACGTCGTTTCAGGTCTTTGAGCACCTGCCCCACGCGCCCCGAAGGGATCGGTTACCTCGTCCGTACCCAGCCCGTACTTAGCGAAGGTGGCCTGGAGGCGCTGCTTGAGCTGAGTCCTTTGGCGAACAAGAAGCATCCTGGTCCGGCAAAGTTCGCGCTTATCTCGGATTTCCCCCGGCGGGATCCACACCGTGGGAAGGGTCCCCGTGTGTTGGAGTTTGTTTACCCCGCGGGCAGCGAGCTTATCCGTCTTGTTTACACTCCCCAGCATGGGCTGGCGCAGGCGGCGTGGACAAGTCTTGGGGTGCATCCGGCCTGCTTGATTTCGTCCACAATTCAGTACCAGTTTCCCACGGTCTCCCCGGCCACGGGGGAGCCGGGTTCACAGTGCGCAAGAAACGCGTGAAATGCTCCCTGCTCATGGGGGATTTTCCCCTCCCGCTTAACGCGGCCTCGCTCATCCTCCACCACCGCATAGGTGTACCGCTTAGGACAGTCCAACGCGATATACTCCATCGCACCCCCCTTTTGGGGCAGGATAACCTGCCCCAAGGGCGCGCGCTTTTATAACATCACTTCCCGAGACCCTACCCCAGCGGGAAGGCGAGTTTCAGGTGAAGATTGAATAGCACCACCGTGGTCCCACGGGGGAGTTTCTTTTCTCCCCCGCCCCATTTCCCGGTACACTCCGTCTAAAGGAGCGAGGATGAGCGGGATCATTAACCTCTTGTTTTTCCTGCTTTTGCTCCAGGCGTTGGTGCCGTTCGTGCAGCGGCGGATCCTGGAGTTCCGCCGCCACGCAGCCATCCGCGCCCTGGAGCTTAAGCGCAAAAGCCGGGTCATCACCCTGATCCACCGCCAGGAGTCCGTGAGCTTCTTGGGCTTCACCTTGGCCCGGTACATCGATATCGAGGACTCCGAGCAGGTCCTCCGGGCCATCCGCATGACTCCGCCGGATATGCCCATCGACCTCATCCTTCATACTCCGGGCGGCCTGGTCCTCGCGGCCGAGCAGATCGCCCGTGCCCTCAAACGCCACAAAGGGAAGGTCACGGTGTTCATCCCCCACTATGCCATGAGCGGCGGGACCCTCATTGCGCTTGCAGCCGACGAGATCGTGATGGACCCCAACGCCGTTCTGGGCCCGGTGGATCCCCAGCTTTCCACCGGCCAGGGTTACCTTCCCGCCGCCTCTGTCCTCAAAGCCTTGGAGGAGCTCAACCCCAACCGCGATGATCAGACCCTGATCTTGGGGGACATCGCCCGGAAGGCCATCCAGCAGGTGTACGAGACCGTGTACGCCCTTCTGCGCGACAAACTTCCGGAGGAGAAGGCCCAAGAGGTGGCGCGGATGCTCTCCGAGGGCCGCTGGACCCACGACTACCCCATCACCGTGGAGGAGTTGCGGGCCATGGGGCTTCCCGTGAGCGAGGACATGCCTAAAGAGGTGTATGAGCTCATGGAGCTCTATCCTCAAGCCCCGCAGCGCCGGCCGGGCGTGGAGTTCATTCCTGTACCCTATGCGCCGCCAACCCGCTCCCCAAGAGGGGGTGAGTCCAAAT
>JBBIVL010000045.1:0-11607 GCA_037439765.1 Candidatus Bipolaricaulota bacterium
GGAAGGAGCTGCGGGTATTGGACGCCCTCTCCGGGGGTGAGAAAGCCCTTGTGGCCATTGCTTTCGTGTTGGCATTGGCTGCGGGCCGGCCCGCGCCCTTCTACCTCCTCGACGAGGTGGATGCGGCCCTGGACAAGGCCAACTCCGAACGCCTGGCCCGGCTTCTCAGGGATTTCGCCCAAAATGCCCAGGTGATCGTGATCTCCCACAACGAGGAACTTGTGCGCCATGCGGACCGGATCTATGGGGTTGTCCTCCGCCAGGGGGCCTCGGAGATTGTGGGGATGGAGTTGGTGCGCCATGCTTGAGGTGTTTCAGCCGGAGCGGTTCGCGCGGGCCGACTGGGAGGAGCTTTTCCGCGAGGCCACCCGGGGCCTGGACCCCTGGTCCTTGGATCTCCTGGGACTCATCGGGAGGTTTCGGCAGTATCTGAACCAAACGCCGGTGGAGATGCGGGTTCCTGGCCGCATGGTCCTGGCCAGTTCCGTGCTTTTGCGCATGAAATCCGAGCGCGTGGAGGGGAAGACCACCCTTGCGGAGGCGGTGGAAGCGGTGTTGGCGGAGGAAGCGGCGGAGGAGCCGGAGCCCCCGGTGTACGTGGCCCCGGAGCTGCGGCTGCCTTTGCGCCGCCGGCCCAAAGCCCGCCTGAGCGTGGCCGACCTACGGCGGGCCCTGGCCGCGGCCTTGGCCAAACCCGCCCGGCCCAAACCTGCCCCAGCGGAAAACCCCTTCCCCCGCGGCGAGGAGGAGCCCTTCCGTGCCCGCGCCCTGCGTCTCCTGCGCAGGCTCCTTTCCATGGTCAATGGCCAACGGGTGGTCCCCTTCTCCCAAATCGTGGATGGGGGCAATCCCGCGGACCAGGTGGCCCGCTTCCTCGAGCTTCTGCACCTGGACGGCCAGGGCAAGATCAAGCTCCATCAGCCCCAATTCCTGGGGGAAATCCTCATCGAAGTTCCCCATGATTCCTAAGGCCTTGGTGGAAGCGGCCCTATTTTTGGCCGACCGCCCCCTCTCCCTGGCCGAGCTCTCCCAAAAGCTCGGGCTGGAGGAACATGTGGTGCTGCGGGTGTTGGGGCAGATTTCCGAGGAACTGGAGGAACC
Source organism: Candidatus Bipolaricaulota bacterium (assembly GCA_037439765.1). Classification (GTDB taxonomy): domain Bacteria; phylum Bipolaricaulota; class Bipolaricaulia; order Bipolaricaulales; family Bipolaricaulaceae; genus DTER01. The sequence continues at coordinate 1,102 of JBBIVL010000045.1, forward strand.
CGATCGCGGCCTGGAGCTAGCTCAGGAAGGCGGCGGTTACGTCTTGCGGGTGAAGGCAGACTTGGCGGAGCGGGTGCGCGGGTTCGCTCCGCATCAAGATCTCTCGGAGCCGGCGTTGCGCACGCTGGCCCTGATCGTGGCCCAAGCGCCGGTGGCCCAGTCCGAGGTGGTGAAGGCCCGGGGCCAGCGGGCCTATGGGCACGTGAAGGAGCTCATCGCTCGGGGTTTCGTGCGCGCCGAGGACCAAGGCACCACCAAAATCTTGCACGTCACCGACGAGCTCCTTCGCTACTTCGGCGTCTCTTCGCTTGAGGAGTTGCGGAATTTCTTGCTCCCGCAAGGCTAGGGACCCCGCCCCAAAAGCCCCCAAAACCGTGTTCTTTGAGGCGCTACCTCTTGTCTTTCTTGTTCTTTTCTCTGTTCCCTAGGCCGGTTGCTTTCCTTGCGCGGGTCCTCTGGATCCCTTGTATCTAAGGGAGAAGCTCTAGCCTGGGGCCGGTAGCTCCGCCCAGGCTGGGTGCATCCCTCTCTGGACGTTGACGGGATGGCTCCCATCGGCTAGGATGGCCGCCGCGTTCCCTGGAGGTGATTTGTCCTTGGAGCAGACGATGGAACAAACCATGGAAAACCTTGCTGCCCCTGCTCCGGCAGGTTGGCTGGCTCACGCCGTGGGGAAAAGGAAGGAAGCTATCGCCCGGGTGTTTCTGCGTTCGGGCACGGGGAAGATTTGGGTGAATGGCCGGCTCGCGGAGGAATATTTCCGGGCCTTCGCCTTCACCCAGGACTACCTGAACCGACACCTGCTTTCGCCCTTCTACATCACCGGCACGTTGGGCCGCTATGACGTGCGGGCCCGCATCGAGGGCGGTGGTCCCACCGGGCAAATCGAGGCCCTGCGGCTGGGCATCGCCCGGGCCCTGGTCGGCCTGGTCCCGGAGTTCAAAAAGCCCCTCAAGGATGCGGGCTTGCTCACCCGCGATGCCCGCGAGGTGGAGCCCAAGAAGTATGGACGCCGCAAGGCCCGCAAGAAGGAACAGTACTCCAAGCGGTGATCGACGATGAAAGAGGGTATCCATCCCCAAGTTCACCGGGCCGTGGTGCGCTGTAGCTGTGGGGCGGAGTTCGAAACGCTTTCCACCAAAAAGGAGCTCCGGGTGGACGTGTGCATCGAATGCCACCCGCTGTTTGGGGGTAAGCGGGCCGAGGGGCCGGACACGGAAGGGCGCATCGAGCGGTATCGCCGGCGGTACACGAAGAAGTAATGCCCCTCGGCGGCCAAGCAGTCATTGAAGGGGTCCTCATTGCCGACGGGGAACGCGCGGCGTTGGCCGTGCGGGGTCCCCAAGGCTTAGTGGTGGAGTTCCTGCCCGTGCGGAGGTTCCCTAAGCTCGAGCGCCTCCCGTTGGTCCGGGGGCCCATCAAGCTGTACCAACTCCTCGCCCTGGGCCTGCGGGCCCTCCAGCGCTCCGCGGAGATCGCTTACCCCGAGGAGAAAAGCTCAGGCTGGGATTTCCTTCTGGCGATCGGGCTTGCTCTCCTCCTTCTTGTGGGGGGGTTCTTTGCCCTTCCCCTTTTCCTGGCCTCCAGGTTGGGCCTCGAGAATCCGGTGGCCCTCAACCTCGTGGAGGGCAGCATCCGTGTGGCCTTCTTCCTCCTTTACCTTTGGGGGATTTCCTTTCTCCCGGACGTGCGCCGGGTTTTCCAGTACCACGGCGCGGAACACAAGGCGGTGCATGCCTACGAGAAGGGGGTTCCCGAGCTTCCGCAAGCCCTTCGGCAGAGTCCACTCCACGCTCGCTGTGGTACGAATTTTGTTTTCCTCTTTGTGGCCGTGGCCGTGTTGATTTTCTCCCTGATCCCGGCGAGCACGTTTTGGCTGCGACTTGTGGCCCGCATCGGCCTCATTCCCGTGGTGGCCGCCTTCACCTACGAGCTCCTCATGTTGGGCGCGAAAACCCGATGGTTTAGACCCTTCCTTTGGCCGGGACTTCTGTTCCAGAAACTCACCACCCGGGAACCGGTGCCGGACCAGGTGGAGGTGGCCCTTGCCGCCCTTCGTCAACTCCTGAGCGCCCGCAGTTCCTCCACCACTGCATAGGGCACGCGCACCCTCCCCAGGCTCTCCTTGACCGAGCCCGGGCCGTGGTCGTCGGACCCGCCGGTGGCCACCAGGCCCAGCTCCGCCACCAGCCCGGGAAGTTCCCCCAGTTTCGGGTGAAGGGTTTTCTCGGGGTTCACCTCGTAGGGGTAGAAGAGCTCCACTCCGCGCAGCCCTTGGGCCTTCAGGGCTTGCAGCACCTCCCCCCACTGAGGGAACCCGTGGAACCCGGGATGGGCCAACACGGCCACCCCGCCGGCGCCGCGGATGGCCTCGATCACCTGAGCACTGGTGGGGCGCGCCAAGGGAACGTAACAGATCCCGTCATTCCCAAGGTACCGGAGGAAAGCCTCCTCCAAAGAGGCCACGACGCCGTGCTCCACGAGGGCCACGGCCAGGTGGGGCCGTCCCACGGAACCTCGCGCCTTGGCCCGTACTTCCTCGTACGAGAGTGGAATGCCCAAGAGATCCCGGCAGCGCTCCACCATGGCCTTCATCCGCTCCTCCCGGGCCCGGGCCATCCAGGAAAAGAGGGCCACGAGCGCCGGATGTTTCGGGTCCACAAGGTATCCGAGGATTTCTCCCCGCTCCCCCAAAATCTCCGCCTTGATCTCCACCCCGGTGATGATTTCCAAACCCTCCTGGAGGGTCTCGGGAGCCTCCAGGTTCGGACCGATGGTGTCGTGGTCGGTGATGGCCAAGGTGTGCAAGCGGTGGGAACGGGCCCGGCTCAAAAGTTCGGAAATGGTCTGGGTCCCGTCCGACCACCGCGTATGAAGGTGGAGATCAGCCCACTTTTCCACCGGATCTCTCTTTCCAGACTCTATCCAAAATGGCGTTCACCACGGCGGGGGCTCGCTCCGTACCATACCGTTTCCCCAGCTCTACGGCCTCGTTGATCACCACCTCCGGTGGGGTTTCCGTGAACAGGAGCTCATAGAGGCCCAAGCGCAGGATGTTGCGGTCCACGAGGGGCAAGCGGTCCAGGCCCCAGCCTTCGGCGCGGCGGTCCAGGATTGCGTCGATCTCCGCTTGGTGGGCCAAAACCCCGTCCACCAGGGACTGCGCGAACGCACGGGCTTCCCGCGGGAGTTCCATATCCGGGAGGAGTTCGGCCGGGGGAAGCCCCAAAAATTCCCGGCGGTACAGGGCCTGGAGGGCGGCTTCCCTGGCCCGGCGACGCATCAAGGAGAAGTGGGGGTGGCGCCGTGCACCACCACTTGCACCTCGTGGACCTTGAGGCCGGTTCGCCGGGCCAATTCCGTGGCGAGGAGCTCCTGGAGGCGCTCGGCAAGGTTGGGGATGGAGGCCTCGGCGGGCAGGCGGAGAAGAACGCGGAGGGCCATGCCCTCTTTCCGCGGCTGGATGAACACGCGGAACGGTGTCTCTCCCAGCTCTTGAGCAAGAAGGACTGAAGCCACTTGGGAAACCGTGCGGGGGGTGATGAGGATCTGCCCGCGCGGCCCGGGTTGGCGGAGAAGTTCGGAGAGCCCCCGCCGCTCCCACCATAGAGCCACACACGCTGCCGCACCCCCGAGGAAGGCAGCGGCCAGCAGGGCCAAGCCCGCCCGCACCGCATCCTCCGGGATGGAGGTCCCACCCACAACGATTTCTGGGGTTCTCCAGGCGGCGCCGAGGCTGGCCAGAACCGCTGCCGCCAAGAGCAACACCGCTTCCACCCAGAGAAGAACGCTCATACTTTCTCCTTGGCCACCACGACGCGGGTCACTTCTACGTCCACCGCCTCCACGGGAAGAGCTGTCATCCGCTCCACCTCGGTTTTCACCTTTTCTTGGAGGTTGGCCACAAGCTCGGGGATCACCCGGCCGTACTCCACCGCAATCTTGAGGCTGAGGTGGACCCGCCCGCCCAGGAGCTCCGTTTCCACGTAGCGTTGCGCGGCCGGGCCGCGGGGAAAACCCTCGCCGGTGGGAGCGCGCACCCCAGGAACCTCGCCGGCAGCCAAGGCAGCGATGGTGGCCACCACATCCTTGGCGATATTGATGCGGCCCACCTCCTCCTCGCTCAATTCCTCAGGCCGTGCCATTTTCCCCTCCCTCCATCTCCACTTCCGGGAGGAAAACCTCTTGCACGTACACGTTGACCTCGCGCACCCGCACTCCTGCCAGTCCCTCCAACGCCTCCCGGACGGCTTGTTGGACCCCCTGGGCCACCTCGTGCACGGGGTAGGTGTACATCACAGCGATTTTCACGTTGATGTCGATGGCTCCGGGCTCAGGGCTGGCAAGCTCCACCCCGGCCTCGCTCGCGAACACCCCCATGATTCCCTTGGGCTGCCAAAGCCGCACCCCTTCCATTTGGTCCACGGTTTTGCCCACGATGCTAGCCAAAACCTCGGGACGTAGGATCAACCGCCCCAGGGGCAACCGCCGCTCCACCTTCGCTTCCGGCATCTCAGCTCACCCGCTCCACGTAGGCCCCGGTGCGGGTATCCACCCGGATCACGTCCCCCACCTGCACGAACAGGGGCACTTTTACCACCAGGCCGGTCTCCAAGGTGGCGGGCTTGTCCCCACCTTGGGCCGTGTCCCCCCGCACGCCTGGCGGCGTCTCCACCACCCGCAGGTCCACAAAGTTTGGGGGCTCCACCTTCACCAACTCCCCGCGATGGTACAACCCCGCCACGTCCATTCCCTCTAAAAGATAACCGCGGATGGGCGTAATCAGGTCCGCGGGGATCATCCTTTCCTCGAACGTCTCCTTGTCCATGAACACGAGGGTATCCCCAGTCTGATAGAGGAACTGGAGCTGGCGGACCTCCAGGAAAGCCGCGTCGATGTTGTCGGCGTCCCGCAGGGTTTCCGTGATGACCTGGCCGGTGCGAAGGTTGCGGAGTTTGGCGCGCACGAAGGCCGAGCCCCGCCCGCGCTTCACGTGCTCAAAGTCCAAAACCTCGTATAAAGCCCCGTTGTAGACGAGGGTCATGCCTTTGGTGATTTCGCCGATGGTGATCCCCATCGTTCCTCCTTCTTTGCTGCGTTATACCGCCAAGGATTCCTCCTGACAACCTAGCGGATCAGGCGGTCCAGGAGGACGTGGAGAAGTTGGGGGAGCCAAAGGCCGAGGAGGGCCGGCCCCACCCACGCCCGGGGAAATTGGGGGAGACGTAAGCCGAGAAAGTGCAAACCCAGTCCGAACAGGACCAAGACAGCCCCAAGGTACAGGAGGCGGGTGAGGGGGCCCCAGAGGGGATGATGGGAAATTCCCCGGTGCCGAAAAAGTCGGGCGTACGGCCACCAGAGGAGCCGGAGGATTCCCCAGCGTCGGGTGGCGCGGCTCGCGTAGAGGTCTAAATCCGGGGAGAGAAAGAGGCTTCCCCCGAGGTACCCCAAGCCCAAGGGAAGGAGCTCTTCCCGGAGGCCCAGTCGGTAGGCCAGGAGGAGGGCCGGGGGGAGGAGGCCGAGCTCCCAGGCGAGGTGACGGGAGGCGTGGGGCATCGGCCGATTGTTTTGGGAGACGGGGCGAGCGTCAACCTTGCGGGGCAGATCGGAGGGGCGTACAATGTTTTAGCACCCTAAACCCTTAAGTGCTAAACCTCGGAGGTGGTGGAATGAAGATCAAACCCTTGGGCAGCCGTGTACTGGTGCGGAAGATCGAGGAAGAGGAGCGCCGCACCCCCGGCGGCCTCGTCCTTCCCGAGTCCGTGAAGGACGAAAAGGCCGTGAGGGGCGAGGTGGTGGCCCTCGGCACCGGCGAAAAGTTCGAGGTGAAGGTGGGTGACAAAGTCCTCATCACCGCCTACGCCGGAACAGAGGTCCGCATGGGCGAGGAAAAGTACCTCCTCGTGAAGACCGCGGACATTCTCGCCGTCCTGGAGGAGTAAGGAGGTGGGTATGGCAGCCAAAGAGGTCATCTACGGAGAGGAAGCGCGGCGGAAGATCCTTGCCGGCGTGGAGAAGTTGGCCAGCGTGGTGCGGGTGACCCTTGGGCCCCGCGGCCGCAACGTCTGTATCGAGAAAAAATTCGGCTCCCCCGACATTGTCAACGACGGGGTGACCATCGCCGAGGAGCAGGAGTACAAAGACGCCCACGAGAACATGGGGGCCCAGCTCGTGAAAGAGGTGGCCTCCAAGACCAATGACGTGGCCGGTGACGGCACTACCACCGCCACCGTCCTGGCCCACGCCCTGGTGCGGGAGGGGTTCAAGATGGTGGCCGCCGGCGCCAACCCCGTGGCCCTCAAGCGCGGCATCGAAAAGGGCGTGAAGGCCGTGGTGGAGGAGCTCGGGAAAATGTCCCGCAAGATTTCCGGCAAGCAGGAGATCGCCCAGGTCGCCGCCATCTCCGCCAACGACCCCGAGGTGGGCCGCATCATCGCCGACGCCATGGAAACCGTGGGAGAGTCCGGGGTCATCACCGTGGAGGACTCCGACACCATCGAGACCTACTATGAGGTCGTGGAAGGGATGCAATTCGATCGGGAGTATCTCTCCCCCTACTTTGTCACCGACCCCAAGAAGATGGAAGTAAGCCTGGAGAACCCCTATATCCTCATCACCGACCGCGAGCTCAAGAACGCGTTGGAGATGATCCCGCTTTTGGAAAAGGTGGCCCAAGCCGGGCGGCCTCTTCTTGTGATCGCCAAGGACGTCACCGGCGAGGCCCTCTCCACCCTGGTCATCAACAAGCTCAAGGGGACGCTCATCTCCTGCGCCGTGAAGGCCCCGGGGTTTGGGGATCGGCGGAAAGCCATGCTGGAGGACATCGCCATCCTCACCGGCGGCGTGGTCATCGCTGAGGACGCGGGGATGGAGGTGCGCAACGCCACCCTGGACATGCTGGGCCAGGCCGAGCGCGTGCGGGTGACCCATGAGGCCACCACCATCATCGGCGGGAAAGGCAATCCGGAGGCGATCAAGGCCCGCATCGAGCAGATCGAGGAACAGATCAAGACCACCGATAGCGAATACGACCGGGAGAAGCTGGAGGAGCGGAAGGCAAAGCTTGCCGGTGGGGTGGCGGTGATCAAGGTCGGCGCGGCCACGGAGACCGAACTCGAGGAGAAGAAGCACCGCTTCGAGGATGCCCTCGAGGCTACTCGGGCTGCGGTGGAAGAGGGGATTCTCCCTGGCGGTGGGGTGGCCCTCCTTCGCGCCAGCCGGGTCCTTGAAAAGGTTGAGAAGGAAGTTAACGGCGACGAGAAACTGGGGATTCAAATCCTCAGGAAGGCCCTGGAGGCTCCGGTGCGGCAGATCGCGGAGAACGCGGGGTTCGAGGGCGCAGTGATCGTGGAGCGCCTCCGGAACGAGAAGGACACGGTGGGCTTCGACGTAGTCCAGGAAAAGTTCGTGGACATGTACCAGGCCGGGATCATCGACCCCACCAAGGTGACCCGCTCAGCCCTCCAGAACGCCGCCTCCATTGCCGGCATGCTCCTCGTCACCGAGGCCTTGGTGGCCGAGATCCGCGAGGAGAAGAAAGAGCCTGTGCCTACTCCCCCGCCGGAGTACTAAAGGTCCGAGCGGAAAGGAGCCCCGGGGATGTCCCCGGGGCTTTTTCTTTCAGCGGCGCCGGTGTTTTCGCCTTCCCCGGGGATGGTGGGCGGGCACCGGGTTCGAAACCTCCGGGGGCTTGGCCTCCGCCTGGAGGATGGAACGAAGAAGCCGGGCATAGGCCGCGGCAGCGCGCTGGAGATCGGCCACCGGGACACGCTCGTCGGCTTGGTGGGCCAGGCGTTCGTCGCCCGGGCCGAATCCCAGGGTAGGAAGGCCGCGCCGGCCGCAGGACTCCACCCCGTCCGTGGAAAACCGCCAAATGCGAAACGGCGGGGAGCCCAAGGCCTGCCACACGTGCCGCGCCCAGGGATGATCAGGCTCCATGTACCAGGCGGGGAAAAAGAGCTTCGTCCGCACCGCCTCCCCGGTGTAGAACCGGATCTCCGTCTCCTCCACTGCCACCTCCGCCCCAATTCCCTGGTAGTCGGCCAAAACGGTGGCCTCGGTTTCCCCCAGGACCACGCGCCGATCCAACAAGGCCAGGCAGCGGTCGGGGATCACCGGCCCCTGGCCGTCCGCGCTCACGAACACCGGGGTCACCGAACCTTGACCCAACAAGGGGTCCTCGGGAAGCGGGGTGCGCAGGGCGTGCCCCAGGGCATGGAGCATCTTTTCGATCGCGTTTTCCCCAAGCTCCGGCATGGAGGCGTGGGCGGCTTTCCCCCGCGCCAAGAGACGGAGCACGGCGCGGCCCCGGTGGCCCAGCCCCAGCCGCAGATCCGTGGGCTCACCGAGGATGACAAGATCCGGTTCCCCCAGCTGGTCGAGGACGCGGCCGAGGGCCACGCCCTCCGCGGTCTCCTCCTGGGGCACGTAGACAAGATAGAGGGTGCCCTGGATTTCGGGTGCGGCCTGGGCCGCCCCGGCGATTTGGGCGGCAAGGGCCCCCTTCATATCCACCGCCCCGCGCCCAAAAAGCAAACCCTCCCGAATTTCCCCGGAAAAAGGCGGGACCGTCCAACCCTCGCCTGCAGGCACCGTGTCCATGTGCCCGGTGACCACCACCCTTGGCCCCTGGCCCCGCTGGATCCGGCCAATCACCGTGCCCCAAGGGCCCCGCTCGGCCTCGCAGAACCGGCCAAGCTGGGAAAGGAGGAACTCGGCGAGGTCCTTTTCCTCCCCAGCGGGGCTGGGAATTCGCACCAGTTCCTGTGCTAGCCGAACTGGGTCGATCATGACAGGTGAATCTCCACTACATCCTTGTCCTGGACCACGTGGTCCAAGGGCACCTGTTGGCCCTGGAATTTTCCAGAGCCCCAAAGCCGCACGTACTTGAGCTTCTTCACGAACTCCTTGTGGATTTCCTTCACCACGTCCGACACGGTTGCTCCTTCCCTGATCGTGTAGGGTTTGGAAAGGTCCGGGGGCTGGCCCGGCTTTTTTGTGTAGATGCGCACAATTCCCGCGGTCCGAAAAAGTGCTTCCCGAAGGTCCTCCAAGCCTGCTCCCGTGAGCGTGGAGGCCGTCACCCCCGGAAATTTCCCGACGCACCAAGCCCGGAACTCCTCCACCCGGGCTGCTCCCAAGTCCTGCTTCAGCCCCACGGCCACAGTGCGCTTTTCCACCTGTCGCCAATCCACCTGGCGCGATGGTCCTGCGGTCAGGCGAATATGCCGGCTCTCCAAGAGGTTAAGAACCTCCTCCGCTTCCGTGCGCCAAGAAGGGTTCCCGAGGTCCACGCACAGGGCCACCGCATCGGCCATGCGGATGAGGCCGTAGACCCAGCCCTCCGTATAGTCCGGAGTGATGGGCGGAAGGTCCACCAGCTGAATTTGCACGTCCTCGTACTCCATCATTCCGGGCAGGGGTTTCAGGGTGGCGAGGGGGTAGGGAGCAATCACCGGGGCGGCGTTGGTGAGGGCCGCAAGAAGCGAGGATTTCCCGGAGTTGGGCGGGCCCACCAAGGCGATCTGAGCCGCGCCCTCCCGCTCCACGTGGTAACTTGGCCCCCCGCCTTTTCCCGAGCGGCGGGCCTGCTCCATTTGCTCTCGCAGTTTGGCGATGCGGTGTTTGATGTCGGCTTGCATTTTCTCCGTGCCCTTGTGCTTGGGGATGGTGGCCAGCATCTCCTGGAGGGCGTCGAGCTTTTCCTCCAGGGTTTTGGCGCGGTTGAAGCGCTCGCGGGCGGCAAGGAACTCGGGAGTGAGATTCGCCGGCATACTTTGTTCATTGTAGCAAGCCCGCCCGTGCTCCTCTAAGTAAGCGCGGCCGCAAAGCTTAGGTTGGTTGTAGCAAGGCCCCCTTGTTGCCAATAGCCGTGTCTCACGCGCTTCCTGTCTATCCTAGACGACTTTGCGCTACCCTGATGCTAAAAGGCAAGGTGCGCCCCTAGAGCGGAACCACCAGGAGTACTAAGCGTTAGGGCGGACAGCGGATGTAGTGATAGGCAAGGAGGTACAGGATGAAAAGCAACGGGGCCAAGTACAGTCCGGCGTTCAAGTTCCAGGTGGTGCTGGAGGCACTCCAGGCCGAGGGAGGCGAACCCCAGGCGGCCCAGGCTCTTGCGCAAATTCTTGCTCGAAGACCAAACAAGGATGTCCTACTGCGAGCGCGGGGCGGAGGACAACTTCTGGATGCAGGCCTTCTGCGCCCACAAGAGGGGTGAATCCCCCCATGTTTTTTGGGAGATGGGGACGTTGAAGGAGGTGGATGAGGTGATGGCAAGACAGATGGATTACTACAACTATGAGCGCAGGCATTCCCGTCTTGGCTACCTTTTGCCTTGGGAGTATCTCTAAAGCGCAGGGTTTATCCCGGGGGCATTAGCCGAAATAGGGGGGCGAAGTGGTTCCGTTTAAGGGGCGCAGGCCCTTAAGATTTCGTCGAGGTTTTCTTTTTGCATGGTAGCTTTCCCTCCTTTCGAAAGGCTCTTCCAATGGGAAGGCTACCATG
>JBBIVL010000046.1:0-11302 GCA_037439765.1 Candidatus Bipolaricaulota bacterium
CCAGGTTCCCCACCCAGGATCCGACCCCAGGAATGGTCCAGACCCCAGTCCCTTGCCATTCCAAGAACACCGGGATTTGGGGGTCGGGATCAGGCTCTTTGGCGTAGTGGGCAAGGAGAGCTGGTTGGATCTCGGCAGGGGCCTGAAGGAGAGCTTTCAGCATGGGATCGAGTTTTTCTGGGCCAGCGAAGGCCAGGAATGCCCAGAGCACAAGGAGCAGCAACAATTTCACGGGTGGGCATTGTACCGGGAATGCGGGCTTAGGTTGCCGACCGCGTCTTGGCCGGAGACGATTGGGTTCCCAAGGGGAAAGGAGAGAAGAGGATGCGACCGGAGATTTTCGCGTTGGCCGCAGCACTGTTTTGGTCATTGGGCTCAGCATTTGGGAAGAAAGGCATGGCCTTGGCCGGCTTGGCCCCGGAACAAGGGCTTTTCCTCCGATTGGGACTTTCCGCGCTCATTCTCTTCCTTTTGGTCCTGCCCAAGGTTGGCCAATATGCCCAGGCGTGGTCCACGCCGGCGGGGAAAAAGGGGATGCTTTTGGTTCTCGCCTTTGAGGGGATCGTGGCAGGGACTTTGGGGATGCTCGCGTTCTACACGGCCATTCGCCGTGGGGAGCTTTCCCGGGTGGTGCCGCTTGCGTTCACCACGCCCCTTTGGGGTTTTCTCTTGGGGGTAGCCTTCTTCGGGGAAAAGGTGACGCTCCTCAAAGCTGGGGGCGTGGCCGCCCTCCTTTTGGGGATCGTCCTTCTCAACCTTTAAGCGAAAGGCTTACAACATGATATAATCCAAGCCGAACTATGACGGAGGCGTTCCCCGTGGGGCCGGCGGTCCTGGGCTACCTCCTCCTGGAAGGAGAAGCTCACGGCTATGAGTTGCTCTCCCGCTTCCACCGTGATCTGGGACGCATTTGGCGCGTGGCCCCGAGCCAGCTCTACTCCGCCCTCGCCCTCCTTGAGCGGCACGGCCTCGTTCAAGGCACGAAAGAACCCCAGGAGAATCGGCCCCCGCGCATCCGCTACACCCTCACGAAAAAAGGAAAGGAGGAGTTCTGGAAGTGGGCCCTCGCGCCTGTGCCTCGTCTACGCCTCCTCCGCACCGAATTCCTTCCCAAACTCTTTTTCCTCACAAGACTTGCGCCGGAGCGCGTCCCCGAAGTTCTCAGGGCCCAGCGGGAGACCCTTCTTTCTCTTAAGGCCAGGGTGGAAGGGGAGGAACCGGCTGACCCATTCCAGGAAATGCTTCGGGTTTTTCGGCTCAGCCAGTTGGACGCGGGCCTGCGGTGGATCGCCGAGATTTTGGAAAAGGAGGGAGCAGGATGAAGAAGGTTTTTTGCCTTTTGGCAGCGGCGTTCGTGCTGGGCTCAGCCCAGGTTTTTGTGGTGGACCAGGCAGGTCGGGAGGTCCTCGTCCCGGAGAATCCTCAGCGCATCGCCAGCGCCTTCGGTGTGGCCACGGCCTACCTCTACCCTCTCATCCGCGGGGAGAGGATCGTGGCTGCCCGGTATCTGGGCATCCCCGACCATCTCCTTTCCCGGGCCGTGATGGCCCGCATCGATTCCGCATATGAGACGAAAGCGTTGGGCGGGGAGGTCAGCGCCGAGGAACTGGTGGCCAAGGGCGTGGAACTGGTGTTCGCCGGCCTAAAACATCGGGACCTCGCGGAGATTTTGGCCGAGGTGAAGATCCCCACCGTCCTCATCGGCCCGGAAACTTTTGAGGAGGTGGAAGAGGCCACCCTTCTCATCGGAAAAGCCTTGGGCGAGGAGGAACGCGCCCAAAAACTCATCGCGTTTTACCGCGAAATTTTGGACACCGTGGCCAAGGCTACCGCGGAAATCCCGGCCGAAGCCCGGCCGAAAGTCCTGGTGCTCGGGACAAGCGCCCTCAGGGTGGCCAGCGGGACCATGTACCAGTCGCGCATGGTGGAAATGGCCGGCGGAATCTCCGTGACCCAGGGCCTTCCCGGCTCTTGGCAGAACGTGAACATCGAGCAGGTCCTCCTTTGGAACCCGGACGTGATCATCATCGTCCCCTATAGCCCGGTGAAGCCAACGGATCTTCTTTCCGATCCCCTCTGGGCGGCCGTGGCCGCCGTGAAAACCGGCCGCGTCCACAAAATGCCCCAGGTTCTTTTCGCCTGGGACACGCCCATTCCCGAGTCGGTACTGGGGATCCTGTGGATAGCCGAACTCCTTCATCCCGGCCGGATCCCCTTGGATTTGGCGGAGACGATCCGCGCATTCTATTGGGAGTTCTACCGGTGCGAGCTAGCACCGCAAGAGCTGAACGAGCTTCTTGGCGGGTGAGCCGGGCCACGCTCGTCTTGGCCCTCGTCCTCCTCCCCCTTCCCATCCTCTTCGGCTCGTTGCTTTTGGGCCGGATGAGCCTGGGAGCAGAGGAGGTATGGGCCTCCATTTTCGGAGGCGCGGTGCCGGAGACCGTGCGCGCATTGGTCTTGCGGGTTCGACTCCCTCGCCTGGTGGCCGCCGCATTGGTGGGCACGAACCTTGCCGTCTCCGGCGCCGCCTTCCAAGGGATTTTTCGTAATCCTCTTGTAGAATCCCGAATTTTGGGGGTCAGCGCTGGCGCCGGCTTCGGCGCCGCTTTGGCCATGGTTTTCCAACTCGGCCCGGCCGGGATCCAGACCTTCGCCTTCGCCGGAGGACTTCTGGCCGCAGGCCTGGCCATCCTTCTGGGAACGGCATTCGGGGGAGGAATCCTCGTCCTTGTCCTCTCCGGAGTGCTTGTGAGCTCCTTTTTCTCCTCCCTCGTGAGCCTCGTGAAATACTTCGCCGATCCTTATGTGCAGCTTCCCGGGATCACCTTTTGGCTCATGGGCGGGCTCTCCGCGGTGCGCTGGGCAGACGTCCTTCCACTGGCCGCGGCCAGCGCGCTGGGCCTTTTGGGCCTGATCCTTTTGCGCTGGCGACTGAACATCCTCACCCTGAGCGAGGCCGAAGCCCAGGCCTTGGGAATACCTGTGCGGCGGGTGCGTTTTTTGGCCGTGGCCTTGGGGACCCTGCTCACTGCCGCGGCGGTATCGGTGAGCGGGGTGGTGGGCTGGGTGGGCCTTATTGTTCCCCATGCCGCAAGGGCTTTGGTCGGACCGGATCATCTCTTCCTCATCCCTGCTTCCGCCGGCCTCGGCGCGGCCGTCCTCCTTGTCTTCGACAACATCGCCCGCACCGCCCTCCCCACGGAGATCCCCTTGGACATCCTCACTGGGCTCATCGGTGTCCCCGTGTTCTTCCTCCTTTTCATGCGGCAAATAAGAAAAGGCGGAGGGTGGCGATGAGCCTCGTGGCCCAGGAGATCTTCTACGCCTACGTGCCAGAAAAGTTCGTCCTAAGCGGAGTCAGCTTGCGCGTGGATGCCGGAGACATTCTTTTCCTCCTTGGCGCCAACGGAAGCGGAAAAACCACGCTTTTGGAGTGCCTCTGTGGCGTGCGCTTTCCTCAACAGGGCAAAATTTTTGTGGACGGTGATGCCCTTTCCTCCCTTTCCCCGCGAGAGCGGGCCAAGCGCATCGCCTATGTGCCGCAGTTCCCGGAGGCGACGTTCGCCTACACCGCGGAGGAAATGGTGCTTTTCGGTCGCGCCCCCTATGTGGGCCCATTCGGCCAACCGGGGAAGAAGGATCGGGAAAAAGCGGAGAAAGCCTTGGAGCTTGTGGGCCTCTGGGCCCTGCGGAACCGAGCGGTGAATACCCTGAGCGGAGGCGAACGCCGGCTAGCCCTCATCGCCCGCGGCCTCGCTCAGGAAGCGCCCTACCTTCTTTTGGACGAGCCCGATGCCCATCTGGATCCGGCTAATCAGCATCGCGTTCTTTCCGTGGTGAGAAACCTCGCCAACAAAGGCTTAGGGGTGGTGGCCACCACCCACAATCCCAACTCTGCCCTTCTTTACGGAAAGACTGTGCTTCTTCTGAACTTCGGAAAAACCCTGGCCGCGGGAGAACCCGCCTCCGTCCTCTCCCCGGAGATCCTCGAGAAAGCCTACGGCATCCCCTTCCATGTTTTGGGGGACGGCGTGGACCTCAAGGCCTTCCTTCCCCGCGTGGACTCGGCCTAGCTCACCGGAAGTACTTGTCGATTTTTGCCAGGTACTCCTGGGCCTTCTCCTTGGCATGGCGGTTCCAAAACGGCCAGTTACCGATGGGCGCTTCCAAAACGTGTTTAAGTAAGCTCTCGAAAAGGGCGCGGTCCTTGGCGCGCACGGCATACTCTTTCGCGTAGGCCACGTAATTTTCCAGGTAGGTGGGGTCAAGCTCGATGGCTCTTTCGAAGTACTGTTTGGCCTCAGAGAGCTTCACGCCAAAGAGGATCCCGTAGTCGGAGAGGTTGGCGAGGAGGGCGCCGTAGGCCTGGGGCGCAGAGCCGCCCATGTAGGCGGGATCCAGTTCCATGGCCCGTTCGTAAATGGTGCGGATCTTGGGGAGGGCGAAGAACGCGGAGAACGGGTTCATTTTGCCCAGGAGCTGTCCCCAGCCGTGGCCAGCCCAAAGCAACGCCCGCCCATCCGCGCATCCCGCCAAGAATTCCTCAAATTCCGCGTTGGAAAGCCTGAGGGCTGCGTCGAGCCCGGAAAGGCCCAGGGCCTGAAACGCGTAGTCCGCGGACTTCCGCCACCCAAGGTCCTCCTCCGGTTCGGGCTTCAACGCCCCCCACTCGTACCAAAGCTGGGCCAGCCGCACGAGGATCTCCCGGTCCTCCGGAGCTTCCGCAAGCGCCCGCTCGTAAAGCTCGATCATGCGCTCCAAAACCGGGAGTTGATAGCGCTCGGAATAAAGGCTTTCCGCCTGCCGCACAAGTTCCCCAGGGTCCGCCCAGGCCAAGACCGCAAACAAAACGGCCAGCGCGAGGGTTAACGCGCGCATCTTCCTCCTTTCGCCCGACCTTATGAGCCGAACGGATCTTTTGGCCATCGGGAAAACGTAGGAGATCCCGGGTCGAGGCCTGCCCAACCCGGCTCCGCCTGCGGGTGAACCTGGGGACTCGGCGCGGTGTACTTAAAAGTGGCTTTAAGTAACAAGGAGGTGTCCATGTGGCGTAACATGCGTATCGGATTAGGAATCGCGGCGTTCGCGGTTGTGGCCATGCTGGCCGCACCCGCGTTGGCTCAGACCGCGGCGGTCTCCGTTTCGGCCACCATCACCAACGAGAACTGCCCGGCCGGCTTCCAGCTTTCGCAAGTGATCTGGCTTCGCGGCGAGCAACCCATCGGCCTCCAGATCCTCCAGGTCCTCATCCGCCAGGGACAGAGCTACACCGTAACCCAGGAACTTTCCGCCATGCCCACCCAGGTGGTGATCCGGGGCGCAAGTGGCGCCCAACCCATCGAGGAGCGCGTGCCCATGGGACAGACCGTGAAGTTCCTGTGCGGCACGATCTCCACCAGTCCCGGCGCGCCCGGTACCACTCCCACCCAGCCCACCGCTCCAGAAATCCAGCTTCCCGCGGGGATGCCCCGGCCCCCCATCACTCCCGGCATGAGCCCTGCCCAGCTCCTCAGCGCCCTCCAGGCCGCGGGAGCGGAAATCCAAACCCAAGGCTCCGAGACTAAGCCCAAGCTCGGCGATGCCGAGGACCCCATCCTCGTGGACGCTCTGCCCGGAGGTTTTGCCGCGTTGGGCCTGTGGGTAAGTACCGCGGGCGGTTCCCTTCGCGTTTCCGTGACCTACGATCAGCCCAATACTTTCGTGTGGCTGTGGATCGTGCCCGTCCCGAACTTCTGGAACACGGCCATGGCCTGGTCGCCCTGGCCGGGCGGCGGGATCTCCGTCTCCCTCGATCGGCCCCAGGTCTACCAGCCCCTCACCCAATGGGGCAATGCGCCGGTGCCTGGGAACCTGTTCTTCGTCCTCCTCATGAAGTGGGACATGAGTCCCTGGCCCTTCCCGTTCGTGCTTTCCCTTTCGAACTAAAACGCTGGCCCAGTGAGGAAAGGGGGCGCCCAGCGCCCCCTTTTTCTTTGCCTTTGTGTTACCATCGCGGGGAATGGCCGAAATCCGTCCCGGCATGCGTTTGACCGGCCTATTTTGGCCGGAGCCCGTACGGGTCCTCCAGGCCCAAGAGCAAGGCGGCCTCCTGCGCCTGGTCGTCCTGGGCGAGACTTCCCAACGATTCTACGGTGAGTGCTGGCTGCGCCCGGAGGACTTGGACAAGATCCTCGTTTCTAAGCCGGAGGCCCCGGACTTCTCCGAGGATCCTCCGGCCTTGTTCCTGGGAATTGAAGCCCAGCGCATTCGTCTGAGCCACCAGTTTGATTCCCTCCACGCCCTGCATGTATCCATGATCGATCCCTTGCCGCACCAAATTGATGCCGTCTATTTCCACATGCTCCCCAAACCACGGCTGCGCTTCCTTTTGGCCGACGATCCCGGCGCAGGGAAAACGATCATGGCCGGTCTGCTTCTGAAGGAGCTCAAGTACCGGGGTCTCGCGGAGCGGATCCTCATCGTGGTGCCGGGTCACCTTCGCGACCAATGGCGGCGGGAACTTGAGGAGAAATTCGGGGAAAACTTCTATGTTGTTGATCGTGCCATCCTTCAAAACGCGTACGGGCAAAACCCGTGGCGAGAATTTCCTCAAAGCCTCACCTCCATGGACTTCGCCAAGCAGGACGAAGTGCTCCAGACCCTGGTCGACGTGGATTGGGACCTGGTGGTGGTAGACGAGGCCCACAAGCTCGCGGCCTACCGCTACGGCGAGAAAACGAAAAAGACCCAGCGCTATCGGTTGGGCGAGGTTTTGGCCCAAAACTCCCGCATGCTCCTCTACCTTTCGGCCACGCCCCACCGGGGAGATCCCGAGAATTTTCGACTCCTTTTAGCCCTATTGGATCCCGACCTTTTCGCCAAAGCCGAGCTCATCGAGGAGGCCGTGCGGCGGGGCGAAAACCCCCTGGTGCTTCGCCGCTTAAAGGAAGACCTTAAAACCATCGACGGCATTCCACTCTTCCCACCCAGACACGTGCATACCGTGGTCTTTAACCTCTCCCCCGAGGAAATGGAGTTCTACTGGGCCCTCACCCGCTACGTGCAAGAGCAATTCAATCGGGCCCTGGATGCGGAGCGCCGCAATGTCCAGTTCGCCCTCGTTCTTCTTCAGCGGCGGCTGGCCTCCTCCCTTTACGCGGCCCGCAAGTCCTTGGAACGCCGAAGGGACCGCCTCCAAAAGCTCTTGGAAAAGGGGGAACTTTTGCGGGAACGGGGCGAAGTCGACGAGGAGGAGATCGAAGATCTTCCCGAAAGGGAACGGTGGGAAAAGGAGGAGGAACTCCTTTCCAAGCTCACCGCTGCCCAAACACTCGAGGAGCTGCGGGAAGAAATCGCGGCCTTGGAAGGGCTCATTGCCCGCGGCCGGGAGCTCGAGCGGGCCGGGGTGGAGACAAAACTCAACGAACTTCGAAAACTTCTGACCTCCCTTACGGACAACCATCCGGGCGAGAAACTCGTGATCTTCACGGAGTCCCGGGACACGCTGGAGTACCTGGCCGCACACCTTCGGCGCTGGGGTCATGCCGTGACCGTTCTCCACGGCGGGATGAATCTTGAGGACCGCATTCGTGCCGAGGCCGAGTTCCGCGAGCACACGCAAATCCTGGTCTCCACTGAGGCCGGCGGCGAGGGCATCAACCTCCAATTCGCCTCCCTCATGGTGAACTACGACCTCCCCTGGAACCCCAATCGCCTGGAGCAGCGCATGGGCCGCATCCACCGCTACGGCCAGCAAAAAGAGGTGCACATCTTCAACCTCGTCGCCGGAAACACCGTGGAGGGCGAGGTCCTCCGGCGCCTGTTCCAGAAACTCGAGGAGATCCGGGCGGCCATGGGCTCGGACCGCGTGTTCGACGTGATTCAAGAGGTGCTCTACAGCCGTTCCCTCGCAGACCTGATCCTCGAGGTCATCGCCGGCCGACGCACCCTGGAGGAGATCGTCCGGGAAATCGAGGCCATGCCCAACACCGAGGCCATCGCCCGCATTCGCGCCGCCACCGCCGAAGCCTTAGCCACCCGCCACATCGATCTTTCCCGCATCCTGGGCGAGGAGCGCCGGGCTAAGGAGAATCGGCTAATCCCGGAGTACGTGGAGGCCTTCTTTGAGAAAGCCGCGGCGTATTTGGAAATTCGCGCCCGAAAAGGCGAGGACGGTCTTTGGCGGGCGGGTCCCCTGCCCGCGCGGCTCCGCAACCGCTCCGCGGATTTTCGCGCCCGTTTTGGGGAAGTGCGCGAAGTTTATCGGCGCCTCACCTTCCATAAGGACGAGGCCATGAAAAAGGGCGCGGAGTACATCGCGCCCGGCCATCCCCTGTTCGAGGCCGTTTTGGAAGAGATCCTTCACCGCACCGCCCAGGACTGCGAAAAGGGCGCGGTCTTCCGCGATCCAATGGGCCGCCTTTCCGGAACGATCTTTTTTGTGGAGGCCACCGTGGTGGATGGGAATGGCGAGATCGCGGGAAAACGCATGCTCAGCATCCTTTCCAGGCCCGATGGAAAGCTTGAACCCATCCATCCCGCCATCCTCTACGACCTCGAGCCACATGGAGGGACCGTTCCCTGGGATCCGCCCGATTCCGAGCGCATTCGGGCTTTTGTGGCCGAGCACCTGCTTCCTCGCTTTTTCGCGGAGGTTCAGGCCGAGCGCGAGCGCCAGGCCCAAATTCGCCGCCGCTACGGCTTGCGATCGTTAGAGAGTCTTCTCCTCGAGGCGGAAAGCCAGGTTTTGGAATTGCTGACCCGGCGAGACGCGGGGGAAGAGATCCCCCAAGTGGTGCTCGACCAAGCCCGAAGAAGACGCGAGGAGATTGAACTCCGCCGCGAAAAACTCAAAGAGAGGATTCAGCGCGAGACCACCCTCATCCCCGGCGAGATCCGCATCGTCGGCATCTGTGCCGTTCTTCCTGCACCCGTCCCCGCTGAAGAGGAGCTTACGCCTGATCCGGAGGTGGAGCGCATCGGGATGGAGACCGTGCTGGCCTATGAGCGGGCCCAGGGCCGAAATCCCGTGGATGTCTCCCAAGAGAACCTGGGCTACGACGTGCGCTCGGAAGGGCCGGAGGAGGTGCGATACATCGAGGTAAAAGCTCGGGCCAGGCCTGGTCCAGTCACCCTCACCCAGAACGAGTGGCTCATGGCCCACCGCCTCGGCCCAGAATACTGGCTTTATGTGGTCACCGTGGAGCCTTCCGGACCAAAAATATGGTGCATCCCCAATCCTGCCCGGCTTCCCGTGGAGAAGAAAACGGTGGTTCAGTACCTCCTGGACTGGGAGAAATACGCGCAACCGGAGGCCCTATGAACGAGCGCCAGGAACTTTTGCGACGCGAACTTCAGCGCCTTTTGGAGTTTCTGAAAGGGGAGGACCCGCCGCCGGAAAAGGTCATCCTCTTTGGCTCCATGGCTCGTGATGAGCCGGTGGAAGAGTGGACCGACTTGGACATTGTGATCATCCAGCGCATGGATCTTCCATTTTTTGCGCGCATTCGCCGCTTTCACGAGCGCTTCTCGCCCCAGGTGGCCATGGACGTTCTCATCTACACGCCCGAGGAATTTGATGAACTTTTGCGCACGCGCCGCTTCTTCCGCGAGGAAGTGGTGGAAAAAGGGCGGGTGATCTATGAACGAGGCCAAGACCTGGTTTGAATTCGCCCGCACCGACCTCCGGGTGGCCGAGCTCGCCCAAAAAGACGGACTCTATAACCAGGCCTGCTTTCACGCCCACCAAGCCGTGGAGAAAATGCTTAAAGGCTTTCTCCTTTCCCGGGGAAGGAGGGTTCCCCGCACCCATAGCCTTTTGGAACTAGGGAAGCTCGCGCGGGATCTTGGTTTTCCTGATGAATTGGCCGCCAAGATCCGGATCCTTGACGGCTACTATCTTCCGACCCGCTATCCCGATGCGCTTCCCAGACTTTCCGACCTTCCCAGCGCAGCGGAGGCAGAAGAGGCCTTGGCCGTGGCCACAGAGATTTGGCGCTGGCTTTCGGCCCACACGGATTGGTCTAAGGATTTAGGCCCGAAGTAAACTGCAACGCAGAAGGAGGGAGAATGGAACGGCGGCTCATCGAGGAGGCGTTCCCCATCGCCGAGGTCTCCAAGGAATCCCGGCGGGAGAAGAACATCCGGCAGGGCCATATTTCTACATTGCACATTTGGTGGGCCCGCCGGCCATTGGCCGCCTCCCGCACCACCGCCCTCGCCGCACTGGTCCCCGCCCCCAAGGACCCCAAGGAACGCGAGAAGCTCTTGGAGCTCCTAAAGAACATTGCGCCGTGGGAGTTTGTCTCCCAAAACAATGAACCGAACCGCAAAGTGTTGGCGGAAATAATGGAGCGCATCCGCAACGCCCACGGCGGAAGGCCTCCCAAAGTTCTCGATCCCTTTGCCGGCGGTGGTTCCATCCCTCTCGAGGCCCTGCGCTTGGGGTGCGAAACGTATGCCCTCGATTACAACCCCGTGGCCGTGCTCATCCTGAAGTGCGTTTTGGAGTATCCCCAACGCTACGGAAAAGAGCTCCTCGAGGCCGTGCGCAAATGGGGCCAATGGGTTTTGGAGGAGGCGCGCAAAGAGCTCGCGCAGTTTTATCCGCCCGATGAGGACGGAGCCATTCCCGTGGGCTACATCTGGGCCCGCACCATTCCTTGCCAGAATCCGGCCTGCGGGGCGGAGATTCCCCTCATGCGCCAGACCTGGCTTGCCAAGAAGGCCAATCGCCGCATCGCTCTGCGCATGATCCCCCGCAAACCTCTTTCCCCCTCACCCTCCGCTATCCCCTCTCCCCTCTGGGGAGAGGGTCAGGGTGAGGGGCCCAAGCCCTGGGTGGACTTCGAGCTCGTCGAGGGGAAAGCCATCGATTTTGACCCCGAAGAAGGCACGGTTTCCCGGGCTCGGGTGCGCTGTCCCCTCTGCGGCGGCACGATCGACGACAAGACGACTCGGAGGCTCTTTCGCGAGGGTAAGGCCGGCCAGCGCATGGTGGCTGTGGTCCTGCACCATCCCGGCCGTGCGGGTAAAACCTACCGCCTGGCCACGGAGCGCGACATGGAAGCCTACCGGGAAGCGGAGAAAGCCCTGGAGATCAAGCGCCAAACCCTCTGGGCGGAATGGGGCATGGATCCCGTGCCAGATGAACCATTGCCACCTGAAGAAACCCTTGGTTTCCGCGTTCAGCGCTACGGCTTTACAAAGTGGGGCGACCTGTTCAATGCCCGGCAGAAGCTGGCCCTCATCACTTTTGCGGAGAAGGTAAGAGATGCGCACAAGCGAATGATGGAAGAGGGGGCTGAGCCTGAGTTCGCCAAGG
>JBBIVL010000047.1:0-11215 GCA_037439765.1 Candidatus Bipolaricaulota bacterium
CGGCAAGGGTGGAACTGGTGAGAACCACCAAAAGGCCTAATTGTTGTCCACCAACGAGGATCGCGCTTACTCCTACCGCAATTGCAGCTGAGGTGCTGTGGATAGGCATGAGTTGGACTTCGTACAGTTCGCAAAGAAGATCGAGGAGGCCCAGGACAAGCCAGGCCAAAAGGATGGTCGAGGAGAGCTCAAGGCCCCAAAGCTGCCAAACGGCAAGGCCAATCCCTAACGCAGTGATGCTCGCGATGTAAAACCAAACCCTTCGGGGAAAGTCGGCCACAAAGGACCACTATAACAAAAAAACAACGGACCCTCTGGTCCGTTGTGCTGCTTCCACCTTACCTTTGTCTCCCCGCTAAAGATCTATCCCCCGGTCCACTTGTCATAGGCCCCGCTCAGAAGGAGTAGGGTGAGAAGAGCCAAAAGGATGGAAATGCCCCGCACGCCCACGACCTTCATCGCCCGCCGCTCCGCCTTCTCCACGACCGGAACCCACTTCATTCGAATCCCCTCCTTTATAGTTTGGACAAATTCTACCTCTTCCCCAAAAAGACCTTTGCCAAGGTCTCTTTGGGGCGACGTCTAAAATATACACCCTCCGCCAATGGTTGTCAACACCCAAAAAGGGGACATTCTTCCCGTCTCGGGTGGAAAGGGGTGGACGCACGCCCGAAACCGCTTCCTTCCGGCAAGTTGTGGGAGTTCCAAAACGAGGGAGAGGCCTCACCCGCTGGACTCCGCAACAACGAAGAAATGCCCGGCGGCTAGGCTAGCTGAATTCCCGAAAGGTCGGGGAGGACGAGGTCGCCCCAGGGCCCAAGCTCCTCGGCGCGGCCAAGGCCGGTGAGAACGCCGATGACGGCCTGGCAGCCGGCAGCGCGACCGGCCTGAAGATCGCTTGGGGTATCCCCCACCATTACGCTGGCCTCAGGCTTCACCCCGACTAAGGCACAGGCCTGCAAAATCGGGTCGGGCGCGGGTTTTCTCACCGGGCAGAGGTCCAGGCCTACCACGGCATCGATCCATTTCTCCCAGCCTAGGGCCATGAGGTGCAGGCGAGCCGCCGCGGCCAGATCGTGGGTCACCACGCCCACCTTGCCCCCGGCCTCCTTGATCCGGCGCAGGAGCTCCTCCGCCCCCGGTGTGGGGCGCAAATGCCTTTCAAACGGAAAATCTCGGTCCACCTCGGCAAAGATTCTCTTCACTAGGGAAAGTATTTCCGGGAAATCCCCCTTTACCGCTCGGGACAAGAAAAGGGCCGTGGCTTCCTCGGCCTCCGACCGCGGGAGGGGGATGATGCCCCAATCCCCGGACTTCTCCTTCCTAACCCCCATGAAGCTGGCCAGGGCTGCGCTTTGCGAGGAGGAAAGGCTCAAAGCGGAACTCAGCCGCCGGGCGCGCTCGGCCATTACCTGCAGCCAGTGGTCAAAGCTAATCAGCGTCCCGTCTTTATCGAACAGAAAGGCCTGTGTGCGAAAGCGGCGGCCGTTTCCGAAAAACTCCAAGGACATGGTGCAAATCCTACCTGGCCCCTCCCCGGCCACAAGGAGGCCTGTGTGGATCGCGCTACGGACAAACGGGCTCCCCAAGGGTGAACGCTGCGCCAAAACGCACTCACTAAGGAGGTACTCTCGTTCTCGATGAAAACTGCCTTCTGGTTCCTTGTCCTCAGCGCTGCGGTGTTCGCGCTTTCCTTTTTGGGCCAGGCGCCCGGTCCGCCGGAGGGGCTTAACCCACCTTACTCGGGAACCCTCGCTCCGGCCGCGATTTCTCCACCCATCCACGATCGGAAAGGGGTGTACCTCCCAGCCCCGGCGGCAGCGGAGCCCGCCCTGTTGGCCCAGGTAATCACCCAAAGCCGGAGGTTCGGACTCAACGCGGTGGTGGTGGACGTCAAGAACAACCACGGCGAGGTTTGTTACGCTTCCCAGGTTCCACTGGCGCAAATTCTCGGTGCCGTTCGCCCCGTCCTGGACCTTCCCGCGCTTGTAGCTGAGCTCCATAAGAATGGGCTCTACGTGATCGCCCGGCAGGTGGTGTTCTACGATCCTCTTTTGGCCAAGCATGTGGGGAGCACACCCGCTCCTTGGGTTTTGCCCACAGTGGAGGCGGCCGTGGCGTACAACCTGGCCATCGCTCGTGAAGTGGAAAGTCTGGGAGTGGATGAGATCCAATTCGACTACATCCGCTTCCCCGATGACGGGCCGATTGGGCCGGACTACTCTGCCCGCTGCGCGGCGGTGGAGGCTTTTCTCGCGCGCGCGCGAGCTGCGCTTTCGCTCCCCATTTCGGCCGACCTGTTTGGCCGGGTGCTGTGGCCTTGGAACGCCCAGAGGATTGACCCCATCGGCCAACATCTCGAGGGAATCGCCCGCCACGTGCACGTGATCTCGCCCATGCTTTATCCCTCCCATTTCGTGGAAGCGGAGCTCAAGGCCGACCCCTACGGAACGGTGTATCGCACCATGAGCTTGGGGAAATCCCGGGTCCAGGGCCTCTTGCGTCCGTATCTCCAGGCCTTCTCCATGGCCATTCCGGCGGAGATGGATCTACCTGAATACATTGGGGCCCAGATCCGGGCGGCGGAGGCCAGCGGAGCCGATGGGTACCTTTTCTGGAATCCTAGGGCAGATTACACTGCTCTATGGGAGGCTTTGGCTCGATTGGCCCAAGCGAACCCAGGGACGTAGAATGTAGCTAAAGGGGGTCAGGGTGCGTGCATTTTTCGTAGCCCTCAGTGTGCTGGCAGCTTTTGGGGCCTGGGCCGGGGATATCTACCCCGTCTCCTTCACCTGCACGGGCCAGATGGAGGGGGAAGTATGTTGGCTCACGGATGCACGGTTGTACGCCACGGTTTCCTGGCACTTTGCGGGCCTCACCCCAGGTTCGTGGACCCTGGTCCTCGAAGGCCTCCGGGAGGACCCGTGTACGGGACCCGGGTGTGAACGGGATGTGACGGTGCAGGTGTTTTGGCGCGGGGCTTGGGATGAGCCTTGGGATTGGGGTTTCTTGCTCCTGCGGGAAACCGAGCCCGGAGCATGCACGGTACGCGGCGAAATACCCCTGGATGTCAGCGGCGCGGAGCTTTTCCTCGTGGTGCGGCGGGCGCTTTTCTGCGAACCCTGGGTGGGCTTTTCCCAGTTCTCCGTGTACCTCCGCCCGCCGGCGGTGGAGGTTGCACCCTTGCCTCCACCGCCCACGCCACTCCCCCCACTGCCTCCCCCTCCGCCGCCACAGCCGAGCACAGCCTGCCAAATCGGTTTGTTCTTCGGGTGCTCCCAAGGGGGTCTTCCCGGGGAATGTGTTCCACCGGACCTAGACCTTCTGATGGTGCCCCGCTTGGCTCTCCTTGAGACCCTGGGCCCGGGTGACGCCCAGGGCCTGGACCTGGGGCATTTCGTGGGGGAGATGGGCCCCAGCGACTACCAGGACTGGTACAAGTTTTCCGTCCCCAAAGGGGAGGGTCGCCTCGTGTATTTCGAGGCCTTGGGGGACTTGGTCGTCGACCTCTATCTTGTCCACGACCCGTGCGGCACAACCCTGGGGGCGTGCTTGAAAGTAGCGGGGCCAGCGGTGCTCACCGCTCCCTGCCAAGCTGGGGTGGAGTGCGTGACCATTCCCGACGGCCTCACCGAGTGTTTCCGCGGGGCAACCTGCGGCTTTTTCGTGCGCATTGTTTGGCGTGCGGGATCAGGCACGTATCGCCTCTCCATCCTTCCTGCAGAGCTGGCTCCGTAAATTGGTGTTCGTTGGTTTGGATCTGGCCTGGTCCGCGGCCAATCCGTCCGCCGCGGTGGCTTTGGCTTGGGATGGCCAAACAGGACGAGCTTTTCGCTGGGCCGAGCGGCTCCGTGCAGACTCGGAGATTCTAAAATTCGTTGCGGAAGCCACCGGCGCCGGTGCGGCGCTCGTGGCCGTGGATGCCCCGCTTTTGGTGCCCAACGAGACGGGAACAAGACCTTGCGATCGGGAGCTCTCCCGCTTTTACAGGAGGTCCCAGGCCCAAGCCTATCCCGCCAACCGCGCGCGCCTGGGGCCGGTGGTACGGGGCGAGGTGCTGGTGCGGAAACTCCGCCGCCGCGGTTTCCGCCATCATCCCCAGGTGGCCGCCCAAAAGCCCGTCCGGCAGGTGGTGGAAGTTTTTCCTCACCCGGCCATGGTCGAGCTCTTTGGTCTTCGGCAGATCCTCCGGTACAAAGCCCGACCGGCACGTTCCCTCGCGTTTCGCTGGGAGGAGCTCCGCCGGTATCAGGAGCTTCTGCTCTCCTTGGAGAAAGCCACCCCTGGTTTGGAGGCTCCGGAGATCCTTAGTCTGGACCCGGCTGCGAAAAAGGGACGGGCTCTGAAAAGTCTCGAGGATCTGCTCGATGCCCTATTCTGTGCGTACATCGCCCTGCACCTTTGGTACTGGGGACCGCAGGGGTATCGGTGCTTTGGCGATGCGGAACACGGGTATATCCTGGTCCCCGTGAAGCCGGGCTCGGAAAGTCCCGGTCAGGGATAGGCTGTGCGCAAGCTCACCCACGCCGAGAAGCACGAACACTGGGCAAGACTCCGACCGTCTCGGCGATTCCCCATCGTTGCTGTTCTCGACAACATTCGTAGTGCCTATAACGTAGGGGCCATGTTCCGCACCGCGGAGTGCGCCTACATTTCTGAACTCATCCTGTGCGGGATCACCGCCCGGCCACCCCACAAGGAGGTGGAAAAAACAGCTCTGGGCGCAACCCAACTCTTGCCCTGGCGCTATTTCCCCGACACGCTCGAGGCCGTGGAGTCCCTGAAACAAGAGGGCTGGCGCATCGCCGCCTTGGAAATCACCGAGGGGAGCCTACCCATTCAGGCTGTGCAGAAGGAGCACTTTCCTCTGGCCCTGGTGGTGGGAAACGAGGTGAGCGGGGTGGACGAGCGGGTGCTCGCTGCGGCCGACCTGGTGGTGGAAATCCCTCAGTACGGGCAAAAGGAGTCCCTGAACGTGGCCGTGGCCTTCGGCGTGGCGGTTTTTCTGCTCCTGGAGAAGTTGCGAGCAGCCTCCCCTGCTTAGGCCAGGCCCAAATAGGCCCGCTGCTCGGGAGTGAGCGCATCGATCTCCACCCCCCGACTCTGCAAGAAGCAGCGAGCCACTTCCGCATCGATCTCCTGAGGCACCGGGTAAACCTTGGAGGCAAGGTTTTTTCCTTCCCGGGCCAGCCAAAGGAGGGAGAGAAGCTGCAAGGAAAAGGAGAGGTCCATGATTTCTGCAGGATGACCATCGCCGGCCACTAGGTTCACGAGCCTCCCTTTGGCCAGGATGTACACGCGTTTCCCGTTGGGAAGAAGGATTTCCTCCACGTGCTCGCGCACCCGCCGCACCCGGCCCTGGGCATAGAGGGCTTTCCCCTCGATCTCCACGTCGAAGTGGCCCGCATTGGCCAGAATGCATCCGTCTTTGGCGGCGAGAAGGTCGCCGAAAGTCACGGCGCTCGCGCATCCGGTGGCAGTGACCACGAAATCCGCCAGGGGCAGGGCTCTGCGCACAGGCAGCACGCGAAAACCCTCCATCACCGCTTCCGCAGCCTTGACGGGGTCCACCTCGGCCACGAGGACCTCGGCGCCCAGGCCCCGCGCCCGCTGAGCCAGACCCTTCCCACACCAGCCAAACCCCACCACGAGCACGGTCTTTCCGGCCAAAAGAAGGTTGGTGGTGCGCATGATCGCATCCCAAACCGACTGGCCCGTGCCGTAGCGGTTGTCGAAAAGGGACTTCATTTGGGCGTCATTCACCGCCACCGCAGGAAACTGCAATTTCCCGGCGCGCTCGAGCTTTCGCAGGCGAACCACCCCCGTGGTGGTCTCCTCACAGATGCCAAGCGTCTCCCGTCCCAAGTCCCAGGCCTCTCCGTGGAGAAGGTGAGAGAGGTCTCCGCCATCGTCGAGAACAAGGTGGGGGCGGACGGAGAGGACCTTGAGGAGAAAAGCGTGGTATTCCGCCTCGGTGGCCTCACCCCGAGCATACACGACCATTTCCTCAGAAAGGGCCTGGGCCACGTCGTCCTTGGCGGAAAGAGGGTTGGAGCTGGTGACGGCCACGTCCGCTCCCAGGGCCTTCAGGGCCAGGGCGAGGCGCGCTGTCTTGGCCTCGAGATGAATGGCCATGGCCACCCGTTTCCCGGAAAGGGGTTTTTCTTGGGCATAGCGCTCCTCAAGAAGGCACAAAACCGGCATGTGTTCCCGCACCCAGCGGATCTTTTCTCTACCCCGCGCTTTGAGATCGTCCATGACCCTCAATGGTAGCTCACATTTTCACCGACCGGAGCCCCCAAAGGATACCGAGGAGGACAAGGCCGATGCCGACACCCTGCAGGGGACCTAGCCCTTCCCCAAAGAGGAAGAAGGCCCACAGGGCCGCACCCACGGGCTCGCCGAGGATAGTAACGGCTACGGCCGTGGCGGGAAACCGCCGCAGAGCCCAGTTCACCGTGGTATGGCCAAGAACTTGGGGCCCCAGAGCGAGAAGGCAAAGCCAACCCCACTCCGACTTTCTGGGGAGAGCTGTTCCCAGCGCCGCGGCCAGGAGGAAAAGGAGCAGCGCCGCCACGCTGTAGGTCAAAGAGGCATAGGGAAGAAGGTCCATGGTTTTCCGGGCCCGGCGCCCCACCAGGAGGTACGCCGAGGCGGCCAGGGCGCCTCCCACAGCCAGGATATCGCCGAGCAGGGCCTGGGAACTCAGGGAGACATCGCCGGCCCCGATGAGGGCCGTGCCCGCCAAGGAAAGAAAGACACCGAGCCAAAAAGATCGCCCCGGATTTTCCCCCAAAAGCCAAGAAAAAAGGCCGACGAAGAGGGGGTTGGTGTTCACCAGGATCACGGAACTGGCCACGGAGGTAAGGCGCAAGGACTGGATCCACAGGGCAAAATGGGCGGCGAGGAAACCCCCGGCGAGTATGGCGAGGGGCGCTTCTTTTCTAGACCAGCCGCGCAGCCCAAACGGGAGGAGGAGGGCGAAGGCCAGGATCAGGCGCCAGGCGGCCACGGTGAGGGCAGGTGCTGTGGTGAATCGCACCAGCGGGCCGCCCCAGGACAGGGCCACCACCCCCAGGACCAACGCTCCCCAGCTCCCGGCCTTTCTCATGCGAAACAGCAAAAAGCTCCGGCCCACATGCCGGAGCTTTTATCGTTTTTCCCACGCCGCAGGATCTCAGCGGCTAATCGCTCCCACCGGGCATTGGTCGATGGCCTCATCCACACAGGGGAGGGTTTCGTCCGCACCCTTGATCACGTGGGAATAGCCATCGTCACCGATTTCGAACACCTCGGGGCAAACCTGGGCACAAAGCCCACAACCGGTGCACAGATCTTGATCCACTTTCAGGGCCATGCCACCTCCTTTGTGTTCGCCACTATACCACGGCCCTGGTCCAAAGTCCACGCTAGCCTGCGGGCACATAAACGGCTATAGTTCCCGGCAACCGGAGGTGAATCGATGCAAAAGCTAGGGATTTTGGTGGTTTTCATGGCGTTGTTCGGCGGCCTTGGCCTGGCCCAAGTGACGGAGGTTGTGGCTCAGGCAGATGCCCTGTTCCAAGAGGTGTGGAATTCCCCGTACACCCCGGAGACCGCCGGGACGCTACGGGAAAAGCTAGAAGAAGCCATTGAGCTCTACACGCAGGCGCTGAACCTGGATCCCCAGAACACCCACATCCTCAACATGTTGGCCCGCACCTACTACGAATTGGCCGACATTTTCCTCCCCGAGCGGGAAAAGCAGGAGTTCCACGAGAAAGGCCAGCTTTACGGGGAACGTTCCCTGCGCACCAGCGCGGAGTTCGTGCGCGTGGAGCGGGAGAAGGGATTTGTAGAGGCGGTGGCCACCAGCTCCGACGTGGAGGCCCTGTACTGGACCTACGCCAACTGGGCCCGGAAGGTGGAGCTGGGCGGGGCGTTTGGGCTCATCGCTGCAGCCCTGCGGGGAGACGACAAGAAACTCAATGCCCTCATGAGCCGGTGCATGGAGCTCGACCGCGGATATCTCGCAGGCGGGCCGCTTCGGGCCTTGGCCGGCTACCACGCCAAACACCCGTTCGCCAAAGACTACGAGAAGGCCCGGGAGCTCCTTACGGAGGCCATGGAGAACCATGGCGATTACTTGGAAAACTCGCTTTTCTACGTGCAGTACTACCTCATCCCTAAGGAGCTTTGGGCGGAGGCCCGCGCGGTACTTGAAACCATCCTTGCCGGCCCCAATGAGCCCTACCCGCTCATGAACAGCTACTGTCGGGTCAAGGCTGACGCTCTTCTTAAGGAAGTTCAGGGGAAGTGAGGGAGGATGCCGGCGCTCCTCGTGATCCTGGACGGGTTGGGTGGGCGTCCCACGGATTTGGGGGGCGCGACCTGCCTGGAACGCGCCGCCCATCCCAATCTCGACGAACTCGCGGCGCAAGGGGCCTTGGGCCTCATGGATCCCATTGCCCCTGGGATCCGCCCCGGCTCGGACACCGCCCACCTTTCCATCTTCGGGTACGACCCGCTTCAGGTCTACACCGGCCGTGGCGCGTTCGAGGTCCTGGGGATCGGCATGGAGGTGCGCGGCGGCGATGTTTGTTTCCGCGCCAATTTCGCCACCGTGGAGGAGCGGGGCGGGAAACTCATCGTTGTGGATCGCCGCGCCGGACGCCTCGAAGAGGGAAAACTCCTTGAGGAGGCGGTGAACGCCGTTTCCCTGCGGGATTTCGGGGTGGAGTTTTTCTTCCGGGCCTCCACGGAGCACCGAGGGGCGCTCATCCTGCGGGGGGAGAACCTGTCCGCTGCCGTTTCCGATACGGATCCTCACGAGATGGGCGTGCCCGTGGCCGAGGCGAGGGGCCTGGAGGAAAGCGAAGCCGCCCGTCGCACTGCCCAGATCCTCAACGCCTTCACCCGCCGGGCCTACGAAGCCCTGCGCGACCACCCCGTGAACAAGAAACGCCTTGCCGAGTGGAAACTCCCGGGGAACGCTCTGCTTTTGCGGGGCGCGGCGGTCATGCCCCATCTTGTGCCCGTGACCGAAACCTATGGGATCCGCGCGGCCTGTGTGGCCGGCGGCGCCCTGTACAAGGGAGTGGCTCGCCTGGCCGGGATGGAGGTCCTTTCCGTTCCCGGCGCCACCGGAGACCTCAAGACTGATCTTCGGGCCAAGGCCCGGGCCGCCCTGGAGGCCCTCGCCTCGTTCGCCCTCGTTTTCGTGCACATCAAAGGCACGGACAACGCCGGCCACGACGGCGATGCCGAGGGGAAACGGGCATTCATCGAGCGGGTGGACCGCGAGTTCTTCGGGGAGCTCCTCTCTCGGATGCCCAAGGAGCTGCACATTTGCGTTTCCGGGGATCATACCACCCCCCCGGCGGTGCGGGAGCACACGGCGGACCCCGTCCCAGCCCTGTTCTTTGGTCCGGCGATCCGGCCCGACCGCACCCGCACCTTCAGCGAGCGGGCCGCGGGCGAGGGGGGCCTCGGCCGCTTCTCCGGACGGCTCCTTCCCCAACTTTTGGGGTACTGCGATTTCGGTAGCAAGTTTGGGGCTTAGGATGAAGCTGCGCGAGGTGGCGGAGCTCGTGGAGGCCCGGTTCCTGGCCGGAGGGGATCTGGCAGAGCGAGAGGTGAGCACTGCATTTGCCGCCGATCTTTTGTCCGACGTGTTGGCCATGGTGCGGGAGGAGGGGGTGCTCCTCATCACCGGCACAGTCACGAGCCAGGTGGTACGGGTGGCGGAGGTGATGAGCCTGGCGGCGGTGTTGTTCGTGCGGGGAAAACTTCCGGCCAAGCCCATCGTGGACTACGCTGCCCAGGCCGGCATCCCCCTTCTCGCCACCTCCCGCACCATGTACGAGGCCTGCGGGCTCCTCTGGACCCGCGGCCTCCCGCCCGCCAAGCGCAAACCCCTCCCCTTCGAGCATGAGCGGTCCAGCTCCCCTCCAACATAGGGCGGTTTTCCTCGTGGTTGGGTTGGACTTGGAGCGGGCAGGCGCGGTCTCCACCGAAGTTCAGCGGGTCCTGCGCAGGCTTGGGATCGAGCCCGAGGTGGTACGGCGGGCCGGCATCGTGTGCTTCGAGGGGGAGATGAACATGGTTCTCTACACCCCCGGCGGGCGCGTCATCCTCCTTGTGTACGATGACCGGGTGGAGCTCATTTTCTCCGACCAAGGTCCGGGGATCCCCGATGTGGAGCTGGCCCGCCAGCCGGGATACTCCACCGCTCCGGTGTGGGCCAGGGAGATGGGGTTTGGCGCGGGCATGGGCCTGCCCAATATGGAGGCCAATGCCGACCACCTGGAGATCCGCTCCCGGCCGGGCGAGGGAACGGTGATTCGGGCGGTGATCCGAAGGAGGAGGGATGAAGTTAGCGGAGGTGGCGGAGGAGCTGGGGTTTGAGTTTCTGGTGCGCGCTCGCCCCGAGGTGGAGGTGACCGATGGCTACGTGTCCGATCTCCTCTCCGACGTCCTTGCCCACGCCGAACCTGGAGAACTTTGGCTTACCCACCAGCGGCACCTCAACGTGGTGGCTGTGGCCAAATTGCGGGAACTCTCCGGGGTTGTGTTCGTGCGGGGCCTCCGTCCTGGTCCGGAAGTGGTGCGCAAAGCGCGGGAGGAGGGGGTGAACCTCCTCGTTTCCCCTGCGGAGGCCTTCCACACGGCAGGGAGGCTCCACAAGCTCCTTTTTCCATGAGGTGGGTGCGCGCCGATCTCCACATTCACTCAACCCTTTCGCCCTGCGGTTCTTTGGCCATGTCCCCGCGGCGCATCGTGGAGGCAGCCCGCCGGGCCGGCCTTGATCTCATCGCCGTGTGCGACCACAATGCTGGCGAAAACGGAACGTACGTGCGCCGAGCAGCCAAGGACGATCCCGTGGTGCTCATGGGCATGGAGATCCAGACCGCAGAAGAGGTGGAGATCCTCGCCCTCTTCCCCGAAGAGGAGCCTTGTCTTTCTCTCCAGGAGGAGCTCTACGCCCTTCTTCCTGCCATCCCCAACGACCCTGAGCTTTTCGGGGATCAGCTGGTGGTGGACGAGGAGGACGAGATCGTGCGCGCGGTGGAGAAGCTTCTTCTTTCGCCCGTCCCATTACCTTTGGCGGAGGTGGTGGCCAGGGTTTTGGCCCGGGAGGGCCTGGTGATCCCGGCCCACGTGGACCGCGTTCCCGGCGGTTTTCTTGGGGTGCTGGGACTTTTCCCGCCCGGGGACTGGCCGGCGGTGGAGATAT
>JBBIVL010000048.1:0-11159 GCA_037439765.1 Candidatus Bipolaricaulota bacterium
ACGGGCGGATCCGTGGGAATTAGCTCCAAAAGTCGACGCAAGTACTCCTCCGTCTCCCGCAGGGTCTTATGCATCTTCCAGTTCGCCGCCACCAACGGTTTACGCATCGTCCCTCCTTTGGCAAAGGGATGGTAGGCGTCTATCATGGGGGTAGGCAAGGAGGTGCCCGATGACTGGCACATTTTGGATTATTGTCCTGGTGGCTCTGGTTCTCATGCTCTTGGCCAGCGCCATCCGCATCGTGCGGGAATATGAGAGGGGCGTGATCTTCCGCCTGGGCCGCCTCATCGGCGCCAAAGGTCCGGGCCTTTTCTTCATCATCCCCTTTGTGGACAAAATGGTGAAGGTCGATCTGCGCACGATCACCCTCGACGTGCCACCGCAAGAGGTGATCACTAAAGACAACGTGCCCGTCCATGTGAACGCCGTGGTCTATTTCCGGGTGGTGAACCCCACCGCGGCGGTGGTGGAAGTGTTGGACTTCGTCGAAGCCACCCGCCAGATCTCCATGACGACCCTTCGTTCTGTGGTAGGCAAATCTGAACTAGACGAGCTCCTCACCGAGCGGGAGCGCTTGAACCGTGAACTCCAGAAGATCATCGACGAGCACACTGATCCGTGGGGCGTGAAGGTGATCACCGTGGAGATCAAGGACGTAAAAATCCCGGCGGAGATGCAGCGGGCCATTGCCCGGCAGGCGGAGGCCGAGCGGGAACGCCGCAGCAAGGTCATTCACGCTGAAGGCGAACTCCAGGCTGCGGAAAAGCTGCGGGAAGCTGCGGCCATCATGCAGCAGTCGCCTGGCGCCTTGCAGCTGCGCTACCTTCAGACCCTCACCGAGATTTCCGCGGAAAAAACGAACACCATCGTGTTTCCGATTCCGCTGGAGATCCTCCAGGCCCTAACGGGACGCGATCAGCAGTGAAACTTTGTGTTTTGGGAAGCGGCTCCGCGGGGAATGCCCTCCTTTTGGACACAGGGGAGGGCCTTCTTTTGGTGGATTGCGGCCTTCCCTGGCGGGACCTCTCGGCCCGAGCCACCCGCGCCGGCTTCTCTTTGCGTGGGCTGGGGTATGTGTACGTGACCCACGAGCATGCCGACCACGTGCGCGGCCTGGATACGCTTCGGCGCCGGGGGGCGAAGGTGATGGGAAGCCCGGGTACCCTCCTTGCCCTGGGCACAAAGGGCCTCCCGGTCCACCCGGGCCTGGAACTCCTCGGGGCCAAATTCTTTCCCATCCCCCTTTCCCACGATGCCCGGGAGCCCACCGGGCTTCGCATAGACCTGAACGGCACAAGAATCGGGATCGTCACAGATCTTGGCCAGGTCACTCCCACCGTAATGGAAGCCCTAAGAGGCTGCCAAATCCTGGTGTTTGAGACGAATCACGATTTGGGGATGCTTCTTTCCGGGCCGTATCCCTGGCCGCTCAAGATGCGGATCCTTGGCCCCCTTGGGCATTTGGCCAATGACGAGGCCGCCCAGGCCCTCCGGGCCACGCGGGATTGGGCGAAAACCGTGTTCCTCGCCCACCTTTCCCAGGAGAACAACAGCCCTTCCGTGGCCCTGGAGACGGTGGCCCAGGCCATGGACGGCTGGGACGGACATCTTCTCCTAACTTATCCCGATCGGCCCAGCGCCGTGGTCTCCGGTGGATAGACGAGGCCCATCTCGGCCATGGCCCGGATGATGCGGCCGGCCGAGGGCACCGCCGTGGTTCCGCTCCAAAAATCCTCGGTTTTGCTTGTCTGGTAGACCACCACGATCGTGTACTGTGGGGACTCCCAGGGGAAAAAAGCGGCCATGGCCGTCGTGATGTACCCGGGCACGTAACCCTGACCCGGCAGGGCAATTTGGGCGGTCCCGGACTTCCCACCCACGTTGAATCCCGGGACTTTCGCGGGCGAGCCCGTCCCGGTGTTCACCGCGTACCCCAAAAATTCCCGAATTTTCTTGCAGGAAGATGGTTTGGCCACAGCGCCACGCACCTCCACCTCACCGGGAAGCAAATGGGGCCTGACGAGGATCCCGTCGTTGCTGAGGGCGGCATAAGCTGCTGCAAGCTGGATGGCCGTCACCCCCACACTTTGGCCAAACGAGCTCACCGCGAGATCCACTTCCGTCCATTTTTCCGGCGGACGAAGAAGGCCGGCCACCTCGCCCGGAAGCTCTATTCCTGTAAGCTCGCCGAACCCCATGCGCCGCAAATATTCGTAAAGCTTGGATGTGCCCACCCGTTGAGCCACCTGTACCAGAACCGTGTTCACCGACTGGGCCAAAGCATCTTGCAAATTTAGAGGGGGATAACTTTTGTTTTGCGCGTTTTTTATGGCCACCCCAGCCACGACCCGTGGAGAGGATCCGTCGAAAGTTTCTGTTTCCGAGACCAATCCCAAATCCCAGGCCGCCAAGGCCACAAGGCCTTTGAAAGTGGAGCCTGGCTCAAAAACGTCCGTGACCGCCCAAGGTTTGAGGAGGGCGATGTCCGGGTTTTTCGGGTCGTAGCGCGGCGATTGGGCTAGGGCCAGGACCTCACCCGTGCGGGGATCGAGAATCACCGCACAACCCCGATCCGCAGGGGTGGTGCGTACGGTCTCGTCAAGCTCGGCTTCACAGATCCACTGGATACGGGAATCCAGCGTGAGACGAAGATCCTGGCCGGGAGAACCGGGGTCCTCCTCCCAAAGGTCATAGGGGCTGCCGTCGGCGGCCCTGAGGATGCGCACCACTCTGGGTTTTCCGCGAAGCACTGCGTCAAAAAGGAGCTCTAAACCGGAAAGGCCATCGCCATCCACGCCCACCAGGCCAAGTACTTCCATGGCGGAGGCGCCCTGAGGGTAGGCACGCTTCCAAGTGGGGAAGAAAAGGAGCCCTCGAATTTTGCGCGCTTGGGCCAGGGAACGAAACCGCTCGGCCACATCCAAATCCACGTTGCGGGCAAGCCACGTGAAATAGCCAGTGCGGTACACCTTTTCCTTGGCTTCCCCCTGGTCCATCCCGAGCTCCCACACAAGGAGCTCCACCAAAAGCTCGGGATTGGTGAGGTGGTAGTTATCCACGGCGATGGAGTAGGCAGGGATGTCGTAGGAAAGAGGGATCCCGTTTCGGTCGTAGATGGTTCCGCGTCGTGAGGGAATTTCGATCACGTCCTCCTGGATGGCCTGGGCCAGGGCCGCCCAATCCCGATACTCAAGGACCTGGAGTTGAAAGAGACGCGCGAGAATAGCCAAGCCCACCAGGGCCAGGAAAAGGAAGACCAAGGAAGCGCGCCTAATGGCCATCCTCATCCTCGATCACCAGGTAATGGATGCGAGAAAGGTCCACGGGCCCCATTCCCAACGCGCGCGCCCGTTCGCTCAGGGTTTCCGGGGCGTAGGCTTCCCGGAGCTGGTGCTCTAAAAATAGGCTCTGGCGCCGGAGCTCCTCCAAGGAAAGCGCCAATGCTGCTCGTTCCGCTCGCAGCCGCGCTAGTACCGTGCCCTGCCAGAGGTACAGGAAAACCAAGCCGGCCACGAGTGCCCCCAAAAGGAGCAGCAAGAAGACCGCGCGCTTGTCCCAGCCTCCCGAGAACATCGCCATTTTCTAAGCCTAAGAGACCGGGCACCCAAGGCGAGGACACAGGGCTTATGGGGAGGGAACCTCCGGCACCTGGGCCGCCCGAAGGCGAGCCGAGCGTGCCCGTGGATTGCGCCCCACCTCCTCCGGGCTCGGCCGCACCGGCTTTTTCGTGAGAAGTTTTAGCCTTCCCGCACGGGCTTCCTCCCTAAGGAAACGTTTTACGATCCGGTCCTCCAGGGAGTGGAAGGCGATAACACAGAGCACGCCCCCGGGGGAAAGGACCTCCACAGCCTGGGGCAAGGCCTCCCGGAGGGCGGAAAGCTCGTCGTTCACGGCGATTCTTAGGGCTTGAAAGGTGCGGGTGGCCGGGTGAATCCGATAATTTCCCGGCGGATAACAGCGAGCCACAAGGCGCGCCAGCTCTCCAGTACTACGGATGGGCCGGCTGCGCACGATCTCCCGCGCGATTTTTTCCGCATGTCTCTCCTCCCCATATTCCCGAAGAATTCTCGCAAGCTCTCTCTTGGGAAGACCGTTCACCAGATCCGCGGCGGTGACGGGATTATCGGGATCCATGCGCATATCGAGGGGACCGTCATGCTGGAAGGAAAAGCCCCGTTCCGCACGGGAAAGATGCAGCGAAGAAAGCCCGAGATCGAAAAGGACCCCGTCCACCTTGGTTATGCCAAGCTCACCCAAAATCCCCCGAAGTTTTCGGAAATTTCCCCGCACAGACTGGAATTTTTCTCCATAAGCCCGCAGGCGATCGCCGGCAAGCGCAAGACTTTCGGGATCCTGATCGATTCCGATCACTCTTGCTCCCTGGGCCAAGAAGGCTTCGGCATGGCCGCCAGTTCCCACCGTGGCGTCCACGATGAGCTTCCCCGGCCCGGGCGAAAGGAAGCCCAACACCTCCTTGAGCAAAACTGGCTCATGGAAAACTCCGGAGCCCAGACCCGGCTGCATGGCTAAAGGTCCACAAGTTTACGTCCGGGAAGGCCCAAAGTGGAACATTTCTCCGGGGTGGGACGGCCTTTCTCGTCCCAACCGCGCAGGAGGTAGTACTCGGAGAGCCAGCGCCGGAAATCCTCGGGGGTGAAACGCCGTCCCGCGAAAAGCCCGGCCTCGTGCGGCTCGGCGAAAAATCTCTCCGGAAGGGTATCCTCCGTCCGGCCCCGCGCAATGTTGATCAAGCGGTGCAAGTTCTCGATGCGCTCACCCGCAAGCATCAAGGTTTCCGGCGTGACCTCCATTCCCGTGAGGGCCAAGAAAAGCGGAGCTAAACGGTCAAATCCGAACGGGAGAAAATCGCAGACGATGAGGGAGTTTCGCACGGCTACCTCATCCTGGCCTTCCTTCACGAATTTGGGAACGGAATCCACGGTGAGGGCCCCTTGCATTTCCGCGGTTGCCGACCAAAACCGCGTGTGGGAGGCGAAATCTGCGGTGGCCAGGGAAAGCCCCATGGAAGCGCAGCCCTTGGGATTCACCCCGGAGAGTTCCATTCCCCCCACTTGGATCGCGAAATACTTTGCCTCCGGGCCGAGCCTCTCTGCGGCGATCCTCGTCCCCTCGGCCAGAAGATCGCCCACGCCTTCCCGGGAAGCGATCATGCGAATGAGCTGGAAAATTCCCTCCGGGTCGCCAAACCGCTGCGGAAGTGGAAGAAGGCCGCGCTCCGCAGCCTCCAAGGCAAAGGAGATCACCACTCCCGTGGAGATGGTGTCAACCCCAAGATCGTCGCAGAGATAGTTGGCGTGGGCGACAGCCTTCGCTTCGCCGAGCCCGCAGTTGGCCCCCAAGAATGCGGTGGTCTCGTACTCCGGGCCCTCCAGCTCAAAACCGTCCCAGCGCGCAAGCTTCCCACACCGAATGGGACAGTTGAAACATCCCCGCGGCTCCCAGGAAAGTTCCCGCTTCATGGCCTGAGACGTGATCCCTTCGAATCCTTCGAATCGGCATTCCCGGAAGTTGCGGGTGGGAAGGAAACCGGCTTCCTGGGCCATGCGGATCCACATGGTGGTGCCCAGTTCCTCCCGCTTTTTGCGCATGGGGTGCGCAAGAAGATCCGTGACCAATTTCCGGTTTAGCTCCGAAAAGCGGGCCTCGTCGGCGATCGGAACTTTTTCGGAGCTGGGTGGAATCACGATGGCTTTGAGATTTTTCGCGCCCATCACCGCTCCGGCCCCGCCGCGGCCGAACTGGCGCCAAAATCCGGTGCCGATGCAGGCAAATCTCACCCGTTTTTCTCCCGCTGGGCCGATGGAAACCACCTCTGCGCCGGGATGTCTTTCCCGTAGGGCTTTCTCCGTGGAAAAAATCCCCTGGCCCCAAAGCTTTTCCGCGGGATGGAAAACGGGACCATCGGGGCGAAGCTCCAGATACACAGGCTTTTCCGCGCGGCCAAGAACGATGAATCCATCGAGGCCGAGCCTGCGCAACGCCGGCCCAAAATGTCCGCCGGCGTGGGAGTCCACCGCGGAATTTGTGAGGGGTGAAAAGAACACGACGCATGAGCGGGCCGAAGTGGGAATGGAACTTCCCGTCACCGGTCCGGTCATGAAGATGAGGGGGTTTTCCGGGGAGAAGGGCTCAGGTTCAAGCCCTAGGTCATAGAGGATCTTCAATCCCGCGCCTTTTCCGCCCAAAAAGAGCGTCCAAAGTTCCTCCGGCGGCTCCCAAACCTTAAAAGTCCTCTGGGAAAGATTCACTACAAGGATTCGGTAGAAATAGCCTTTGTAAGCCATCCTAACCACTTTTCAGCCTCCCCTCACCCCAGCCCTCTCCCCAAGGAGAAGGGGTAAGCAAAGTTCTAGCCCCCTTCTCCCCCTCAAGGGGGAGAAGGCCAGGATGAGGGGGGCGAAGCGCATTATAAGCCGCGGTCACGTGCAACATTTGTCCTTTCCAGTTCTCTATGGATGGCCAAAAGGTCGGAAAGGATGGCATGGCCGGTCACCTCCGGCCCGGCCCCGGGGCCCACAATGGTGATGGCCCCCAAAGGATCGAGCTCCAAGGTCAAGGCGTTCAGGACCCCGCCCACTTGAGCCAAGGGATCGGAAAGGGGAAGCCGTTCCGGCCCGACTTTGGCCTCCACCCCTCCTTCCGTCCGGCGGGCCTCGGCCACAAGCTTCCAGCGGAACCCCTCTTTTGGTGCATTTTTCACCGCCGTCGGATCGAGCTTGGTGATCCCCTGGCAAGGAACCTGGGCAGGGCGGAGATCTCCATCCAGCACCATGTTGGCGAGGATCACGACTTTCGCGAGGGCATCGAATCCCTCTACATCCGCAGTGGGATCTGTTTCGGCGTAGCCCAATCTTTGCGCTTCGGCCAAGGCCTCCTCATAAGTTTTCCCCGTCTCCATCTGGGTGAGGATGAAGTTCGTGGTGCCGTTGAGGATTCCCCGCACGCGTTGGACCGGTGTGGCCAAAGCAAATTCCACAAGGGAGAAGAGCGGGGTTCCGGCCATGACTGTCCCCTCAAATCGGAATTGGACGCCGTTTGCTTTGGCCAAGGCGATAAGCTCCTTTCCAAACAGGGCTACCGGGCCTTTGTTCGTGGTGACCACGTGTTTTTTGGCGGTGAGGCTGAACCGAATATGTCCGGCTGCAGGCTCGCCGGTGCGCAAATCCGTGGGGGTGAGCTCTAAGACCACATCGCCTTCGGATTCCCGGATCACCGCAAATGCATCAAGGTCAGCCGCGGTTTTACCTAGCTCCGAGAGGTTTCGATTCTTTTCCCAAGCGTGGGCCAAAGCCTTGAGATCCAGGCCCTCGGGGCAAAGGACGGTTCCTCGACGGATGTCGTGCACGGCCACAATTTTTGGGGCGAACCCGAATCGTTCTTTAAGCCACGCGCCATGCCTAAGAAGCACCCGCACAAACCCATGCCCCACGTTTCCGTACCCAATCATGCACAGCTTCATACTGGCCCAGTATACCTCTTCCTCGCCTTGACAGGCCTTCTATTCCGCCAAACTTTTCTCGGTCTTGACTAGGATATCGGCCCCTTATCACGTTGGCGGCGAGCAAGGCTTTTTCTATACTCGCGGCGATGGTACGCTCTAGGGATACGCAGCGGTTGGTGGGGGAATATGCGCGTCAGCTCGCGAGGGTGCTGGCGAATCTTCCTCCCGATTGCAATGAACCGGAACTTCGCCACAGAGTCCAGCCTCTATTGCAAGAATTCACCGCCGCTGTGGGTCTTACTGCAGGAGAGCGCGATGAGTACGTGGTAGCCGAGGGGAAAAGGGCCGACGCGGTCTTTGGCCAGCTCGTGATTGAATTCAAACAACCTGGGATTCTTTCTTCCCCACGCACACTGACCTCCGCTTGTAATCAGCTTGCTGAGTACTTGGAGGGGCTTTCCGTGCGCGAAGGTCATCGCCGATTGGGTGGCGTTGTGTTCGACGGCCAAAAGCTTGTGTTCATGCGCCTGCGCGATGGCCGGGTCCACGCGGAGTCGCCACAACCAGCAGAAGAGCCCGCCCTTGCCGATCTTCTTTGGTGGATTTTCAGCCTTACCGGGACCGCTCTTACCGCGGAAACCCTGGTGCGGGATTTTGGTCTTGAGCACCCGCGCAGCCGCGCGGCCATCGCCGCCCTTTACGCCTCCCTTACTAAAGCCGTTCTCACCGATCCCGAGGGGATGGTGGCCAAGCTCTTCCAGCAATGGAGGGTCTTCTTTTCCGAGGCCATCGATTACCAGGAGGCGTTCGGAGGCCGCAAGCTTGAGCCCCTCAAAAAGTGGGTGGCCAAAGCCGGGCTGGAGATCCAAACCCCTGAGGAAGCAGAACGCTTTTTCTTCGCTCTTCACACGTACTTCGCTCTTATTGCGAAGCTCATCGCCTGGCTTGCCCTCTCCCGGTACCTAAGTCCGAAAGTGGGCATCCCTTTGTTTGAGGAGTTAAGCCAGGCCTCCTCCACCGAGCTTCATGCCCTCCTACGCAAAATGGAGCATGGCGACATCTTCCGCGACGTGTTCCGCATTGAAAATCTCCTTGAGGGCGACTTTTTCGCCTGGTACCTCTACGTTTTTGATGAGCCCGTGCTAAATGCGGTGCGCGCCCTCCTCTCGCGGCTTGAGGAGTACGATCCCACCACCCTCCGCATCGATCCCGACGAGACCCGCGACCTTTTGAAGAAGCTTTACCACTACCTCCTTCCCCGGGAAATCCGGCACAACCTGGGCGAGTACTACACTCCGGACTGGCTGGCCCAGCGTCTTTTGGAAATGGTGGATAACGAGTTTTTCGACGATAGCGAAGCCGCATTGCGCCGACAGCGCGCAAGACTTCCAAAACTTCGCTGGCTTGATCCGGCCTGTGGCTCAGGAACTTTTCTCGTACTCCTCATCAAGCGCTACCGGGAACTCGGGGAAAAGCTCATGCTTCCCCGAAAGGAGCTTCTTAAGACGATCCTCACCAATGTGGTCGGCTTTGACATCAATCCTCTGGCCGTGATCACCGCGCGCGTGAATTATCTTCTGGCTTTGGGGGAACTTCTCCAACATATCCCTGGCCCGATCACCATTCCCGTGTACCTCGCGGATTCCGTACTCCTTCCGGAGCTAGGGGCGGACCTTGAGTCCGAGGGTCTTTACAACGTGCGGACGGCTGTGGGCGTGTTCCAAATCCCCGAGGTTGTGTTCGTTCATGGCCGCTTTGCCCGCTTCTGCGTCATGCTGGAGGAGGCGTTGAGAGGCGGGGTTTCCCCTACGGAATTCGTGAAAAACGTAGCGGAAAAATTGGGGTTATCCGAAGAAGAGCAGAGAAGAGCGGCAGGGCCGTTACGGAAACTATATGATCAGCTTTTCGATCTGCACCAGCGTGGGCTAAACGGGCTTTGGGCTCGTCTTCTTCTCAACAACTTCGCGCCCCTCACAGTGGGCCAATTCGATTACGTCGTAGGGAACCCGCCTTGGGTGAACTGGGAAAACCTTCCCGACGGTTATCGAAACGACACAAAGAAACTCTGGGATCGCTACGGACTTTTCCCGCACACAGGCATGGATGTGATCCTCGGCAAGGGCAAAAAGGATATCGCCATGCTTATGGCTTACGTGGCGATAGATCGGTTCCTGAAACCCAAAGGAAAACTAGGCTTTGTGATCACCCAATCCCTTTTCAAGACCGCGGGTGCGGGCCAGGGATTCCGCCGTTTCAGGATCGGAGAGAATGGCGATCCCCTGTGCGTACTCCACGTGGACGACATGGTGGATTTGAACCCGTTCGAGGGCGCGTCCAATCGTACCGCCGTGATGGTGATCTCCAAAGGGAAGGAGACGCGATACCCGGTGCCATACACGGTGTGGAAGAAGAAAAAAGGAGCGCGGTTCACCTACGACTCCACCCTGGAAGAGGTGAAGGTGGCCACAAAAATCGAGCAGCTTCACGCTGTGCCCGTGGATCCTAAAGATCCTACCTCGCCCTGGCTTACCGCCAGTAAGCCCCTGTTGACTGCGTTGAAGAAAGTGCTTGGAAAATCCGACTATGTAGCTCATGCCGGCGTGTACACAGGCGGCGCAAATGGGGTGTACTGGATGAGGATCGTGGGGAGGCGGCCGGATGAGCTGGTCGTGGTGGAAAACATCCCGGAGGGCGCGAAGCGCGAGGTCCCCAAAGTTACGGCGGTGATTGAACCCGATCTTCTCTATCCCCTTCTTCGCGGCCGGGACGTAAAAAGGTGGCACGCCGAGCCCTCGGCCTACATTCTCATGGTACAGGATCCAAAAACCCGACGAGGAATTCCCGAAGAGGAGTTGCAGTCACGTTTCCCCAAAACTTGGGAATATCTCCAGCGGTTCGAGCCGATCCTCCGCGAGCGAGCTGCGTTCCAGCGCTACTTCACCCGGAAGGCAAAAGCGGGCGAAACAATAGAAACAGGTCCCTTTTACTCCATGTTCGATATCGGCGACTACACCTTCGCACCTTGGAAAGTTGTGTGGCCCAACATTGCGTCGTCACTTGAAGCTGCTGTTGTTACGCATAAAGAAGGTACAGCGATTATTCCCCAACACATTGTGACTTTGGTGGCTGCTGAAGGAGAGGATGAAGCCTATTTTTTGTGTGCACTCATCAACTCTACCTTGGCTAATTTCGCGGCCCGTGCTTACGCCCAGGAAGGAGGCAAGAGTTTTGGAACACCGCACATCCTTGAGCACATCCGCATCCCCAAGTACAACTCAAATGATCCCGTGCACAAAGCTTTAGCTGAAGCGTCTCACGAAGCTCATAAGGCTGCAGCTCAAGGCGACGTAGTCAACCTGTGTGAAATCGAGGAGCGAATTGGCCAGCTCGCCGCCCAACTTTGGGGCCTCACCGAAAAGGAGCTCACCGCTATCCGTAAATGTCTCGAAGAGCTAAATGAGTGAAAGAAGGTGATAAGCGTGGCCGAGTGGAAGATAGTGTAACGGCAAATGTGTCCGTGGGGCAGCATGGTAGCCTTCCCGTTGGAAGAGCCTTTCGAAAGGAGGGAAAGCTACCATGCAGAAGAAAACACGTGACGAGATCGTAAAGGCATTCGCGGGGGAACTCAAGATAATGGTCCGGAACCTTCTGGAGAGCCTTATGCGGGAGGAGAGGGAGATCTATCTCGGGGAGCACC
>JBBIVL010000049.1:0-7675 GCA_037439765.1 Candidatus Bipolaricaulota bacterium
GGGGTGACCACCACCGCCCGGGCCGAGCGCTGGCGGAAGGCCAAACTGGGCTGGCTCCACTTTGCCACCGGACTGGTGATGGTCCTCCTTGGTGCAGGGATGATTGTGGGCACTTATTTAGGCTATTTGTGAAGTTTGCTATTTTGGGGTACAGTTAAAAAACTCGCTAGAGACTCCAGTCAGGCTCAAGAGGGGGTGTTGATTGGGCCGGCTCATTATCATTTCCAACCGCCTTCCCGTATCCGTAGAAAAAGGGAGAAAAGGGTGGGAGCTTAAGCCCAGCGTAGGTGGGTTGGCCACCGGACTTTCCTCGTTCCACGCCACAGGAAACACCCTGTGGGTGGGGTGGCCGGGCACAGCGCGGGAGTCGTTGAACCGGGGTCGAAGCGCTGTGCACAAGGTGTTGGAGGAACATCGTTTTCTTCCGATTTGGCTTTCGGCGAATGAAGTTCACGCTTTCTATTACGGGTTCAGCAATCGCACGCTCTGGCCTCTTTTCCACTACTTTCCCCAGTATGCTGTTTTCGAAAAGCGCTTTTGGGAAGTCTATCGAACAGTCAACCTGAAGTTCGCTGAAGCCCTTCACAGAATTGCCACAAAGGACGATGTCTTCTGGGTCCA
The DNA here is from genome assembly GCA_037439765.1 of Candidatus Bipolaricaulota bacterium. Lineage (GTDB taxonomy): Bacteria > Bipolaricaulota > Bipolaricaulia > Bipolaricaulales > Bipolaricaulaceae > DTER01. Next base: position 622 of record JBBIVL010000049.1, read on the forward strand.
CGACTATCATCTTTTGCTTTTGCCCCAATTCTTGCGTGAGGAATTTCCTCCTGCAAAAATTGGGTTCTTCTTGCGTATCCCCTTTCCTTCCTATGAGCTTTTCCGTACGCTCCCCTGGCGTGAGGAGATCCTCCAAGGAATGCTAGGTGCCGACCTCGTGGGCTTTCACGCCTTTAGCTATGCCGCCCACTTTCTGGACTGCGTCCATGCCCTGTTGGGGCATGAGCACATTCTCGGTGAAATTGCCTTGGGCGAACGGCGGGTTCGGGTGGACGCTTTTCCCATGCGGATTGATTATGCTCGCTTTTCCTCAAGCGCCCAGGATCCTGCCCTAGCCAAGGAAGTGGCCCGCATCCGTAAGTCCGGAGAACTCCGGGTCCTTCTCTCCATTGACCGTATGGACTACACCAAAGGCTTGGTGGAGCGGCTTTTGGCCTTCGACGAATTTCTTGGCCGGAACCCGCGGTTCAAAGAGCGCGTGGTTTTCCTTATGCTTTTGGTTCCGTCACGGACGCGGGTGGAAGAGTACCGTGAGCTGAAAAAACGGGTGGATGAGCTCATCGGCCAGATCAACGGCAAGCACGGCTCGGTAGGGTGGACGCCCATTCACTACCTGTACCGCACGCTTCCGTTCCAGGAGCTTTTGGCTCTGTACCATGCGGCGGATGTTCTTTTGGTGACCTCCCTGCGGGATGGCATGAATCTAGTGGCCAAGGAGTACGTGGCGAGCAAAGCGGATGGACGGGGTATGGTCGTCCTCAGCGAATTCGCAGGCGCTTCCTTGGAGCTCCCGGAAGCCCTGTTGGTGAACTCCCACGATGTGACCGGCTTGGCGGAGGCTATCGAGAAGGCTCTCACCATGCCCGACGATGAAAAATCCCACAGGATGCGAACCATGCAAGAGCGTTTGCGCCGCCATGATGTACACCATTGGGCCTCCTCCTTCCTCCGGGCTTTGAAAGAAAGCGGCGAACGCAAAGTTGCGCCGCTTGGGCCTGAGGTCCGCAAACAGCTGGTGGCCTCTTTCCAGGCGGCCTCTTCGCGGGTTCTGTTCCTCGATTACGATGGCACGCTGGTTCCGTTGGTTTCCGAGCCCCAAGCGGCCAAGCCGGATCATGCGCTTAAAGCTCTTCTTCACCGGCTGGTTGCCCTCCCAGGCACGGAGGTGGTGGTGGTAAGCGGTCGGCCTCAGGGGGTGCTGGACGCTTGGCTTGGCCACCTCCCGGTGAGCTTGGTGGCCGAGCACGGAGGGTGGATTAGGGAAAGCGGGCGGCCCTGGCGGTCCTGGGGAGAAAACGTAGACCCATCTTGGAAAACAAGAATTCGACCCATCGTGGAGGAGTTTGCCGAGCGGCTCCCCGGCTCTTTGGTGGAGGAAAAAGTCTTCACCCTAGCTTAGCACTACCGTCGGGCCAATCCGCAGGTGGCCAAGACGCTGATCCGCGAGTTCAAAACCACCCTTGTGGAGCTTACCGCGCACACCGAACTCCAAGTTTTGGAGGGCCATAAGGTCATTGAAGTGAAAGCCGGCCCGTTCTCCAAGGGCCAAGCCATCCGAAAATGGCTGGAGGGAAAACGCTGGGAGTTCATCCTGGCCTGTGGGGATGACCGTACCGACGAGGACATGTTTCGCACTTTGCCCCAGGAGGCCTGGACGATCAAGGTAGGCCAGGGGCACACCCAGGCTCGGTTTTTCCTTCCCCACCCGCGCGAGCTTCGGAAAATTCTCGCCGCCCTTCTCAGGCCCTAGAATCCGAAGCCCCCGCAAACTGGAGTTGCCAAAGAGCCCAGAAGAGGCCCTTTTTTGCCAAAAGCTCCTCCGGCGTACCCTCCTCCACCAGCTTCCCCTCGTGGATGACCAAAACCCGATCGGCGTCCCGAATGGTGGAAAGCCGGTGAGCGATGGCTAAGGTCGTTCGACCCGCCATCACCGTCCTCAGGGCTTCCTGCACCAGGGCCTCCGTGTGGGAATCCACATTGGCTGTGGCCTCGTCCAAGACGACAAGTTTGGGCTCAGCAGCGGCGGCCCGGGCCAACGACAAAAGCTGCCGCTCGCCCACAGAAATGCGCATCCCCCGCTCTTTCACATCCGTGGCGTAGCCCTCGGGAAGCCGGAGAATATAGTCGTGCACGCCCACGAGTTTGGCAGCTTGCTCTGCTTCCTCTTGGGTCAGCCCCCCGTTCCACATGCGGATGTTGTCCCACACATTGCCGGTGAAGAGGAACACGTCCTGGGGGACGAGGGCCAGGTGCCGTCGGTATTCCCTAAGATCGAGCTCCTCAAGCGGAACCCCGTCGATGAGGATTTGCCCTTTTTGCGGGCGGTAGAAGCCGAAGATGAGGCTGATGATCGTGGTTTTTCCCGAGCCCGTGGGGCCGACGATAGCGATTTTCTCCCCGGGACGCACGCGGAAGGACACCCCGCGCAGCACCCAGTCCTCGTCGTTGTAGGCAAACCAAACGTTGCGGAACTCGATCTCCCCGCGCAGGGCTGGAACAGGCTTTTTCCCACGGGGTTCCTGGGGTAGGTCCCGGAAGAGAAAGATGCGTTCGGCCGCGGCCATCGCTGCCTGAAGCACGTTGTACTCCTCGGAGAACCGCACCAGGGGCTGGAACAAGATGCGAATATAGCTGGTGAAGGCGATGAGCCCGCCCAAGGTGAACACCCCGGCCAGCACCCCGCGGCCGCCGTACCAGATGAGGAAGGCGAGGGCGATGTTTTGCATCACCGCCACCGCTGGCTGAAAGAGCCCGAAAGCCATGATCGTGCGCATCTGGGCCCGGAAAAACTCCCGGTTGATTTCCTGAAAGCGCTTGAGGCTTCGCAGCTCTTGGCGGAAAAGTTGAATCACGGCCATTCCCGAGAGGCTCTCCGCGAGGTATGCATTGAGCTGGGCCAGTACTTTCCGAGCTTCGCGGTAGGCCACCCGCGCCTTCCGGCGGAACCAGAAAGCCAACACCCCAATCACCGGAGCAAAGGCTAAGAGGAACAGCGTGAGCCGCGCGTTCAGCCGGAACATGATGGCCAAAACGCCCAGCATCATGAAAAAGTCCTGAATGAGGTGCACCAGGGCCCGGGTGTACATCTCGTTGATGGCGGCGACATCGTTGGTGGCCCGCGTCACAAGGCGCCCCACTGGCTCGCGGTCCAGAATGCTCATGGGAAGGCGCAAAAGATGGGAAAAAATCTCCCGGCGCATGTCGAACATGATGCGCTGGCCCGCATACTGGAGGGCGTACACCTGGCCATAGGTGAGCCCAAACCGCACAAGGAGGAAGGCCAGGAAAATCAAGGCCAGAAGGCCCAGGTATTGATACTGGGGCCTCCTCAGGCGCCAAACCCCGTCCCGGGGGAGATTCTTGAGTCCCTCCTCAGGAATGGCATAGCCCTGGGATGTGGTAAGGAATAGGTCAGGGTGGCGGAGGGCCACTTCGGCTTCCCGTGCATCCGCAGGGATGAGAAGCCAACGGCCGGCCACCGCCCCGCGCTGCTCCAGCTCCTCCCGTACCTTCTCTGGAAGGTCCGCATCCCGCACAAGATACCGGCCTTCGCCCAGTTCCAGGGCATCCGGCACAGGTGGAGTCGGGCTTTGCACTTCCACCCAAGGCAGCACGAGCACCTCATCCACGGCCGTCTTGGTGAGGTAAGGAAGCGCAAGCTCGATCACGGAGATCCCGCCGCTCAAAATTAGGGCGAGGGCAAAGAGCTTCCAATACGGTTGGGCGTAGCGCAAAAGCCGGCGGAGCAGCCGAACGTCGAAGGCCTTCCCCAGTTGCTCTTCCTCCCAATGGGCGTGGGAATGCGGCCCCATCATCGCGTAAGCACCGCCTGCAGTTCAGCCAGGCGGGCATAGAGCCCACCGTGGCGCACAAGCCGATGGTGGTCCCCTTCCTCCACGATCCGGCCCTCGGAAAGCACGACGATCCAATCCGCGTCGCGCACAGCGGAAATGCGGTGGGCCACGACAATGGCGGTCTTCCGCCGCAGCACCTCCCGCAGGTTCCGCAAAATCTCCTCCTCCACCTGCGCGTCCACGGAGGAAAGGGCGTCGTCGAGGATCAGAATGGGTGGATCCAAAAGGAGGGCGCGGGCGATCCCTATCCGTTGTCTCTGACCGCCGGAGAGGGTCAAGCCCCGCTCGCCCACCACCGTCTCCAGGCCTTCAGGAAAACTCCGGATCTCCTCGGCGATTCCCGCGAGCTCCGCTGCCTGCCAGATCTCCTCCTCGGTGGCCTCCGGCCGCCCGTAGGCGATGTTCTCCCGCAGCGTAGTGGAGAAGAGAAAAACGTCCTGGGGGACCACGCCGATGAGGCGCCGCAGCTCCGCAAGGGAGAGCTCACGCACATCCACCCCGCCCAAGAAAAGCGTTCCCGCCGGAGGATCGTAAATGCGGGGGATGAGTCGCACCAACGTGGATTTTCCGGAGCCCGTGAGGCCCACCACCCCCAGAGTTATCCCCTCCTCGACGTGCAGGTTGACGCCCCGCAGGACGGGTTTGGCCACCCCAGGGTAGGAGAACGTGAGTTTTCGGAACTCGATGGTCTTTGAGGCCGGGAGGGGCTTTGGATTGGGTGGGCTCTGGATTTCGGGCTCTGTGGCGAGGATTTTTTGGATGCGCACCATGGAGGCCGCGCCCCGCTGAAGCACGTTCACCACTTGCCCCAGGGCCATCATGGGCCAGACCATCATGCCGAGGTAACTTGTGAAGGCCACGAGGTCCCCCAGCGCCAGCTCCCCGGCCAAAACGCCTCGACCGCCGAACCACAGGATCAAGCCTGTCCCCAGTCCCGCCAAAAAGCCCACGGTGGGCTCGAAAATCCCTTGGACCCGCACCAGGGCCATGTTGGCCTGAACATTCATGAGGTTTGTCTCGTGGAAGGCTCGCTCCATCCCCTCTTCCCGAGCGAACGCCCGCACCACCCGCACCCCGGAAAGACCCTCCCGTACGCGTTCCGTAAGCTGGGAAAACGCTTCCTGAACGCGCTGGAAGCGGCGGTGCACCACGCGCCCGAATTTCAACACCACCAAAGCTAAGAACGGAAGGGGGATAAACGCGTACAAGGTCAGTCGGGTGGAAATGCCGAGCATGGCCGCCAAAGAGAAGGACACGATGAAGATCGCATCGGAGATCATGAGCACGCCCTGGCCGCACGCAAAGCGAATGGCCTCAAGGTCGTTCGTAGCATGGGCCATGAGTTCGCCCGTGGGGTGTTGGATGTAGTAGCCCTGGGGCAAGCGCAGAAGATGGGCGTACAGGCGATTCCGGACCTCCTGTTCGATCAGTCGGGAGGTGCCAAAAATAAAATAGCGCCAGCCGAAGCGGAAGACAAACACCAAAACGGCGATAACCGTAAGATACAGGGCATAAAGAGTGAGGCTTGCGGCCTTTCCCCCCACGAGGTCGTTCACGGCGCTGCGCACAATGAGAGGCACAATGAGCTGAAGCCCGTCCACAATGAAAAGAGCAATGACGCCCAGAAGCAGGCGCCATCGGCGTTTCCAGAGCTCTTGAAGGATGTGTCGCATCGGTATCCCTAATTATAAACAAGAAACTCCCGCCTGGGACCGATGAGGGGGCACCGCCGGAGCAGTCTGGGGTTCGGGCCTCCCCTGGACTTAGAATAGGACCCACAGCCATGTGGACGGTGGACGGCGGGGAAAAATCCGGAAGCGGGACGATCGTGCGCGCGGCCGTGGCCCTTTCCGCCCTCCTTGGGGAGCCTTTGCGCATCCACAACATCCGGGCCAAACGCGATAACCCTGGACTCAGACCGCAGCACCTCAAGGCCGTGGAAGCCGCGGCCGCCTTGGCCCAGGCCAAGACCGAGGGCGCGAGCGTGGGAAGCCGGGAAATTTCCTTCTTTCCCGCGAAAAAACCCGTGGGCGGGGAGTTCTTCTGGGACATCGGCACCGCTGGCTCCACCACCATGCTCGCCCTCACCGTCCTTCCTGTGGCGGCATTCGCCCAAAAGCCCTGCGTATTTCGCATCCGCGGCGGCCTTTTCCAGGATTTCGCGCCTTCCGCCTTCCATACCCAGGAAGTCCTCCTTCCCGCCCTTCGCCAGATGGGGATCCGTGCGGAGCTGCGGATCCTCCGGCCGGGTTATGTTCCGAAAGGCGGGGGCGAGATCGAGCTTCGGGTGGAGCCCGTCGAGGGCCCCCTTTCGCCGTTGCGCCGGGAGGCCCTGGAAAAACCCCTACGATTCTGGGGAATATCGTTGGCTTCCCATCTGCGAGAGCGGAAGGTGGCGGAGCGCATGGCCGCCCGCTGTCAGGAGGAGCTTGCCAAGCACGGTATTCGCGCAGAATTTCGCATCCTAAACGACGAAACGTCCGTGCAACCTGGGGCAGCCCTGGCCTTGTTCGCCGAGGATCACAAAGGAGCGCGGCTTGGCGCAGATCAAGCGGGCGCACCGGGAAGGCCCGCGGAGAAAATCGCAGAGTTCGTAGTCCGAAGCCTTCTCGAGGATTTGGATTCCGGGGCCAGCGTGGACCAGCATTTGGCGGATCAGCTCATCCTCTATGCCGCCCTGGCCGAGGGCGAAAGTATCTATCTCATCCCCGCTTTCACCGATCACGTGGAAGCCAACCTGTGGCTGGTGGAGACCCTCCTCGGCGCGCGATGGGAGGTTCAGGGCAAAACCCTGTGGATCAAAGGGGTTGGCTATGCTCGAGGTTAAGGTCCGGGTGCGCGGAATCTACTCCACGGCCCTGAGCCTCCTCCTTTCCCAGAATTTCCAGATCGTGGACCCAAGCGAGGTCATTCAGGCGCGGCTTGGCCTTCCGGCCTCACCGGGCCCGGCCGATGTGAACATCTTTGACCGACCTGATTGGCACGGAGTGGTGATCGAGGGCGTGCGCAGCGGGGTGGAGGAAGTGGTCCGCTTCCTCCGGGAGAAAATCCCGTGGGCTCTGTTTTTGCCAAAGGAAGTGAGCGCGAAGGGAAGTTCTCCATTTGCCACAGCTTTCGCCGCCCTTCTTTCCCACTACGAAGGGGAATTTCCCCGCCCGGCCAAGGAATTCCTGGATGAGGTCAGGGCCAAGGCCGCGCCC
>JBBIVL010000049.1:7689-11037 GCA_037439765.1 Candidatus Bipolaricaulota bacterium
CCGGCCACCATCTCCTCAAGACCGTGGACCCTGCGCGGGTGGACGAAGCCGAAGAGAAATTTCCTTCCGAAGAGCTCGGAATCGCGGCCGGGAAACTTTGGGAGGAATTGGTGGGGCCGTATTACCGGCCGGGAAAAAAGGTGACGATTTGGCACCTCAAGGCCGGGGAGGTGCCGATGCGCCAGGTGGGGGAGGTGGTGGAACGCACCCCAGAAGCCTTGGTTTTGCGCCGAAACTTCGGGCCCGGCGGGCTTTACGATGGACTTGGGGTTCCCAAAGAGGTGGGCGACCACGGATTTTTCGAGCTTCCCCACCACGCGTGGTGGGGGCGCCGCCGCTACTTTCGGGCCGACGGAACTTTCCTTGGGGAGATCTACAACATCCATACCCCGCCCGAACTCCTCCCCGAAGGCGTGCGCTACCTCGATTTGGAACTTGACGTGGTGCATGTCGCGGGCGAAATCCGCGTCACCGATGCGGAGATTCTGGAGAAAAAGGTGGGCGAAGGCCTCCTTTCCAAATTCCTTGCGGAGAAAGCCCAAGAAGTCGTGGAGGAACTGGTGCGAAAGCTCAGGACCGGTGCTGAGCCAGCCTAAAAAGCTCCGAAGGCCTCCTCAAGGGCTTGCAGGAACACGCCTTCCGTAAACAGGCCTTCTAAACGACGAATTTCCTGACCGCCTGGACCTAAAAGAACCACGATGGGGACGCCTACCACATTAAACCTTTTTCGCACCGTCTCCTCTTCAGGTTCCACCGTGGTGAGATCCACTTTGACCGCAAGGACTCCCATTTTCCCCACGGCCTCCAAAACTTTGGCGGATCGAAAGGTTGTCGCTGAAAGCTCCTGACACGGAAGACACCAGGCCGCCGAGAAATAGAGAATCACGGGTTTCCCTTCCACTTCCGCTTGGTTCAAGGTCTCCGGTCTGTAGTTCACCCAGGGGATTTCTGGGCGACCATCCTTCGCGGGAATTACGGACCACACGGCGATGCCCAGCCCGGCAGCCAATGCCACAGCCCCAAAGGCCAGGAGCACCCAACCCTTACGATGCTTGATCGCCGAGAACAGAAGAAAAACTCCGCCGGAAATGGCAAGCACGGCCACGCCCGCCTTGCGTCCCACCTCGGGAAGGATGGGCGAAAGGAAGTACAAAGCCATGCCCAAGAGGAAAAAGCCAAGAAGGTGCTCCACCCACACCGTCCAGGTTCCGGCTTTTGGGAGCTTTCTCAGTTTTCCAGAAAGCAAGGCCAAGCCCACGTAGGGAAGCCCCAGGCCCAGGGCCAACACGAAAAACAAGAAAAAGCCACGCACGGCGTCACCCAAGCTGGCCACGTAAGTGATGAAAGCCACAGTGGCCGGGCCCACACACGGGGCGGCCACCAATCCCACCGCCATGCCCATGAGGAGCGCTCCAGCCATTCCTCCCCTGCCCTTGGGAAGCCGGCGGAGAAGCGCGGCTGGTGCGCGAAGGGTGTAAAGGCCAAAAAAGCTCAGGGAAAGGGCCACCATAATTGCTGCGATAACGCTTAACACGGCCGGGTGCTGCAGGGCCTGCCCCAACATTCCCCCGCCCAAGGCCGCCAAAACTCCTAAGGCCGAATAGGTCAGGGCGATGCCCAAAAGGTAGAGCAGAGCCAGGCCCAGTGTGGAAAGGATCCGCGCTCCCGCGGCCTGAGCAAAATACCCCACCGTCACCGGCACCATGGGATACACACACGGCGTAAGATTTAAGCCAAGCCCCACAAGGAATGCCGCGCCCAGCATCCCCAGGAAGCTCTTCTCTGCAAACCCTGAGACTTGGGCCGGGGGCTTTTCCGTGGCCACAGGGACGAGCGCCGAAATGGGTATGGAAAAGGGCACAAAAGCCGGAGGAATACAGACCTCATCGTTACACGCCTGATACCAAAGTTTTCCCTCGATCTGGTAATCCCCGGGGCGCACGGTTTCCTCAATGCGGATCACCAAGACGATCTCGATCATCTCAGAATAGAGCTCCAAGGGAGAGGGAAAGATGGGTATTCGTTCCTTTTCCGGCTCGGGCCAACGTTCTTCCACGGAAACCCCCTGGGGCAGAGTGAGTTCGAGCCTGGTGGGCACCAGGAACTGTTGGGATGGTTGGTGGGCGTTGACGTGCCAAGGCGGGAGAATTTCCGCAATTATCCGGGCTTCGACCATGCTGCCTGGGCTTACAGCTCCCGGCCCCTCAATTCCCGTGATACGAACAACCTCGGGTCCTTGGGCCGCTGCCGCCACGGCTAGGAAAACCCAGGCCAGCCACATGGCCGCATTTTCCGCAATTCCCCCGCACGAGTCACCCAGGGAGGAGCATCCAAAGCCTGACACTTCTTTTCCGGGATCTGATCCACCTCACGGTGCTCGCATTGAATCCATCTGAACCTGTCCTACACAAGTGTTAATGAAGCGATCAGCCGCCGACTTGGATCGCTGATCTCTGCGGGCTTGCCATACTGTGAGGGAACGTCGGTTCCCCCACCTGCTCCGCCAGCTCCCTTTCTATCGATGGCCCCGCGGTAATGGTTTCAATGGGGCGAACTTTTCTCGTGTCGAGCGCCCTGAACTGAATCGACCTCGATTGAGCTCACTGATTTGCCTCTGCTCTGCCTCCCTTTTTACGATCCGCGGTGGAGGTGATCGCGGTGACATTGTTGATCCTGGCTGGGGTTGTCCTGGGGGTCGGTTTGGCCGCCTTCCCCGACGGTCTCCGGGAGCCGCTGGCTGTGCTGGAACAGCCGAACACTGTGTCCCTGGCGTTCTCGCCCGATGGGTCCGTCCTCGCCCTGGCCAGGGCGAACGAGGTTCTCCTGCTGAGATACGAGGACTGGAGTGAACTAGGCCGGCTGGTTGGCCACACGGGCCCCGTCACCTGCGTGGCGTTCCCGGCCACGGGCTCTATCCTCGCTAGTTCATCGTGGGACGGAACTGTGCGCTTGTGGGACAGCGCCACCGGCGAGACGCTTCAGGTGATCAGCGTTAGCCGAGGAGCGTCCGATCTCTTCGCAGTTGCCATCAGCCCTGACGGTCGGTCAACTGTGTCGGGGGCTTTGGAATCCGGGACGGGCCTCACCATGGTGGTATGGCACGATACCGCCACAGGCCGTCTTGTCCGAACCAAACTCGTCTCCCTGGCCACACAAACGGGTGTTCTTGGCATAGGAAAGACTAATTTGGTGAACTACGTCAGGTCCGCCAAGTTCAGTCCCGACGGTTCCCTAGTGGCGGTTGGGTTCACCGACAAAGCCGTGCGCGTCTGGGATGCCCGCGGAGATCAGCTCCTGGCCACCCTAAGCGACCACCCAGGTTCGGTGAACGCTCTTGCGTTCAGCCCG
>JBBIVL010000050.1:0-3133 GCA_037439765.1 Candidatus Bipolaricaulota bacterium
GAGATGCGCGCCACCTTCCCGGGTGTTGATGCAGTTGGCGAAGGTGAAAACTTCTTCGTCCACGGCGTCCGTGAAGAGCATGGCGATCTCCACCGCCATGCTCCCCCGCTCCTCCGCAAGATAAATGGGCTCGGGATGGAGGGGTTCCTTCCCCACGCTCAATTCCTTCACGAAGGCCACAATCCCACCTTCCGCGCGGAAAACCCGCTTCACCCCGGTGATGCGGTTGTCCAAACGAATGGTGAGGCCGGCCACGAGATACACGAGCTCCTGCAAGCGGTGGGCGAGTTTCGAGAAGTTGTACGTGATGTTTCCAAAAATCTCGGGATCGGGCAGAAAAGTGACGGTGGTCCCCGTCTCCTTGGTCTCCCCCACCACCGTGAGCTCCGTGAGCTTCTTTCCCCGGGAAAACTCCTGGCGGTAGACCTTTCCGTCCTTCCAGCGCACCTCCACCGCGAGGTGTTCGGAGAGGGCATTCACTGCAGAGACGCCAACCCCGTGGAGGCCGCCGGAGACCTTGTACCCGCCTTCCCCGAACTTGCCCCCAGCATGCAGGGTGGTGAGCACGAGCTCCACCGTGTTGATTCCCGTTTCGGGATGGACGCCCACGGGAATGCCGCGCCCATTGTCGCGCACGGTGACGCGCTTGTCCTCATGGATAATCACGTCGACTTCTGTGCAGTATCCGGCCAGCGCTTCATCCACGGCGTTGTCCACGACCTCGTAGATCATGTGCAGGAGGCCGTCGGGGCCGGTGGAGCCGATGTACATCCCCGGCCGTTGGCGCACGGCCTCCATGTCCGCCAAAACCTTGATTTTGTCTACGTCATAGTTGTGGGTTCGCATCTCCTGCATGGCGGGAAATCTTAACCTAAACGCGGAAAATGCGCAAGGCATCGAAATTTGTCCCCTGAGTCCCTGCCGCACGTCCCTGGTCCCCCGGGGGTTGCGCGGGTAACCTTGCCAAGCGAAAGGGGGAAGGTTGCGGCTTTTGGAGTGGCAGGGACGTGAGATCTTGGCTCGGGAGAGGGTTCCCGTTCCCGAGGGCGAGGTGGTGGCCACGCCTGCGGAGGCCCGGGCCGTGGCGGAGCGGTTGGGGCGCCCGGTGGTGCTGAAAGCCCAGGTTCCCGTGGGTGGCCGGGGCAAGGCCGGGGGAATCCGCCTGGCCTACACCCCCGCCGAGGCCGCGGAAATCGCGCAATCCCTTCTGGGAAGCGAGCTAAAAGGATTCAAGGTGGAAAAACTCCTGGTGGTGGAGGGGGTGGAAGCCCGAGCCGAGCACTACTTGGGGCTCCTCCTCGATCGCTCCGCCCGTATGCCCCTTTTCCTCTACTCGCCCAAGGGTGGGGTGGACATCGAGGAGGTGGCCAAGGAAAACCCCGAACTGGTGAGGAAGGCGCACGTTCCGCCTCTGGAGGGGCCGCTTTTTTTCCGCCTGCGCCGCCTGTTCGCCCTGGCCCCCAAGGAGCTCCAAGCCCCGTTGACGGAGCTGGCCAGGAAGGTTTGGTCCGTGTTTGTGCGTTACGAGGCCAATCTTGTGGAGATCAACCCCTTGGCGGTGGTGGACGGCCGGCTTTTGGCTTTGGACGCGAAGGTGATCCTTGACGACGACCACAGTCCTGGGCCGCAGTTTTCGGGCCTGGCCGAGGCCGTGGTGGACCCCTTGGAAGCCCAGGCCCGCGAGAGCGGGATGAGCTATGTCCGGCTGGACGGGGAGATTGGGATTCTGGGAAATGGGGCGGGGCTGGTGATGGCCACGCTGGATTTGGTGGCCCAAAGCGGGGGGCGGCCCGCAAATTTCCTGGACATCGGCGGTGGGGCTCGGGCCGAGCGGGTGAAAACTGGGATCGAGCTCATTCTGCGGGACGGCCGGGCCAAAGTGCTTTTTGTGAACGTGTTTGGCGGGATCACCCGCTGCGATGAGGTGGCCCGCGGAGTTGTGGAAGCCCTGCAAGAAAAATCCGTACCCGTGGTGATCCGCCTGGTGGGCACCAATGAGGAGGAAGGGCGGCGGATTTTGGCTGCCGCTGGGTTCGTCCCCGTGCGGACCATGGAGGAGGGCGCCGCCAGGGCCGTGGCCCTGGCCAAGGAGGCAGGATGCGCAAGTTAACCGTGTTTCTCTTGGGGTGCGTGTTCTTTGGCGTAGCTGGAGCGGAAATCATTTCCCTTTCGGAAATCAAGCCGGGGATGAGCGGCTACGGCTTGACCGTGGTCCAGGGCCAGGATGTTGCCCGGTTTGAGGTGGAAGTGGTGGACGTGTTGGATGAGCCGGGTGAGCGCAACGATTTCATCGTGGTGCGGGTATTTGGCGACGCCATCCGCCGTTCCGGGGGCATCGCCCAGGGCATGTCCGGCAGCCCCGTGTACTTAGAGGGGAAACTGGCCGGCGCCCTCTCCCGCGCGGCCACCTGGGCCTTGGACCGGGAAAAACCCTTGGGCTTGGTCACCCCCATTGCTTCCATGCTCCCGCTTCTCGGGGACTTGGAGGAAGAGATCCCCGTTCCCGAGGATAGCAACCTGCGGGCCATGGGAATCGAGCGCGTCCTTTTGGTCCACGCCCCACCCGCGGAGGTCCCGCCCAATGCGTTGGCGGCCTGGCCCGTGTCCGTCCCTGTGGTGGTGAGCGGGCTCTCCTCCCGGACCCTGCCCCTCCTTCAAAATGGTTTGGAGTGGGGATTGATGGAGCATCCCCTCTTGGAGTTGGTGCCCAACTGGCACCGGAGGCTTCCGGGGTTCTCGGAGCTGGGATTTTCCCGAGTCCTCGCGGCCCCAGGGGGAGAAAGTACGACCAGCTTGGAGTTCCAGCCCGGGGCGCCGGTGGGCGTGGCGCTGGCCCTGGGCGACCTCACCGTGGGTGCACTCGGCACGGTGACCCTCGTGGACGACGAGAAGGTTTTGGCATTTGGGCATCCTTTCCTGTACACCGGTCCCTGTCGCTATTTCCTCACCGGCGCGGCGGTGCTGGATACGGTGGCGGCCCTGGACGTGTCCTACAAGTTCGGCACGATCACCGACCTGCGGGGCGGGGTGTACGTGGACCGCTGGGCCGGGATTGCCGGCCGCACCGATCGTTTTCCGCTCCCCATCGATGCGGCTTTCACCGTCACTGGCGAGGGCCGGGGAAAGTTGACGG
>JBBIVL010000050.1:3143-11002 GCA_037439765.1 Candidatus Bipolaricaulota bacterium
CGAAACTTGTGGATGAGCCCCGGCTTTCTCCTCTCCTCTTCTACGTGGCTGGGGTGGAGGCCGTGGACAGTGCGCTGGATCGAATCGGCCCGGGAACGGTGCGGGTGAAGTACACCATCAGCGGGCGGGGCCTTCCCCGCACCTTCACCCGAGAAAACGTGTTCCTCTCCACCTCGGACATCGCCGTCTATGCCCCGTGGGAGGCGGCCCTGGTGCTGGACATCCTCGCCTACAACGAATTCCGCGACCCCTTGCTCACTGGGATCGCGTTGGAGGCGCAGGTGGTTCCGGAGTTCGCGGCGGTGGAGATCTTGGATCTTTCCACCGACCGTTCTTCCTACAATCCCGGGGATATCGTCCAGTTCGCTGTAGAAGTGCGGTCCTGGCGGGGGGAGACGCGAACCCTGGAGGGATCCATTCGTGTGCCCCTGGATGTGGAGACCCCATACGTGGTGTTGCGGGCTTATGGCGGACCCCGCTTGCGGGAAAAGGGCGAGCCTGCCCCAACCTTGAAGAGCCTGGAGGACATCCTCGACTACATCGAGAGCATCCCCACCTATGACACCCTCACCGTGGAACTCTTCGCCGTGGATCCGATCTCCGAGATCATGGGAGAGGCCTGGTTGTACGGGGTGGACGCGGTGGACCAGAAATTTCCGGGGAACGTGGTGTACGGGGAGGTTTCGTTGATCCTGCCTATCGGGGGCTAGGATGTGGGATTTGCGGGAGGCGGCGGAGGTTTTGGAGGCCGAGCTTATTCGCCCCAAGGCCTCCTACCAAGTGCGCGGGGCTTGTGCCGACTCCCGCCGGATTCAAGCGGGCGAGCTGTTTGTGGCTCTTCCCGGGCAGAGGCACGATGGCCATGATTTTTTGGGCGAGGCTTTTTCCCGGGGGGCGGTGGGTGCTCTGGTGTCGCGCGATCCCGGGGTGGGCCACAACCTCCTGCGCGTATCCGACACGAAAAAAGCTCTGTGGGACCTGGCGCGCTGGCGTCGGGAGTGCTTGGAGTTCATCGCCGTGGGGGTGACCGGCTCTTTCGGAAAGACCACGGCCAAGGAGCTTCTAGCCGCGGCCCTGGCCACTACCTACCGCACCTTCCGCGCACCGGAAAGCTACAACACGGAGATCGGTGTACCGTTGAGCCTTCTTTCCGTGCCACCGCAGACGGAGGTCGGGGTATTTGAGCTGGCCGAGACCGATCCGGAGGAACTTCGGCGGTTGTGCGAGCTCCTCCAGCCTTGGGCTGGGATGATCACCGCGGTCGGGCCAGCCCATCTGGCCCTGTTGGGCACGGTGGAGAAGGCCGCGGATTCCGTATGGACCCTGGCCGAGGCTCTTCCCGAGGAGGGCGTGCTTGCCCTGAGCTGGGATTTCCCGGAGCTGCGGGCCCGGGTCGAGCGCTGCGATGGCTTTTGCTTGCGCTTTGGGCAAACAACGGAGGCGGATTTCTTCCCCCGCGACATCTCCGACGAGGATCCTCAAGGGATCAAGTTCACTGCAGAAACGCCGGCCGGAAGAATTCCCGTGAAGCTTCGCCTTCTTGGGGCCCATCGGGCGGTACTGGCGTGCGGCGCGTTGGCCCTGGCCTGGGGCATGGGGGTGCCTGAACGACTCGCAGTGCCAGCGCTGGCCGATGTCCTCCCCCTTTCTCATCGGCTCGAGCTGCGTCCCGCTCCGTTTGGTTGGATTTTGGACGACTGCTTCAACGCCAATCCCATTTCCGTCCAGGCGGCCCTGCGCACCGTGGCCCGGTTGCGCCTGCCCGTGCGGGTCCGCGCCGCCCTCCTGGGCGACATGATGGAATTGGGCCCCGAGGAGGTTTTGTTCCACCGGGCCGTGGCGGAGGCGGCGCGGGGGTTGGGTGTGGATTACCTCTTTGCGTTCGGCCCGCGGATGAGCGCGGCCTTTCCGGCCTTCGGTGGGGAAGGAGCGGCCGAACCTGAGGACCTTTCGCGTCTCCTTTCCGCGGTGCGCAAAAGCCTCGGTTCAGGCCCGGCCCTCCTTCTTGTCAAGGGATCCCGCGGGCTTCTCCTGGAACGCGCTGTGGAAGAGCTTTCCCGTCCCAAGGAAGAGGAAGAAGGCCAGGAATCCTAGGGATGTGAGGCTTCCCCACAGCACCGGCGGGTTGGGCGCGTAGTCCAAAAGGACCCCACCCAAGAACGCTCCGCCCGACCAGCCGAAGGATTGCACAAGCCCAAAAAGCCCCATGTACCGGCCCCGCTGCTCTTCTTTGGCCAGATCCGCAGCCACGGCCATGGCTACCGGGGTGAAGATCATCTCCCCCAGGGTGACCACCCCAATGGCCAGGATCATCAGGGAGTAGGAGCGGATCCAGCCGAAGCTGAGGTAGCCCAAAGCGTAGAGGAGGGCACCCAGGGCCAGGCCTCGTCGGGTCGGCCAGCCTTGGACCAGCCGGGCTAAAGGATATTGGGCGGCCACCACCAAAAGCCCGTTCAGGGTAAGAAGCCCGCCGAACTGTGCTTCACTTAGGCCCAAGCGACCGACGAGGAAAACAGAAAGGGTGGACACGAGCTGCCCGGCCACGAGGAAAACCGGCAGGGAAAGGCCCAGGATGGTCCAGAGGTTTCGATCCCCGAGGGCCAAACGGATCCCTTTTTCCTGAGCGCGGCCGAAGGGGTCGTGCACGGCCCACCAAGCAAGGGCCAGGGCCAAGAAAGTCACGCCGGCTCCGAATAAGAACAGTGCGGGGTACGGAAAAAACGTGGCCAAGTATCCGCCCAGCGCTGGCCCCAGGGCCCAGCCCACGTTGGCCCCCACCCGCAGCAGGCCATAACCCTCCACGCGCGTGGCTTGTACTAAATCCGCAAAGAGCGCGGAAATAGGGGGCTGGGTCAGCCCGCCCGTGACCCGAATCGCCAGGAAAAGGAGGACAATCCCCCAGACCGGCCCGCCGCTTCCCATGAGCCAGGCCGTGGCCGAAAACGCGAGGATCCGCAATACCAAAGACAACACCAGTACAGGCTTTCTTCCGTAGCGGTCGGAAGCCTCGCCTCCTAGGAACTGCCCGAGGGCCGAGGCAAACGCGGCGAAAAGCATGAGGGTACCCACGAGGCTCATCGGGACCCCTCTTTCTCGGGAAAGGTAGAGGGACAGAAAAGGCAGGGCCAAGGAAAACCCGGCGGAGGTGATGGTTTGCACTCCCACGAGGGCCCAGATCTCCCAAGGAAAGCGGCGGACGAATTTTTTCATGACCAGCCCAGAACACGGAAGAGGAAAGAAAGGAGAGGAGCGAGGGCCAGCGCGGGAAGGAAATCGGCAGGCCGCACATCCCGGAGCTTCAGGAGGCCCAAACCGATGGCCAACACGATGGCCCCGCCGGCGGCGGTGAGCTCAAGCACTGCCGGGTGAGTGGGACTAAATCCGGAAAGGGCCTGGGCCAAAACCCGGGCAAGCAGGGTAATCCCGCCTTGGTACACAAGGATCACGAGGAGGGAGAGGAGAACCCCCGGTCCCAAGGCCGCGGCCAGAGCGGCGGCGGAGATCCCGTCCAAAATGGCCTTAGCTCCCAAAATGGACCAGTCCCCAAATAGACCATCCTGAATGGCCCCCACAAGGGTCATCGGCCCCACACAAAAAAGGAGGCTCGCGGTGAGGAACCCCTGGGCCAGGGGCCTTCCCCGAAAGAGGCTTTCCACGCGCTGGCTTCCCCGTTCCAAAGCCTCGGAGATGTGCAACGCTCCGCCCGCGGCCCCACCCAGGATCACGGAAAGGAGGAGGATGAGGAGGTTTTGCGTCTTGAGGGCCATGTGCATCCCCAGGATGAGGGTGACCAAGCCCACCCCGGCCGTGGCCGTTTCCCGCACCCGGGCTGGAAAGCGCTCCCCTAAAGCCCAGCCCAAGCTCCCGCCCAGGACCACCGTCCCCATGTTGATCCAGGTGCCCACCATAGGCGGGAATGGTAGCACTCGATTGGCCTCCGGGGCCAGGGCCGCCTTAGAATGCAGCTAAAGGAGGCGAGCATGAGCAGCTTCTGGAAGGATTTTCGGGCCTTCATCACGCGGGGAAATCTTGTGGAGATCGCCGTGGCCTTCGTAATAGGCGCGGCCTTCGGGGCGGTAGTGAATTCGTTTATCTTCGACATTGTCATGCCCCCGATTGGAAAACTCGTGGGCAACGTGGACTTCGCCAACCTTTTCGTTGTCCTCGGGCCGGAGAAGTATCCTTCTGCGGAGGCTGCCCGCCAGGCTGGCGCGGCCGCCATCTACTACGGCCGGTTCATCAATACCCTCATCAACTTTCTCATCATCGCCCTAGTGATGTTCCTCCTCCTCAGGGCGGTGATGAAGATGCGCAAGCCCCAAGAAGCCCCCGCTCCCACGACCAAGGAATGCCCCTACTGCAAGACCCAAATTCCTATCGGTGCGGTGCGCTGTCCCCATTGCACCTCGCAGCTTTCCTAGCGCTCGCGCAGAAGGAGGACGGCTTTTCCGTTGTGGGTGCAGGAGAAGACCACCAGGGTGTGGGGGGTATCCTCGGCCGCGGAGACGTAAAGGTAGCGGATGTCTAAATTCTGACGGGCCAAGGCGTCGGTGATCCGCCGCAGGAACCCGGGCCGATTGGGAAGCTCCACCAACACCACTTCCCGCTCCTCCACGGTGTACTCGGCATCCTGAAGGCTTTCCAGGGCGTAGTGGTGAGCGTCCACCACCAGGTGGAGCTCGGCTTCCTCGCCGAACACGATGACGGCGGCGGCCAGGATGTTGATCCCCTGGGTGGCGAGGAGTTTTGCAATATCGGCAAGGAGGCCCACGCGGTTTTCCGCCCGTACCACCAGCTCTTTCCCCATCGTCGCGGGCCGCACGGCCCGTAGTTTACCGTAGTTGCCGCCCCGGGGTGGGCTATAATCGCCCCCATCGGAGGACACAAGTGTTGCCGGATGCCAAGAGAATCTTGGTGTGCAGTGCCTGGCCATATGGCTCAGGCGTGCCCCATTTGGGCAACCTCATCGGTTGCCTCCTTTCCGGAGATGCGTTCACTCGCTTTTATCGTTTGGCCGGGTACGAAGTGCTGCACGTTTCCGGAACCGATGCCCACGGGACCAAGATCGAGTATGAGGCCCACCGCCAAGGGCTGAGCCCAGCGGAATTGGCCGCCCGTGTCCATGAGGAAATCGTCCGCATCCTCAAAGAGTTCGCCGTGGATATCGATAACTACACCACCACGGAAAGCCCGGTGCACAAAGAAATGGTCACCGCTCTCTTTCGGGAGATGGAGCAAAACGGCTACATTTTTTCCCGGGAAGAGGAGCGCGCCTTTTGCCGGTCCTGCGGAAGATTTTTGGCGGACCGCTTCATCGTGGGCACCTGCCCCAAGTGCGGCTACCCTTATGCTCAGGGGAATCAATGCGATGCCTGCGGCGCGCTCCTAGAGCCAGAGATGCTTCTCTCCCCGGGGTGCGCCTTTTGCGGATCCTCAGAGGTGATACGCAAGCTCACCCGCCACTGGTATTTGGATCTGGAGAGGCTGCAGCCAAAGCTTTTGGCGTACGTGCGGAGCCGGGCGTTTCAGGGAAATGTGAAGCTTTTTACGGAGCGGATGCTGGAGGAGCTGCGGCCCCGGCCGGTGACCCGGGACATCGCCTGGGGCATCCCGGCGCCCTTCCAGGGCGCGGAGGGAAAGGTGATCTACGTGTGGGCGGAGGCCGTGCTGGGCTATTTCTCCGCCACTGTGGAACATTTCCGCCGCCGTGGGGAGGAGGAGCGTTGGCGGGATTTCTGGTACGGGGAAGACGTGTGGCACCTCTATACGCAGGGCAAGGACAATATTCCCTTCCACACCGTGATCCTGCCGGCCCTGCTTTTGGCCACGGGGCGGCCGTTCCATCTCCCGGACCAGGTCTCTGCCACGGAGTACCTGAACTGGGAAGGCGGGGAGCAATTCTCCAAAACTCGGCGGATCGGGGTTTTTGCCGACGAAGCCCTGGCCCTTTTGCCACCGGTGTATTGGCGCTTTTATCTGTTCTACAACCGGCCGGAGACAAAGGACGCGGAATTCTCCTGGGTGGAGTTGGATAAAGCAGTTAACGCGGTTTTGGTGGACA
The DNA here is from genome assembly GCA_037439765.1 of Candidatus Bipolaricaulota bacterium. Taxonomy (GTDB): domain Bacteria; phylum Bipolaricaulota; class Bipolaricaulia; order Bipolaricaulales; family Bipolaricaulaceae; genus DTER01. The sequence continues at coordinate 9,205 of JBBIVL010000050.1, forward strand.
ACATCGGGAACTTCGTGCACCGGGTCCTTTCCTTTGTGTGGAGCAAGTACGATGGCGTGGTCCCTGATCGGGCCACGGTGCCCCCGGTGCGGGAGGCGATCGGAAGCGCTTTGGGTGAGGTGGAGGCCGCGGTGCAGGCTGGGCAACTGGCGCCGGCCTTGCGCGCGGTGACCAAACTGGCGGACTTCGCCAATCGCTTTTTCCAAAGCCGCGCGCCCTGGGCCACCGGGGATGAGGAGGCCGTGGCTTCCGCCGCCCACCTCGTCAAAGCCCTGGCGATTCTTCTCGATCCCTTTGTGCCCATGTTTTCCCAGGAGATCTACGCGCTTCTTGACCTCCGGGAGGTGCGATTGGCGGAGCTGGAGAAGGGGTGCGCCGGTGTGCGGCTCTCGGCCCCACCTCGCCCTCTTTTGGCCCATGTGGATGTGGAGGATCTCAAGCGGAGGTACGCGATGATGAAGGAAGAAGGGCTTGTGTCCCTGGAGGAGTTTCAACGGATCGATCTGCGGGTGGCGCGGATTGTGCACGCCGAAGAGGTGCCCGGAGCGGATAAGCTCCTCAAGCTCGTTTTGGACCTAGGGGATCGGCAGGTGCAAGTGGTGGCGGGAATTCGCAAGCATTACAACCCCGTGGAGCTGCGAGGAAAACTCGTGGCCATGGTGGCCAATTTGAAGCCGGCCACGATCCGGGGCATCCGCTCTGAGGGCATGATCCTCGCTGCGTCCGATGGGACCTTGGCTTTGGTGGGGCCCGATCGCGAGGTAGAACCCGGGGCCCGCATTCGGTAGGATTGCCGCGCCAATACGATAGCGCTGGCGAGGTGGCCGAACATGTACGGCGTAGTGGAAATAGGCGGGAAGCAATATTTTGTGGAGCCTGGCTTGGAGGTGATCCACGAGCTCGTGCCCGGAGTCCAAGTGGGCCAAACGATCACCTTCGAGCGGGTGCTCCTTTTCCGAAATGGCGAGCGCATCGAGGTGGGCCAGCCCTACCTTTCCGGCGTGCGCGTGGTGGGGGAGGTTCAGGAAATCGGGAAACTCCCCAAGGTCATCATCTTCAAGTTCATGCCCAAAAAGGGCTATCGGCGAAAGAAGGGACATCGGCAGCCGTTCATGCGCACGAAGATCCTGGCCATTGAGCGGGAGAGCGATGGTTGAGGTGCTCATCGAGCGGGACGACGAGGGACGGGTGCAGGTGGTCACCCTATACGGGGAGGATTCCCCGGAAGGGCTGGCCGCGACCATGCTCGTGGAGGCCCCCATCTGGGGGATGAAAAGTTACCTGCACCTGGAGCCCGAGGTGTCCCGCGAGGGCTCGGTCCTTCGCTTTCGCGTGGACCGGTCCGACCTCTTCCTGGATCGCGAGATTGATGCCATCCTGGAAACCATGGTGTTGGGGCTGCGGGCCCTGGCCCAGGATCGCCCGGGCAAGGTGGCGGTGCGGGAAGTAGGGCTGGATGTCCTCGTTTAGGAGGTGACGGAGGATGGCACACAAAGCCAGCGGCGGTTCCACCCAGAACGTCCACGATTCCCCAGGAAAGCGTCTGGGAGTGAAGCGGTTTGGTGGGGAGTTGGTGTGGCCCGGGTGCATCATCGTCCGCCAGCGGGGGACGAAGTTTCACCCCGGCCGGGGCGTAAAGATGGGGCGGGATTTCACCCTCTACGCCACCACCACCGGCCTCGTGGAGTTCTCCGGCCGCAAGCGCATCTACGTGAATGTGATTCCCTTGGGGGAGGGGAACTAGGATCGTCGGGTGCGGTTTGACGAAGCGGTCATTCACGTGGCGGGGGGCAAAGGC
>JBBIVL010000051.1:0-11001 GCA_037439765.1 Candidatus Bipolaricaulota bacterium
CGAAGGGCATCCCGCCCTGCACGAGGTGGTCGGCCAGGCGCATGAGGGGGATGATGGAGAAAAGCTCGCCGGCCCGCACATAGTGCCAGTGCAGAAGGGTATGGAGCGGCGGGTGGTTGCGGTGGGTGGCGTCCCGCAGCATCCGCCGCAAAAGCCGCACATCCGTGAACTGGGTAAGCCGGCCTGTAGTGCCGTCGCCCTCGTACAGCATGTTCGCCGCCTCGATGTACAGCCGGAACATGTTTTCCCGAGGGATGCCCGCGGTGAGCGGCGGATAAAACCCGTGTAGGCAGTCCAAAAGGAGGATCTGGTCCTGGCGCAACCGCACGGGTTTCGTGCCCGCGTGCTTTCCCTCCTTGAAGCTGTAGATGGGCTTCTCGATGGTCTGGCCCTCCAACAGGGCCCGTAGATGGGCGTTGATGCGCTGGATGTCCAACGCCTCCGGGGTCTCAAAATTGCGGTCGTTGAGCCAGTCCGTGGGATGCTCCACCACCGGCCAGAAATAGTCGTCCAGGTTGAGCATGAGGAACTTGAGGCCTTCCTTTTCCAGACGCTGGGTGAGCTTCACCGTGGTCGTGGTTTTCCCCGAGGAGGAAGGGCCGGAAATCCAGATCATGCGGATCTCGTCGCCTTTCTCCATTCGCGCCAAAACTTTCCTTGCGGCCTCATCCAGGGAGCGCTCGTAGCGTTCGGTAGCGGCGGCGATGAGCTCCTTGAGCTTTCCGGAGCGAATGATCGCGTTCAGGCCCTCCACGGTGTCGCAGCCGTGGGCCCGGTTCCACTCCAAGGTCTCCTCGTGGAACTTCGTGGGGTAGCCATTGCCCACGAATTGGTCCAGGGTGAGGGCGCCGGCCCGCACCCAATACTTGCCCCACCGCCAGCACTCGTAGGCATCCGCCACGGTCACCAGGCCGAAACTGCGCAAAACGTGCAAGACCGTGTCCTGGATTTCCTCGATCGCGGGTGGAAAATTGGCGATCCAGTGCCGCGGATCGCGGTTAAGGGTCACCACCACCACGTCGGAGAGGAATTCTGCGATGTGCTCGTCATCGCCGAACATGAAGAGCTTGTCGTTGACGCCGGGGAGGAGATCCTGGGCGAACCCGCCCACAGAGCGGGCCGCCCGCAAGATGGCGTTCACGATGCGGCCCTGATCGAACGGAACCAGGGAGCGGTCGCGCTTTTGAACCTTACGAATCCTGTTCTGAACGATCACAAAAATGAATTATACGGGGGCCATTCAATACAGCCAGCCGTGTTCTAGGCCAATCCACAGGAGGGTCCGCAGCCGCGCTGCCGGCACCTCGCACGCGGGCTTGGGCATGCTCAGTCCCCATAGAATGCCAATTCCTCCGAAAGCGGTGAGCATGTTCCCAAACATGTTGTGGCCGAGAAAATTGAGCCACTGGCCGAAACCGATGAGGGCAAGCCCGGCCACGACCAGGCCGTGCCGGAGGTACCGGCAGTTGAAAAATTCGCGCTGCACTTGGCCCAAGGCCCGGGACCAGGCCTGCTCCTCCAGCCGCGGCTGGGGATCCGCCCCGAAATCGAGAGCGATGCGGTTCACCTTCTCCAACGGGATCCGGACCGTTCCAGCTGCGGTGGCAAACGAAAGGTCTGCGGAGGTGATGCCCGTGAGGCGACCCGTGAGAACCGCGCCCTCAGAGAGAACCAACGTGTCTGCCCATCCCAGAAAGCCCAAGAGGCACAGGGCCAAAATAACTTTTCCCATCGTTCCCCTCCGTGAGAAACGTACCGAGGAAAGTGCGGCTAAACTCGGCCACGTGGGCCATGCCTGGGCCGCGTCTGTCCCCGTACAATGGGGGCGTGCGCATCCTGGCCGTGGGCGATGAGGTGAGCTCCACCTTGGAACGGGCCGTGCTTTCCGAGTCCTTTCCCAAGGTGGAGTTGGTCCTCTCTTGCGGGGATCTGCCCTACGATTACCTGGAGTTCCTGGTGGATGCCGTGGGAGCACCGCTTGTGTACGTGCGGGGAAATCACGACCGCCCGGTGGAGACGGAGGATCGCGTCATCCGTGCGCCCCAGGGCTGCGTGGACGCGGACGGAAGAATCGTGGAGGCGGCCGGACTCGTGGTGCTGGGACTTGGGGGAAGTCCCCGCTACGCCCAAAAGGGCGCGCACCAGTACACGGAAGGGGAGATGTGCCGCCGCGCTCGCAGGCTCTACCCCAAGCTTTGGTGGCGGAAGTGGCGCACGGGAAAGGCTCTGGACATCCTCCTCACCCATGCTCCGCCCCGGGGTGTGCACGACGCCGCGGATCCCGCCCACCAAGGCTTTCAAATTTTCCTGGACTTCATCCAGCGCTGGAGCCCCAAGCTGCACCTGCACGGCCACACGCCGCCCCGGCCCCGCCTGCCCACGGAAACCCTGGTGGGAGCCACGCGGGTAGTCCACGTGCGGGGCTTTCGGCTTTTGGAGTTCTAAGATGCCTCCCCAGCTTCCCTGGCCCGGTTTTCTCCGCAGGCTCTTCGCCCTGGCCCAGAAAGAGCCCGCCCTCCTCCTTTCCTTCGACTGGGTGAAGAAAAAGATCCGCGTGCAGGGCTGGCGGTACCTCGGGCTTCAGGAAGTGGAAGTGGACAAAATCGTGGGAAGCGTGGACCGCTACGAGGACTTCACCCGGGCCTTCCTTCCGCTTCAAGCGGATGAGCTACGACAGAAGCGTATCGACGAAGCGTTGGCACGGGGCGAGGTGCTCCCGCCGGTGAAGCTTTATAAACTTGGCGCCGTGTATTTCGTGGTGGACGGCCACCACCGCGTCGCCGCGGCCAAGAAGACCGGAGCGAAATTCATCGATGCCGAGGTGGAGGAGTTCCTCACCACGGTGTCCCTCTCCCCTACCGACACGGAGAAGGACATCCTGCTCAAAGCGGAATACGCCTCTTTTCTTGACCACACCCGGCTCAAGGAGCTTCGGCCCGAGGCGGAAATTCTCCTTAGCGAGCTCTCCGGATACCGCAAGCTTTTGGAGCACATCGATGTGCACCGCTATTTCCGCGGTTTGGAGGAGGGCCGAGAGATCCCCTATGCGGAGGCCGTGGCTTCGTGGTATGACCGGGTTTACGCGCCCATTGTGGAGGCGGTGCGCCGCACCGGCATCCTCCGAAAATTTCCGGGCCGCACCGAGGCCGACCTCTACGTGTGGCTCTCCGAGCATCTTTACTATCTGGCCCAGGAGCGAGGATTGGCCCCGGATCTGGAATGCACAGCGCGGGAGTTCGCCGAGAAGTACGGGGACCGACTCAGGGAGTAACCCGCCCCGAAAACAGGCGCCGCGCCCGCCAAAAGTACTCACCACCGGACACCACCGCCGTCCCCACCGCCAGGTAGAGAAAGACCTCCTTGGCCAACTCCCCCGAGGCGCCCATGCCGAAATAGCGGGTGGCCAAAATGAACAGCACAAGCCCCACGTGGGAGATGGTTTTCAGCTTTCCCAGGGAACTGGCAGGGACAACCATGCCCTCGGCCATGGCGAACACGCGAAGGCCCGTAACCAGAAACTCCCGGGCCAGGATCACAATGACCGGCACCGCGCGCAATTCCCCGAATTCTACAAACGAGATCAGCGCGGCCGCGACAAGAATTTTGTCAGCAATGGGATCGGCGAGCTTCCCGAACGTGGTAATCTCCCGCAGGTAACGAGCCAAATAGCCATCCACCGCGTCGGTGAGGGCAGCCAGAGCAAAAATGGTCAGAGCCAGGATCTTGAAGACCGTCCCGGGCATGAACAGGAACACCAAAAAGAGCGGGACCGCAGCGATGCGGGCTACGGTAAGGCTATTGGGAACGTTCCAGCGCACAGCCCAACCTAGCCGAAAACCTCTCGCTGGTCAATCTTTTGTGGTCAGGATTGCGTTGTCCTGTAAAACTCCTAGCTCAACCAGCCCTGTTCTCCTCTGGGTTTTCCCGTCCTCGGTTCGAACAGGATCAACTCTCGGTGAGAGGACGAGCCAGGGCCTTGGCCGCGGCCCGCAGGGCCTGGGGCTCCTTCTTGGGCGTGGCGAGGGCCCCCAGAAACGTGACGCTCACATTCTCTCTTCCCAAGGACCGGTGGACCGCCTCCACTGCCGGCCGGGGGTCGCCCCCTGCCGTGGCCAGCACCAAGAACAGTTTCTTCCCCGCGAGGTGGGCCTGGCGAAGGAATGTCCGGGCGGGGTTGGCCAGCCGGCCCACCCAGATCGGCGCGCAAAGAACAACGCCCGCCACATGGGAAAAATCAAGGTTCATGGGCTCAATGGCCATTGGCACCCCCAAGAGCGAGCACACGGCCATCCCCAAGAAACCGTGCTTCCGCACGGCCCGAATTTCCCGCACCTCCGCGCCCAGTTCATCGGCGAGGGCGGTGGCGATCGTCCGCGTGGTCCCAAACCGGGTGTAGTACACAACAACTGTCCTCACAACTTTCTCCTCTGGTGCCAACGCGCCTCACTTCCCGAGTACCCAGTTTACCCCCTATTGATTTGCGGGCGAATGGCTTCTACACGAACGCCGGGGCCACGTGGGGCAGACGCTGCGGATGGCGAAGGACGCTTGTGTGCCCTAATCTTCGGGCCATGGTTGCCCTTGCAGCGGGATCTCGCCCAAGGCTTCTCATCACCGGCCTATTCGAGCCCGCGGCCCTGGCGGTCATCCGGCGCCTTGGCCGGGAAGGCTGGCACATCACCGCCGCCGAAGGCCACCGCATGGCCTACGGCCTGTACTCCCGGTACGTGGCCCAGCGCCGGCACCTTCCGTCGTTGCGTTTGCAGCCCCAGGCCTACGTGAAGGCCCTCCTCCGCGAGATTTCCTCGGGCGCATACGATTTCTACTTCCCCACCTTCGAGGAGGTCCTGCCCCTGAGCCGCGCGCGCGACGAAATCGCAAAGCACGTGGCCACAGTGCTCCCCTCGCCCGAGCAGGTGTTCACCTTCCACGACAAATGGGCCCTTGGGGAATTGGCCCGCCGGGCTGGGGTGGGATACCCCAAGACCTGGCTCCCTCAGTCCGTGGAAGAGGTGACGGAGCTTGGGCGCGCGTGGGAGGGGCCGGTGGTGGTGAAGCTCCGCCGCGGCTCCGGCTCGGCAGGCATGCGCAAAGTGGAGAGGCCCGAGGATCTTCCGCGGGTCTACCGAGAGGTGGTCCAGGCCTACCGCTTGAAGCCCCCGCTCCTTCCCTTGGTCCAGCGCTGGATCGAGGGAACCACGATCTGTTCCCTGGAGCTGGCCCAAAGGGGGAAGGTGGTGGGGCAGATCCTGATCCGGGGCTTGCGCACCATGCCTCGGGACGCGGGAACGACCGTGCTGCGGGAATGCCTCCGCCATCCGGCCTGCGAGGAGGCCTCCCGCAAGCTCATCGGGGCCCTGGACTACACGGGTTTCGTGGGCTTCGACTACGTCGTAGAGAAAGCCACGGGCCAGCCCTACGTGGTGGACGGGAATCCCCGACCCACTCCGGCGCTGAACCTGGCTCAACTGGGCGGATGCGACATGGTGGGGGCCTGGGTACGCATCGCCCAAGGCGAAGAGGCAAAGTCGCTTTCACCTTGCCCGCCGGGGCTGCGTACCCGCGTGCATTTCGGCGACTGGGCCTGGCTTCTGGAGAGCTTGGCCCACAGCTTTCGCCATCCCCGGGAGGAAGCTCGCCTTCGCCGCGGCTGGTGGCGCGACCGCCGCACCCCCGACGATGTCTACGACCGCCGGGATCCCCTCCCTGCAGTGGTGCTTTGGCTCTACATTTTCACCCACCTGCACCGCCTGGTCCTCACCTCCTACGACTCCACCGAACTTTTTATGTTCCACAACCGCTACGTGGAGTCTGTAGAGGAAGGTGAAGCCCAGGTCGCCTAAATCCTTCCCGGGGTACCCGTGGGCGCCACAACTCAGAGGTCCCGGATATCCAAGTACAGTGGAGGTTGAGGCTTTGTGCTCCCAAAGGGGAGGTACAGCGTGCGGTAGGCCAGGGTCTCTTTGAGGAGCACGCGGGGCAAGCGCACGAGGGGATCGCCCACGCCGTGGAACAAGGCCAGGAGGTCCACGCCCTCCGCCCGGGCCTGGTGGCTCAGGTCCGTGAGAATTCTTCCAAGGAGCCTCGGTCCGGCCGCGCCGCCCACCCACACGTCAAACAGGTGCCAAAACCGCAGGGCCTGCCCGGGGACGGGGATACGAGGGACGGGAAGAAAACGAGCCAGGGGATTCACCACCCGCCCCAGGATCCGGTACTCCCAAGGGATAGAAAGCACCCGCTCCTGGTGCACGCGGGAGCTATCCCAGAGGCTCACCTGGGCGAAGCTTTGTCCCCGCTCCAGGCGAAACACCCCGCGGAGGTACCCAAGCGCTTGGCCATGGGCGTAGATCTCAGGAAGTCTGGGAGGCTGGAAATCCCGATTTCCCAAAGCTTTCTCGAATTCCTCTGCGGCGGCCAGCGGGTCCGAAAGGGGGAAGAGTTGCGCGCGGCCCGGCCGGGAAGGCAAGGTCACGATGTGAAACTCCCCGGCGGATTGGGCTCCGCCCTTGAGGAAGACCCGCATGGCTCGGACGTTATCGCCCTTCACGTGGCCATAGAGGAGCTCGGCGCCGTCCCGCTGGGCGCCCTCTTCCGCCGCCTTCCACAAATCCCAAAGGCCCCGCCGCATCGTGCGCCGGTACTGGGAATCCGAGCGCAGGTCGTAGAAATAGGCCACCCGCGTGACCTCGCCCCCGAGAAAAACTTCCTTCAGCGCGTAGGCAAGGAATCCGACCGCCTGGGAACCTTCCTCGGCCAACAACACCCGGGCCGTGGGGAAGAGCTGGGTTCGATAGAAAAAAGTGGTGCGTTCCTGGCTCAGCCGGGAGACCGTTCCTTGGGGGCTGCTCTCTTCCAGGCGCCGCAGTTCGCCCTCGTCCGCGGCCGTGGCCTCGCGCACCCTGACCATGGGGACTGCAGTGTACCGTGACACCCGCTTCACTCCCAGTGCAAGCTTTGTTGTACCCACTTTGAGGAAGGTTGCTGGGCCGGGGATCGTGCTCCAAACACGCTCGCCCACACACTTGGGGGACGAGGGGCTTGCTCAAGCAAGATCGATTGAGCGCACAATGGCCCCAGGCGCACCCGGAGAAGGCGACGGGCAGTGCGGCAGGCCCTTGAGGGGGTTGTTGGGCAGCGGGCCCCGTCTTAGTCTCCTGCGAGCCGCTTCGTTACTCTCGGGCCTGCGGACGGCCTGCCGGTCCGGGCGGTGGGCGGTGCGGGAGGCGCTCAGGCCAGGCATACGTCCACCTCGTCGACACGGACCCGGAGGCAGTAGCGGCGGGAGCTTCGCGGAGGTCTCGGGCTTCTTATTCTCCTTCCCCGCTGGACGCGTTCTGGGGTACCACGGGGGCTGTGATGAGGATGTCGTAGGATCGGTCCACCTTGGCCAGCAGTACGATCGCGACGCCTCGTGCTGAATCGACGAACACCCGGTCCTTTCCAAGGTCGAAGGCAGCGTCCATAAGGTATGGGACCTCCGGAGCTGCGTCGACGATCCTCACCGGAGCAGCTCCCCCGCGGCACTCCGCCACTGTGTCATCCGCGTAGAGAACAAGGACACCCGACGAAGGCAGGTTCGCATCGGAGTTAACCGGCTGGCGGTTCTCCACGAGGTAGTAGGTATCCGCCGTCAGAGGGATCTTGATGGCGAGCGTGGTGGCGGCGGGGTCGGCCAACGGGTCGAGTCGAACCAGCGCAGTATCGCCGGGTTTGACATAGGCGATCTTCTCCACTGGGATCCACCCGAGTCTCATCTTCGTCCACGCCGACAACCCTGCGGGGGGAAGGCTGCGGTCGTACGGGAAGTGCGAGGACAACGGATCCCAGAACCCCATGTTGATGAGGCACTTCGGCCAGTCATCGGCCAGCTGGTAGCTTGCCTGTAGGTCGTGGTCATACAGACACGGTGTGAGTCTCTTCACATCCGCCACGCCCCCAACCATATGCAGGATGTCGTGGACGTAGGTTCCGAGGTGAGCGTTCTCGCAGAAGATAGCCACGCGCGTGACCTTCTCCCCGCTACGGTTGGTGATCGCCGTCGAACTTGACCACCCAAGCATTCCCGGAAGCCCGCACAGTCCAACCATACCGTAGTCTTTCTGGTTCGCCCCGAGCGCGAGGACCACGTAGGCGTCCTCCGAGAACAACACGTCGCGGTCCGCAAGCGCGAGGCTATCCCGGATGAGGGAGAGAACCCGTGTGGGATCAACCTCAAGGTTGTGGGGCGAGATGCGGTAGTCGCCCACCGGACGCGGCAACGTGTACGGGCCAACCACCTCGCCACGGAACCACATCGTGTTGTAGGACGCGGCGTAGAAGTACTGGTTCACTAGCTTCAAGATGCGATCGGAGATGGTAGCGATTGGATACTGCCGAACCACGTCCGGGAAGTCGACGAAGATAACGATGAGGCGCTTCTCTCCCACCGCCTGCGACGTGTGGAACCCCAGGACGAGGTCCGTATCTTCCTGATGCGCCAGTCCCAGGGATGCGAACACGGCTACAGCGCCCAGCACGCACAGCACGGCCTGGCTGACCTTCATGATGCCCTCCTTGCCTTCGCGGAACCCGGCTGTCAAGCAGCATAGCGATTCTCGCCCCGGAGAGCAAGGGGATGCGGGGACTCCCTTGCGTCACGGAGACGAGGGTTCGTCCCCATCGCCGTGCCCGTCACCCGGAGGAAGCGAGGAGACACCATGAGAGGCCCTGTCGACAACGCAACGAGATGTCCCGCTAGAGGCCGCGCTCAAGTTCTTTCGCCGCCCGGAGGCGGTGCCGGCGCGAGGGAGTTGCCTTGCTCACGGCGCGGAGGCCGGGGTCGGGGATCCCTCCCTCCTCCTGAAGGTTCAGGATATGGGCGACGCGCGTTGATCGGGTGGAGGCTCTCGCCCCGGACGTTGAGGCGCTCCCCGGGTCTGGCCGTGGTAGACTAAGTCAGAAGGCAGACCTACCATCGGGGGCGGGTCAAGGAGGGGGATGGACGATCTCAGGTTGATGACGTACTGCGGGCTTTACTGCGGGCTGTGCTCTACACGGTCACGCATCTGTCAACAGGCCAGCGCGCTGCGGACATCGCTGCTTCGTGAAGGCTATGACAGTTGGGGGCAAGATCTCCCCAACTACAAGGGGTTCCGGGCGTTCCTCGATGTCCTGGCGGATCCTGGCAGGTCCTGCCCTGGATGCCGTGCCGGCGGTGGCCCTCCGTTCTGCGGAATCAGGAAGTGCGCCAGGGCTCGCGGGGTCGACACGTGTCTGCAGTGCGATGACTACCCATGCCGACGAATCTGTACCCTCGGAGCAGGTTATCCTACTCTCGTTGCGGATGGGCAGCGACTGGTCAAGATTGGCGTCTCTGCTTGGATCGCCGAGCAAGAGGAGCGTCGGGGCACCGGGTTCTGCTACGCCGACATCCGCTGTGTGCCCTACGAGGTCCCGCCTGACTGACGGGCTGAACCGCCCCGGGTTCCCCGGAGGGTGCTTCATCTGAGTCCGGCCACGAGGGCCGGAGCCTCCTTGGGGTGGTAATGTAGCTCCTCGACCTCGGCGGGTGAGATGTGCCCGATCGGCTCAAGCAGCCACTTGGTGTTGAACCAATCCACTCAGTCGAGCGTCTCGAACTCGACATGCTCCACCCCACGCCACGGTCCCCGCTCCCCAATCACCTCCGTCTTGTACAGTCCGATGATCGTCTCGGCGAGCTCGTTGTCGTAGGAGTCGCCCACGCTTCCCACCGACGGCTCGATCCCCGCCTCCCTCAGGCGCTCGGTGTAGCGGATCGAGAGGTACTGCACACCCCGGTCGCTGTGGTGCACAAGCCGCTGCGTGTCAGGCCGGGCGTACAACGCCTGCTCGAAGGCATCGAGCGCCCGGTCGCTCCGTAGCGATCTCGACACCCGCCACCCGACGATCCGACGGGAGAACGCATCGATCACGAACGCCACGTACACGAACCCCGACCAGGTGGCCGCGTAGGTCAAGTCCGCCACCCACAGCTGGTTGGGTCGGCTGGCCGTGAAGTCACGCTCGACAAGATCAGCCGGACGCGCTAGGGCTTCCTCAGGGATCGTCGTCCGGATCCTCTTCCCCCGGACCGCGCCCGCGAGCCCCATCCTCCGCATCAACCGTTCCACCGTGCACCGCGCGACCGTGACCCCTTCTCGCCCGAGCTTCCGCCACACCTTCCGCGCTTCGTACACCCACCGGTTCTCCTTGCTCAACGCTGCGGCACGGCGCGCACGCTCGGGTAGCCATGAGGGGTCCCTCTGGCGTGCCTTGTGTTCGTAGTAGGTCGACGGGGCAAGCGGTACCACCTCACAGATCGGCTCGACCCCGTACTCCTCTCGGTGCGCATCGATGAACGTCGTCGTCTCTTCCGTCGGCGGTCGAGCTCCGCTTGGGCGGAAAAAGCTGACGCCTTCCTCAAGATCTCGTTGGCGCGCCGCAGCTTGCGGTTCTCTCGCTCGAGTTCGGCCATCCGCGCCCGCTCCTCGCTCGTCACTCCGCCCCGACGTCCGGTGTCGATCTCTGTCCGACGCACCCACGTGCGCAGCGCCTCCGGCGTACAGCCGATCTTGCCGGCAATCGACACGATCGCCGCCCACTGCGACGTGTGCTCCCGCTCGTGCGCGAACACCATCCGCACCGCCCGCTCCCGTACCTCCGGAGAGTACCTCGCTGACTTCGACATGTCCCCATCCTCTCAAGCTGCCTAGCCTCCGGCAATCTCGGGGCAGTTCAGACAGGTCCCTTCACGCCTCTGGGTTATGGTGGTAGATCAAGCTGTGGGACGCCGCCACGGGGAGACTTCGTGCCCTCGCCGGGCATACGGAGCCGGTTTTCTCTGTTGCCTTCTCCCCGGGCGGGTCCGTCCTCGCCGTGGGGTCGGATGACGGCACAGTGCTCCTCTGGGACGTGGAGGCGGTGCTCGGCCGCCGCTGAACCTGGGAGAATGAGCCTCCGCCGCCGCTCGCCGACCTACCCTTAGAGGTCGGCGGCCTGCAG
>JBBIVL010000052.1:0-3773 GCA_037439765.1 Candidatus Bipolaricaulota bacterium
GTTTTCCCTGCGGATCACGGACGAGGGCGGGCTCTTTCGGGCCTCCGGGGAGGCCATCGGCGAGAAATTCGATCCCCAAAAGCACAAGGCCGGGATCGACGTGAAGGCCGCGACCTACAACTGGGTCAAGGTGGTAGAGAAGGACGGCACCTGGATCGCCCAAGGCGTCGTGGACGTGTGATGGGCCTCCCAGGTGCCGTGGGGGTTAGAGGAGTTTTTCCAGGAGGTCCTGAAGTTCCTCGGCCTCTGGAGGAGGCGGAGACCAATCCACATGCACCACCTTCGCCCCCTGAGCTTCCAAGGCCTGGGCGAATTCCTCAAGCCCTAGGTTGATGGCTTTCGGACCTTCCCCTAGCAAGCGCTGAATTCCCTCGTTCATCTCCCACCTCCAAGGAGGGTGAGCACAAACCGCACGGCCTGGGCCTGGGTGGAGAAAACCAAAACCCCCGCCTCCTCCAATTTCTCCACCTGCTTTTTGTAGTCCTGGGGATCAGCTTCGGTCCCGCACACGGAGGCCACGACCACCAAGTGTTCTCCGTTCTTCCTCTTTTTTTCCTGGGCGGCGCGGATGGCGGGTAGAAGGTTGCCCACGGGATCGGGAGAGGCGTTGTACCCGAGCACGAAATCCAAAAGAAGCACGGACACCTCTGGATCCTCCGCCTCTTTGAGGATCCGCTCCCTTCGCAGCGTGGGGTCGATCATGGGATGGAGCCGGCCCTGGGTGAAGAACTCGTCGCCCATGTCCAACAGGGTATGTCCCTCGCTTTGGAAGGGGTTTGGGAGCTCATGCTCGGGCAAGAGGGGCGCATTGGATTTGAAGGGCACTCGGGCGGTGTGAAAGAAGAGCTGAGCCTGGTAGCAAAAAGTTCCGCCTGAGAATATTCCACGCACAAAGCGCTGCCTTGGCGTGAGCTTTTGCCGCTCGCGTTCTGCAAGTTCTTCAAGGTTTTCTGGGCGGAGAAATTCCGGGACAGGAAGGCCAAGGGTGGAGAGAGCTGCGGCCACGGCATCGTCGATCAAGCTCACCAATTTCCCGGGCCATTTCTTCTTGATCGCCTCGGAGATCACACCAAGGAAACAGGCGATCACCGGTTTTTGGGCGTGACGTAGGCGCTCGGCCAGGCGTTGGAGGGTGTTCTCACCCGGGGGCTTTCCCAAAAGCACGAGGACTTCCGTGGCCGGATCGGTCTCCAGGGCCTCCAAGGCGGCTAAGGCCGTGAGTCCGCCCACTTTATCGGAGAAATCCCGGCTTCCTGTGCCGATGGCGTGAGAGATCCCCGCGCCAGCCCGGTGGATAAGGCTTGTGAACTCCTGTGCCCCCGTTCCGGAGGCAGCGATGAGGCCGATAGGGCCACGCCGCACCACATTCGCAAACCCCAAGCCAATCCCAGCGATGATGGCCGTGCCGCAGTCCGGGCCCATCAAAAGAAGCCCCTTTTCCCGGGCCTTTTTCTTTAGGGCGGTTTCTTCCTCAAGAGGAACGTTGCTGGAAAAGAGGAACACGTTGAGACCAGCGTCCAGGGCCTTATGGGCCTCTCGACCCGCGTGATGTCCAGGCAGGGAGATCACGGCGATATTGGCCTCCGGAAGGCGCGCCAAGGCTTGGGCCAAGGTCTTTGGGGCTTGGATAGCCCCCTCCCTCCGGCCGGACAGAAACTCCTCCACCTTAGCCAAGGCTTTGCCCGCCGCAACCTCGTCTTCAGCGGCCACGGCGATCACCAGATCATCCGGCCCGACCTCGGCTAAATCGGCCGCAGGAAAACCAAGGTTCAGGAGGATTTGGACGTTCGCGGGCGTTCCCATGACCACCGCGGCCTCCTTCACCCCGGGCTCAGCCTGGAGGTGTTGGGTCACGCGCATGAGGAACATGGAGTCGAAATACCGCCTTTTTTGGATTTGCACAGCGCGAAACATCTTCACCCTCCTTGGGCGACCCCGTATTTTTCAGCAAAGCGCAGGAGCGCCTTGCGGAAGCACTCCATGGGCGCCCGCACTAGCCCCGCCCCAATTTTCGGATGGCCCGGGTCCTTGTGGGCGATGGCCGTGTCGATGATGGGGGTGATCCCCGTGGCCACCACCTTGCGGATGTCGATGCCCAGGGAGATCTCCTGGAAATCGCGCGCGGGAAGACGATAGTCGGGGTGCGTGCCCACCGTGATCTGGCGCATCTCCTGGGTATAGGCCATGGCCTGGGCCACGGTCCCGCCTACCAGGCTCAAAATTCCCGGCGCTCCGCCCAGGACGAACGCCCCGAATCCCACCGTTTCCGTGATGGCCGAGTCGCCCATGTCCAATCCGGCGTCCTCGGGCCGGTACCCAGGGAAGAGGATCCCTTCGACCCGAGGCGCGGGCGCGGTGAACCACTTCCCATCTACACCGCTCACTTGGATCCCGAATTCCGTGCCGTTTCGGGCCATGGCGGTGACGATGGTGGAGAAGGGGATGCCCCGGGCCGGATCAGCGATGGCCTTGGCCGCGGCCATCATCGGCCCCAGGAAGAACACGGGATGGTTGGTCAAAAGCTTCAATGTGGCCACAAGGGACTCCTTGGGAAGCCCGGCCTCCACAAGGGGGACGGAAAGGGCATTGGCGAGAAGGCTCGAGGCCGCGACCTGACGGTTATGGAGCTCATCGCCCATCTCCAAAGCCCGGGCGATGATGGGCTTTAGGGGAAGGCCCCCGGCTACCCGCAGGGCTGCGCGCAGCGCCGGACCAAAAATATCCCGCCAGCGATGAAGAAGGTCGAGGGCTTGTTCGCTGTAATCCCCGAATTGCTGGCGATCCTCCACAGGCCGGCAGAACGCGCGGTTCCCAAAGGCCCGGTTCTCCACGACAAACACGGGAAGGGAAGGGGAGATCGTTCCGGCCATGGGGCCCACGGCTTGGTGGTGATGGTTGGGGGAGAACTTCACCTCGCCCGAGGAGAGGAGCTCCCAGGCCTCTTCCGGGGTTTTGGCCCAGCCCTCAAACAGGACCAAGGCCACCATCGACCCTTTTTGCGCGCCGCACATGCGCTCCCAGGTCACCGGCGGCCCGGAATGGAGCAAGATCTTCTCCCCTGTCTGAAAAACGGGGACGACCTCACGGGCTGGCGCCACGTCCACCAGCACTGGATCGCCAGCGACCATGCGCCGGACCGCCTCGCGGTTGGCTTCTTCAATGCGTTCCTTTATGTTTGCCACTCCTCACCCCTTTCTTGGACCGGAAATAACGACCACGCCGTGAGGGCTCCCAAAAGGAGACCCGCTCCGGTGGTGTGACCAAGGTTCAAAACCCGTTGGGCCTGGTTTTTCCCTTCCCCAAGGGAGC
The DNA here is from genome assembly GCA_037439765.1 of Candidatus Bipolaricaulota bacterium. GTDB lineage: Bacteria > Bipolaricaulota > Bipolaricaulia > Bipolaricaulales > Bipolaricaulaceae > DTER01. Next base: position 3,310 of record JBBIVL010000052.1, read on the forward strand.
CGCGAAATAGGGCGGAGGCCAGGCTGTGAAGAGGTTCTGGGCCATGACCTTGGGACAAATCGGAAAGGATGGCGAAACTCAAGCGGGTGGTGCGTCCCTGGGCCAGGAAGTGGAGCTTTTCCGGATTCACAGGATTAGAAACGGAGGCCAAGGCGAAGAGTGCGCCGCCCAGGAAATCGTCGGCAAGCGGGGTGAGACCGGGGCCACGTCCAATGACCTCCAGGGCAAGCTCGAAAATCTCAGCATCATCGTGTTCGACGCATGCTTGACAAAATTTTTGGAACCAAGGAACGGTGAGAACGTCCAAGACCGCGGGGAAATGGGGGAAGAAATTCCGCGCAAGGGCTTTGGCGAGCAGTGGAAGTTTTGGATTAGGGGGCCCGAAATCTTCGGGCTTCCACACGGAATAATTTCGCAAGGACAGGGTATCTTTGGTTCCGTCAGAAATAGCTTCGTTCCGCACC
>JBBIVL010000052.1:3873-10997 GCA_037439765.1 Candidatus Bipolaricaulota bacterium
TTTACTTCGGCGAGCCGACGATGCCTTCCACAAGCCAGTCGAACTTGCCCATGTCCATGGGTCCCCAGACCTCGCCCTCTTTGATGCGGATGTTGCCCTCCTGGTCGCGGATGGGGCCAGCGAAGGGTTGGAGCTCGCCGGAGATGAGTTTTTCCTTGTACTCCAGGACGATCTTCTTCACCTCTTCGGGGACGCGCGGGCCGAACTCGCCCAGGGTGATGAACCCGGCCTCAACGCCCTTGCGGATGTGTGCGGGTTTCCAAGTTCCGTCGAGAACTTGCTGAGCGATGTCCGCAAAGAAGTCACCCCAGGTGAGACCAAGACCGGTGACCCAGGCGTTAGGACAGAACTTCTGCACGGCGAGGGAGGGGTAGCCCACGAAGAACGCGCCCGCGGCCTCCACGGTCTGGGCCACGGCAATGGGCGAGTCCAGGTGGGAGCCGATCACGTCGCAGCCCTGCTGGAGAAGGGCCTGCGTAGCCGCTACTTCCTTGGCTCGGTCCACCCAGGCGCCGGTGACCACGAAGTAAGTGGTCACGTTGGGGTTCACCGCCCGCGCACCGAGATGGAAAGCATTGCAGTTCCCAAGCACGAAGGCGATGGGCATGCCGCCGATGAACCCGATTTTCCCGGTCTTGGTCATGAGTCCAGCGGCCACACCCAAGAGGTAGTAGGCGAATTGCACGTTGCTGAAGTAGGTGCCGAAGTTATCGGCGAGCATGTAGCCGCCCGGATGCATGAAGATCACATCTGGATAGCGCTTAGCCAGGTTGAGGGCCGGGAACATGTAGCCGAAGCCAGCGGGGAAGAGGAGCTTCGCCCCTTGTTGGATCATGCTCTCCAACACGGCCTCTGCCTCGCCCTCCGGTACGTTTTCGGCAAAGAGGATCTCCACGCAGGGCATCTTCTCCTTCAGGGTCATAAGGGCCTCGTACTGAGCCTGGTTATAGCCGGCGTCGTCCTTGGGGCCGCCGATGATCATTCCGACCGTGAGGCAGGGCTCCCCTGCCAAAACTATCCCGCCGACCAACAACGCCGCAAGCACTGTTACCACACGCTTCATCGCTGACCTCCTTTCTTCTTGTGCTCAACAAGTTTTTGCACTTTTGCCCCTGGTTTTTTCGGCTCTCACCCCCTTTCTGTCCCGAAATAGACTCGCCCTAGGCTGGCCGGGGCCACGTACCGCACACCCCGTCCCCAGATGAGGAGGACAAGCAAGGTGAGGACGTACGGGATCATGTCCAAGATAAAGGCGGAGACACCGATGCCTCTGGCTTGGAGCTGAAGCTGGAGCACCACGGCTCCGCCGAACACGAGGGCGCCGAGGACAGCGCGGAGGGGGTTCCAGCGGGAGAAGATGACGAGGGCGACGGCGATGAACCCCCGGCCGGCCGTCATGCCCTCGCTCCAGGTCCCGGTGATGCCCACGGCCAGGTGTGCTCCGCCCACGGCGGCCAGGACCCCGGCCAGAGCTGCGACAAAAAAGCGCATGAACTCGGGTGAGACTCCCGCGGCATAGGCGATGGCCGGACTCTCCCCCACTGCCCTAAGCCGCAGGCCAAACCGCGTGCGGAAAAGAAGAAACCAGACCACCGGAACAAGGAAGAACGCAAGGTACACAAGGAGGTCGTAACGGAAGATGAGGGAGGTCGGACCGAGCACCGCGTATTTGGGCAAGGTGGGGGCCATCTGCCCCACGTAGGGTTTGCCGATGAGGGCGCTTATACCGATCCCGAAGAACATGAGGGCCAAACCTGTGGCGAGCTGGTGGGCATTGCGTTTGACCACAAGCCAGGCGTAAACCATGTTGGCGAGAAGCCCTACTCCCGCGGCAGCCAACACTCCAAGCCAGGCATTGTTGGTGAGATAAGAGACAGCGAAGCTCACGGAGGCCCCAAGGAGCATGAGCCCCTCCAGGCCCAGGTTGACCATGCCCGTCCGCTGCTCCATCACCTCCCCCAGCGTGGGGAACAGGATCGGTGCGGCGTACAAAATCGCTCCAGAAATCCAGGATAGGAACCAGCTCATCCCCGCACCCCCTTGGCCAAGGGTTTGGCCAGAACTGTGAAAAGGATGAGGCTCATAAGGACGTTCACCGCGGCATAGGGAAGGCGCTGGGTGATTTGAAGGGTGAAGCCGCTTGAGGCGATGAAGGCCATGAGGAAGGACATGATGAGAATTCCCACAGGGTTAGCAAAGGCTAGCCAGTTCACGAGGAAGCCCATGAATCCATAGCCCGGGGAAATGGCCATCTTCAGGCGACCGTGGATGGCAGCGACCTCGGCGATCCCAGCCAATCCGGCCAAGGCTCCGCCCACCATCATCGCCACCATGATCCACCGCTCCACCGGAAGCCCTAACCTCCGCGCAGCCTCAGGGTTTCCGCCCACCGTGCGCAGCTCCAAGCCCCACCGGCTTCGGTTCACCAAATACGCATAGGCCAAAAGGAAGAAGAGGCCGAGGAAGAAGCCCAGATGCAGACGGGTTCCGAAGAGAAGGGAAAGCCGTGTGGGCTCGGGAAGTTCCGGGGTTTGTGGGTACATGGCAAGCTCAGGTGCGCGCCACGGCCCAAACACGAAATACCCCACGATGAGCGGGGCAAGATAGTTCAGAAGAAGGGTGCTGATGGTCTCGTTGACGATTCCCTTGGCCTTAAGGAGGCCGGGGAGGAGGGCCCACAGTGCCCCGCCGAGCATGCCGGCGATGAGGGTCAAAGGAAGGTTTTGCGATTGGAAGGCGACCCAGGTTCCTACGAGGGCGCCGAGCATGAACTGTCCTTCAGCGCCGATATTGATCAGGCCGGCCCTGAACGGGATGGCCACCCCCAAGGCCGTGAGAATTAGCGGGGCCATGCGCACCAACACCTGGGAGAGCCCCCGAGGATTGAGGAGATTCGCGGAGATCGTGTCCCGATAAGCCTTGACGGGATCCCGCCCCAGGATGAAGAGAAAGAGGCCAAAAACTCCAAGGATCACGACAATGGTGAAAACAAGGCGCAACGTGGCGTAAGTCCAGCGCGAAGTTGTAACCTTACTTAGCATAGGCCACTCCTAGACCGGTCATCGCTCGACCCACTTCCGTGGGGGTTGTTTCCTCGGGCTGGAATTCGCCCACGATCTGTCCGCGCAGAATCACAAGGATTCGGTCACAAAGGGCAAAAAGTTCCGTGAGGTCCTCGGAGATGAGGAGGACTCCTTTCCCTTTCTCCCGGGCGGAAAGGAGGGCCTGACGCACGGCGTTGGCGCTGCGCACATCGAGACCGCGTGTGGGGTAAAGACCGACCACAAGGTGGTAATCCCGCTGGAGTTCCCGCAGAATTACAAGGCGCTGGAGGTTTCCGCCGGAGAGGGTACTCGCTCTAGCCCTTTCCGGAAGGGGATTCAGACCGAGCCGAGAAAAACCCTCGCCCAGGAACTTTCGCACCAAGGCCCAGTTCATGGCCAATCCCGCAGCGAAGCTGAATTTGCGCAGGTCGGCCAAGGCCACGTTCTCTAAAACAGAGAACCAAGGAACTACGGCCATAGCCAAGGGGTCCTCAGGGATGAACGCCACCCCTTCCGCCACCATCCGTCCGGGCGACCAACGGGTCGCGTCCTTGCCCAAAAAGAATTTCTTCCCTTCCACGATGGGGTTGAGCCCGAGGAGGACATCGCCCAGCTCTCGTTGGCCGTTTCCGGAGACACCGGCGATGCCCACGATCTCGCCGGCACGGACTACAAGGTCCACGTTTTTCAGGGCCGGCGCGGTCCCCACGCTTTTTGTGCTCACTCCCCGAAGTTCCAACACAGGCTCACCAGGGACGAGGCTGCGCTCGCGGCGTGGCTCCGGCAATGCCTCGCCAAACATCATGTTCACGAGGAGTTCCTCGCTGGCTTCCTCCGGACGCACCGTGCCCACCACCCGGCCCTGGCGCATGACGGTAACGCGGTCCGCACAGGCCAGGGCCTCCCGAAGTTTGTGGGTGATGAACACCAGGCTATATCCATCCCGCCGAAGCTCCTGCATCACCTGAAACAGGGCCTCCACCTCATGGGGCACGAGGACCTTTGTGGGCTCATCAAGGATGAGGATGCGGGCCCGGGCCAAAAGGAGTTTGAGGATCTCCACGCGCTGTTGTTCGCCCACGGAAAGCTGCCAGATAGGGGCGGCGGGGTTCAGGGAAAGTCCATAGCGCTGGGAGGCCTCGGCGATGGCGTTGTCCAGGTTCTTTGGGCGCAGGAAGGCGGGGAGCTCGGCCATGAACAGGGCCACGTTTTCCGCTACAGTCATGGCGGGAATGAGGGTGAAGGTCTGAAAGACCATGCCGATCCCGTGGCGGCGGGCGTCGCGAGGCGAACGGATCGGTGTTTTTTGGCCGTTGAGAAAGATTTCACCGGAATCAGCCTGGTAGAACCCGTAGAGGATCTTCATCAACGTGCTTTTTCCTGCACCGTTTTCTCCAAGGAGGGCGTGGACTTCGCCGGCACGGAGGGAGAAATCCACACGGTCGTTGGCGAGGACCCCGGGGAAACGCTTGGTGATCCCCACCATGCGCACCGCTTCGTTGTCACTGGAGTACATTCAACGCCCCCTCAAGGATCTCGGCGATCCAACCAGGAGATTACGTGCGGGCTCTAACGGGAACAAGGGGCAAAACGCGCCAAGAAGGCCGGCCCTTATTTGTCAACGTTCGCTAAAGAAGGATGGGTCAGGGGGAGGAGGTGGAGGGCCACCTCCAGGGTCAGGCGGCCGGAGGGGCTGTCCAGGACTGGACCAAGAAGCTGGCGGATCCTCCGCAGTCGATAGCGTGCAGTGTTGTAGTGGATCCCTAGGGCATTTGCCGCTTTGCGCAGATTTCCGCCGCAGGCGAAATAGGCCTTCAACGTGGAGATGAGTGCCCCGTCCTTATCCTTGGCCAAGAGCGGGCCAAGGGCGCTCTGGCAGAAACGCTGGGCGCGGTCCAATGAACCATCGGCGTCCAAAAGCTGAAGAAGGCCGAGATCCTCGTAGCGAATGACGAGACCGCTCCCTTTGGGATTCAAGGCCCGGGCGAGCTCCAGGCTGTTCATGGACTCCTTATAAGCCGCGGAAAAATCGCGCAGATTCGAAAACTTCCCGCTCAAACCGAGGGAAAGGGAATGGGGGCTGTTCTCCTTGGCCACCCGCTGGCATACCTCTTTCAATGCTTCCGCCAAGCTTCCGAGATTCTGCACCCCGGAAAGGGGGAGGAATACGACAAGGCGCATGCCCTGTCGCCAAAACACGGCTTTTGGCTGAAGCACGCGGATGTAGCGCCGGGCCAAGTGCAAGCTGGTGTCGACCGCGGAACGGCTTGGCCCTTCCTCCTTGGCCAGAACTTGGCCCATGGGAAGGTCGGGCATGGCCACGGCCACGCAATAAGGGGTCTCGAAGTGCAGGCCCATGCGCTGGGCCATGTTCACCGTGCGCTCCACTACCTCCAGCCGTTCCGAAAGAAGCCCCTCCAGGATCTCGTTTTGAAACTGCTGATCCACTTGGCTCAGGGCCCGAAGCTCCATCATTTTCAGGGCGGTCACGGTGGCACCATGCTCGAGGGCCACTTTGTATACATGGGGAATGGGCGAGGGAAGCGGGCCGCACACCAGGATCTCCCCAAGAACCATGGAGCTTGCCCGCACGGGATAGCTCACAAGCTCCAGGGCCCTCGTCTGGGTGTGAACCCGCCAAGTTTTGGCCTGCCCCCAGTCCAGCCCTTTTTCTTCCTCGGCATGAACGGCCTCAAAGTACAAGTCTCCAGTGCGATCGCGCACGAAAAGATCGAGATATTCCTCGGCATTGCGGCTTTTCCCAAGGAGACGGCGGAACCGGTCAATAAGGAAAACCGGCCGCCCCACGGTTTGGCTAATAAGTCCGGCGATTTCCGAATGCCCTCCCCCCGCCAAAATGAGGTCCAAAAATTGCCGAAGCAGGGCCTCGGATTGGCGAAGCTCGTTGGCCTGGATGTTCAGGATCCGGCTCGTGAGGGGCTGGATGATGTCGATGAACGAGGTTTTCGGTGGGAGCTCGATGATGGGAAAGTCCAGGCGATTTGCGGCATCAAGCAAGCACTGCGGAATTTTTTCGATATAGCTTTCCGGGGTGATGGCTAGTCCCACCAGGCCCTTCTCCACCAATTTCGGCACCAAATTTTCCAGGTCGGCCAATTTATCGCGGAGAGGATAGAAGGTGGTGACGAGGAGCTCGCCCGGGCGGACCGATTCCAGGATGTCCGGGACCTCCATGACGTTCACGGCCTCCACCTCGCGATCCAGGCCTTTCTCTCCGGCCACCACTTTGGCCCGGCGCAAGGGCTCGGCCAAGCACAACGCCTCCCGCAGGGTCAACCCCATGGCGAAAACATTGTTCTCGCGGGACAAAACGTTGTCAACGGTTGGGTTACGGGCTGAACCAGCGCGTCCAAGAACGCCGTAGGGCCCGGCTCTCCCGGGAGAGGAGCTTGGCAAGCTTCATGGGGTCGTGCTTCAGCGTGGGCTTTCCCTCCATCTCCACCACGGCAAGAAGGGGCGCGCGGATGACCCGGAGCCCGAAAGTTTTCGCTCCGCGCAGATCATCCTTCACCGGCTCGCTTCCTTCCGCTTGGTAGCGGGTAAGGATCTCTGGCGGCGGAGGCTCCGTGTTCACGATCACCCCCGTGAATCGCCGCAGATCCAGGTACTGGGCCAAAACCTTGAGGTGATCGTGGGCCGTGTATCCCGTGGTCTCGCCGGGTTCGGTCATGAGATTCATGATCAAGTATTTTTCGGCGCGTGCTTGGTTTATGGCCTCAGCGAGGCCCTCCACAAGGAGGTTGGGGAGGATGCTGGTGTAGAGGCTTCCCGGCCCGATCAGGATCACATCCGCCTCCCCAATGGCTTGCAGGGCCCGCTCGTAGGCCCTGGCCGGCTGGGAAAGCCAGATCCGTTTTATGGGCGTGGGGTCGGCGGCAATCTCCGCCTCCCCTTCGATCACCCGGCCGTCAGCCAATTCCGCTACCAATTGCACCTTGTCCAGGGTGGAGGGCAGGACTTGGCCGCGCACGGAAAGGAAGTAGCTGGCCTCCTCGATGGCTCGGTCAAAGCCGCCCAGGGCTTCCTCCAAGCCCGCCAAAAGAAGGTTTCCCAAGGCAT
>JBBIVL010000053.1:0-10643 GCA_037439765.1 Candidatus Bipolaricaulota bacterium
CGGGGGAGGAGAAAAAGATCATCGAGCGCTATGCCCTGGACTAGGGCAGTGAACAAAAGCGTCCTTTTGTCAAGTTTACCTTCTCCGGAACCCTCGCCGGGACGCCCTTTTCCTCGACTTGGATCTTTGGTCAACTTTTGGGTATCTTCAGTCAAGCGCTGGAAGGGGGGACGATGCCGCTGGAGCTGACCCTGGAGGACTTCATGACCCCGGAGCAGGTGCATCGCCTGAAAACCGTGGCCCGCAAGGCTGCGGAGGAGGCCCAAAAACGCGGACAAAAGGGGCCCGTGCGCGACTGGGCTGTGCTCCATGTGGCGCTCGATGCGGGACTCCGGGCATCCGAGCTTGCCGCGCTAAAGGTCGAGGATCTTCTTTTGGAACCTGGCCAGAGCGCGATCATCGTGCGCCGCGGAAAAGGCGGGAAAACCCGAAGCGTCCACATCGGGGAGTCCCTGCGCCGCCATCTCCAGGATTTCCTGGTCTGGAAAGAACTTGTGGGCGAGCCCACAGGACCGGGTGACTACCTGTTCCTCTCGCCCCGCGGTGGCCCCCTCACCCGCCAGGCCCTCTGGCTCATGTTCAAACGCTACGCCCAAAAGGCGGGCCTCCCCGCGCGCTTCACCATCCACTCCTGCCGCCACACCTACGCCTCCCTCCTCTACCGGGCCTCCCGTTACAACCTTAGGCTGGTGCAAAAACAGCTGGGGCACGCGTCCATCCGCACCACCCAGGTGTATGCCGATGTGCTCTCCTACGACGCCCTGGAGGCGGTGAACGGTCTTCCCCAATGATCCTTTTGGCTCTCCTCCTCAGCGTAAGCGGCGCCGCGGTGGAGGTGAGCTGGGAGGTGGGCTGGGCAGGGCAACCTGTGGTTTCCGTGGTAAACCCGCTTTGGCTTACCGTGAGCAACCCTTCGGCCCAGCCGTTTTCCGGGGAGGTGCAGGTCAGGGGAACCGCAGGCTCGCCCTGGCGGGGAGAAGCCACGCGCACCGCTTCGGCTCCAATATTTCTGGCCCCGTGGGGCCGCACGACGCTGGTTTTGCCCTGGTCCGTGGATCCGGGGATGACGGGGCTTCAGGTGCGGGTTTTCTCCGGGGAAACTGAGGTTTTCGCTCGCGAGGTGGCCCTGCGCTTGGAGGCCGCGCGTCTCCACGGAGGGATTGGACCGCCCGGGATGTGGCCGCGGATCTTCCTCTCTCCTGCCGATCTTCCCGACGATCCCCTCCTCCTCTGGCCTTTTTCCGAGCTTGAGGTGTCCGTGCCGTTGGCTTTGCCAGCAGCGGAGGTTGTGCGGGCCTGGCAGGCGTTTCTTGGAGGAAAGTCCTCCTTTGGCCGCAGCGGGGTAGCCTCCGTGCAGGGGGAACCCTTGCGGCAGCGGTTGCGGGCGCTGCGGCCGGCGCCGCCGATTTGGTCGGTCCTGGTGCCGGGGATCGTGTTATACCTGGTGGCACTGGGTCCGGGGTTGGGCGGGCTGGCGCGGGGCCGGGCCGGGCTTCTGCGCGTATTGGTTGCGCTTTTTCTCGGTTTATCCCTGTGTTATTCGGTTTTTCGCGAGAGCGCGGAAGGCCTTAGTTCGGTTTCGGTGAGAATAACTTCGGGTGACGTTTCTCGGTTTAGCTTGGAATTGGTAGGAATCATCAGCTGGCGGGCGGGGCAGAGCGTCCTCCCCGGTTGGTGGCACGAGCTCCTCCCCAGCCGAGGGTGGACCGGGTTCGATCTTCGCTGGGCGCACACGCCCGATGGCTGGACCACCGTGTTCTCCCTCACGCCCGGGGTGCCCCGGATCTTCCTCCGCGTGGCCCCAGAGGACGAGGAAGGAACTGGGGGAGGGGAGCCCATCAGCCCGCCTTCCTGGCTTCAGCAAACGTTGGATCTCCCCTGGGAAGAAGCCCAGGTGCAGCGGATCCCCCCAAGTTCCCGGGAGGCGGAATCTTTCCACGTCGCACTGCCATGACCCGCCCGCCGCTTTTCCCCGAGGCCCTGATCACTCCCTACCACGGGTTTGCCATCCTCAGCGGTGGGGCACTGTTGGTCTCGCTTCTTTGGCCGGATTCGCAGTTCGGGCGCTCCCTATTCCTGCAGGCTCTGGTCTTGCTCCAAGGCATCCTTTCCCTCCAGGTCGGCGAAGCGGAGCATGGGTTTGGGCCTCAACCGATGGGGGAGAGGCTCCTCCGCCTCCTCCTCTGGGACCTCTGGGCCTTGGGGTTGGCCAGCCCGTTTCTTCTGGTGCACCGCGCGGAGACGGCGGCATCCTGGCCCGCTGTGGCCCTCTCCCTGGGTTTCCTATTTGTGCACGGATTCGTGTGGAGCCTTGTTGGGTATCTCCTGCCCCGCGTGGTAAGATCCGACGGGCTGAGGTTCTTCGCCAAATATGGAGGTTTGGCCCTCGCCGAATTCCTTCCCCTGGGCTTTGGCCTGCCGGGAAGCGGGCTAACCGTGCTTCTCGCTTTTTGGGAAGGGCACAGCGGCGGGTGGCCGGGCGCAGGGCTATACCTCGGCCTAGGGGGGTTGGGGACGCTGTGGCTCCTGGGGAAAGGGCGCAGAGGATCTTAGCGAGGGTTCGCCGGGGCCTCTGGCTGCGCCGGGGGCTCTTGGCCTCCTCCGGGGCGGCTTCGGTGGCCTTAGGCGTTGCTCACCTCGCACGTAGCCTGGGCTTCTTCATTTCCCCCACCCTCTACCTTGCGTTTTTCGTTCCCCTAGTTTTATCCGTGCTCTGGCCTCTTCCTTGGGAGAAACGCCTGTTTTGGGTCGGCCGGCGGTTGCGCTTGGGTGGCAAATTAGCCGGGCTCGCCGCAGCCCTGAATCGTGGAACGGAATCCTTTCTCGTTCCTCTCCTGGCTGATTTGCGCGTGCCCCTTCGACGCCTATATTTCCCCGAGGCCCTTGCCCTCTTCCCACCCCTGCTTTTGGGGGTTCTCCTGGTCGTCGGGCCCACACCGGTCCCACGGGTTCTCGTGACCCCCGAACCCCCTGCACAGGAGCTCCCGCAAACTGCCGAGGAAGAGGAGAAAGCGTCTTTGGCTTTGAAAACAGAGAAGGAAGAAACGGCCATCCCGGAGATTCCTCAACTTCCTCCGGGGTTCTCCGGATCCCCGCCGTACCCGCATCTCCTCTCCGCCCTGTTTGGGGAAGAGGTCAGCCTGGAGGAGGCGGTGGAACGGTTGGCCCAGGAGGAGGGGCTTCTGCGGCGCTTGGCGGAACTCCTTCGAGAGGCTCAAGAGACAGGTCTTACCGGCGAGGCGACCGCGGAGATTGGGGAAATCCTGGAGGAGCTGGCCCGTCCGGATGTGCGGGAAACCCTGTCCCAAGAGCTCGCGGAAGGTGAGGAGGGTTTGGCCCAGGCGGAGGAGGCCGTGGCGGCAGCCCTGGAGGGGCTGGCCCGTTTGCAGGGGGAAGCGACAGGTCCGGAGGGCCAGGGCTCGGCCCAAGCCGGCGGGGAATTGGGCGACGAGCTGGCCTACGAAAATCCTGACCTGTGGGGGGAGGTCGTGCCCGACGTGGTTCCCAATCCCTCGCCCCGGCCGGAGCGGGAGGAGGCGGAGGAGGGGGCCGGGTTGGGCGTTGGCACCGAGGAAGGCGAAGAGGTTGCGACCGGCGCACCCGAGGCCCAAGAGCGCGAGGCCCAGGTGGTTTCAGCAGAGGTTCGTCCGGGCGAGGGCCCGGTGCGCACCGGCATCCACCTTGCGTTCCCTGGCGAATCGGCTGCCACTGGCCCGGAAATTCCCGCGGGTTTGACCCCCCAACAGGTAGAGCTTCTCCTGCGGGAAGGGGCCCTTCCCCCGGAGCTGCGGGAGCTGGTGCGCCGGTACTTCGAACTTCTGGCTGGGGGTGGATCGTGATGGAGAAAGCGGACATCGACCGGGCCCACGCGGCCCTGGTCCGGCTGCGGGCCGCTCTGGCCACGGTGATCGTGGGCCAGGACCCCGTGATCGACGTGGTTCTGTGGGCCCTCTTGGGGCGGGGGCACGTGCTGTTGGAGGGCGTGCCGGGGTTAGGAAAGACCCTTCTCGTGCGGGCACTGGCCAAGGCATTGGGACTCAACTTTTCCCGAATCCAATGCACCCCGGACCTCATGCCTGCGGACATCCTGGGCACCAACGTGTTTTCCGGGGATGGGTTTCGGTTCATGCCCGGTCCGGTGTTCGCCCACATTGTGCTGGCCGACGAGATCAACCGGGCCACCCCCAAAACCCAGTCCGCCCTCCTCGAAGCGATGCAGGAGCGGCAGGTGACAGTGGCCAACCTCACCCATCCCCTGCCCGATCCGTTCATGGTGTTGGCCACACAGAACCCCATCGAGATGGAGGGAACCTACCCGCTTCCTGAGGCCCAAGTGGACCGGTTCTTGTTCAAGGCCGAGGTGGGCTACCCCACGGAACGGGAGCTGGTGGAGATCATCCGTCGGAACACGGAGGGCGCGGGCATCCTCTTGCCCGAGGCGGCCCTTACCCGGGAGGAGGTGCTCCTGTGCCAGCGCGTGGTCCAGGATTTTCCCGTGCATGCAGCCCTTTTGGAGTACGCGGCGCGGCTGGTGCGGGCCACCCATCCGGCGGAACGGGGGGCCCCGGAAGCGGTGAAAACGTACGTGCTGTATGGGGCCAGTCCCCGGGCTGGTTTGGCCCTGATCCTGGGGGCCAAGGCCCGGGCCTTCCTCGCCGGCCGTTTTCACCTGGAGGTGGAAGATCTCCAGGCCGTGTTTCGGCCGGCCCTCATCCATCGGGTGATCCTCAACTTCCGGGCCGAGGCGGAGGGGGTGAGTCCATGGCAGGTCCTGGCCGAGGTACTGCGGACGGTTCCCCCGCCGTAGGGGAGCTGCTCTCGCCCGCAGAGCTCGCCCTTCTCGCAAGAACCCGGCTTTCCCTGCATCATCCTCGCGGGATTTCGCCCGGTGGGCATCTAAGCCGGCGCACCGGAGCCTCCCTGGAGTTCGCCGACCACCGACCCTACCAACCTGGCGACGATCTGCGGCTTGTGGACTGGGCCGTGTATGCCCGCCACCGCAAACTCGTGACCAAGGTGTTTTCCCGGGAGGTGGAGGCCCCCCTGTACGTCCTGCTCGACGCCTCCCGCTCCATGGGTATCGGCGGGAAACTTCGATTCTCCGCGCGCCTGGCTGCTGCCCTCTGCTTTTTAGCCTTCCGCTCCGGCGACCGGTTTGGGGTGTACCCCTTTCGCGAGCACCTGGAGTACCAGGGAAGGCCGCTGCGAAGGAAGACCGCGTTGATCCGGGCCTTTTCTCAACTTGCCTCCCTGACCGCGGAAGGGAGAACAGACCTCGCTGGCTCCCTGGCCCACGCGGCGCAAACCTTCCCCGAGCCCGGCTTGTGCCTGGTGATCTCGGACTTCCTCGCTCTCGGTTTTGCCGATGGCCTCAAAGCCTTACGCTTCGGGCGCCATTCGGTGGCAGCTGTACAGGTGCTGGCCAGGGAAGATGTGGCCCCGGCGCTTACCGGAGAGGTGCGGCTTTGGGATGTGGAGGAGCGGCGGGGAAAGCCCCTGGTGCTGGGGCGATCGGCGCAGCGGGCCTACCAGGAGGCGTTGGCACGGTGGAACCACTCCCTGGCTGAAACCTGTCAGGAACTGCAAGTGACCCAATTTTTGTTCCTCGCGGAGGGCTCGCCGGTGGGTGCGGCTCTGGAGGTGGTGCGGAGGTGGCAACCATGAGCTTTGCGCAGCCCTGGGCCTGGTTGTGGCTTTGCGCTGTGGTCCCCGTGATCATCCTCTACTTCCTGCGCCGAAAAGAACAGGATTGGCCCGTGTCCGCCCTCTTCCTTTGGGAAGGCATCCGGCCGGATCGGCCCCTTTTCCGCGAACGGCTCCGGCAACGCTTGGATCTGCTCCTGTTCCTCCAAATTTTGGCCATGATCCTTTTCGCCTTTTCCCTCAGCCAACCCCAGGCGTCCTTTCCGCGCCCGAGCGGGGCCACGCTCTTGGTGCTGGACGGCTCGGCCTCGACTTCGGCCCGGGGCATGTCCGAGAAAATTGTGGCCGCGGCCCGTAAGGTGGTGGAGGAATCCGCAGGCCCGTGGGCCGCGGTGCTCTGGCAAGATCCGCCCAGCCTGTTGGGAGGAGCCACGTCCTCGCGGGAAGAAATCCTGCGGGCTCTGGCCCGCTACCGGCCAAACCTCTCCCGCCGGCCCGAGCTCGCTCAGGCCCTGGCCCTGTTTCCTGAGCCCTGGCCGCGGGTGGTGGTGATCACCGACAACCCGCCCACAGTTCCCGGGGTGGAATTGGTGGTGATCGACCGCCCCGAGAATTTGGCCATCACCGCGTTTTCCGTGCGGCCCACGCCCGATGGTGCCCGCTACGAGGCCTTTGTGCGCGTGCGAAACGACCAAAAGAGATACTGCGACGCGCAGATTCGGGTTCGCACGGAGGCCGGCGAGTTTTGGACCAGCCGGCTCTTGCCTCCGAATGAGGAGGAGGAAGTGATCCTTCCTTTGTCGGGAACCCCCACCCAGGCCTTTGTGGCCGAGCTCCTGCCCTCCGACGACTTTCCCTGGGACAACACTCGATACTTCGCGTTTTCCTCAGCGGAGCTGCGCGTGGCCTGGCAGGGGGAGGAGGACCGCTATCTTTGGGCGGCATTGCGAGCGGCCGCTCCGGTGGCCCAGGCGGAAGAAGACGCGGACCTCGTGGTGGCGGTGGAAACCCAGCTTGCGGAAGAGCCCCCGTGCCCCCTGTTGCTCTGGATGGCCGGGAGCCCCCTCTTTCCCCGCGGTGAAGCCCAGCCGGCCGGCCCTCTCCGCGCCGCGCCCTCTTCCTTCCTCGCTCACGTGGACGTGGAACGCTTCCGGCTAAGCGAGATCTACGCCCTGGAATTCCCGCCCGGGGCCACGGTTCTCCTTTGGGCCGGGGATCTTCCCCTCCTGGCCCTGTGGGAGGGACCGGTGGGCCGGCGCGCCGTGTTCGCAGGAAAACTAAAAACCTCGAACCTCCCGCTTCTCCCGGATTTCCCCATTCTCATCCGCAACATCCTCGGATGGTTGGTGCCTCCCGAGCCCGCTCCGGTGTTGGAGGTGGGCCAGGCCGTGACCCTGCCCCCGGGGGTCGAAGTCATCTCGGAACAAGGGCAGACGAGCGGGTTGTGGATGCCTGAGCGGCCGGGGATTTATGAACTGCGCCGGCCAGCAGGGCAGGGATTCCTCGCGGTGAATGTGCCCTGGGAAGCCTCGCAGCCCCCGACCCCAGCGCCTCCTTCGGAAGTGAAGACGGGAGAGGCGATTTCAGAGCGGCCCCTGTGGCCCTGGATTCTCCTGGCCTTGGGGCCAGTCCTCCTTGTGGAGGCAGTGCTCCACGAAAGGCGGGGCGGATGAGGTTCCTCTTTCCCTGGGCGCTTTTCTTCCTGGTTTTTCCCCTGGGATTGGCTCTCTGGGTTCGGCACGGCCGGGCCTGGAGCCGCGCCCTGACCCTGGCCCTGCTGGTGGTGGCCGCTGCGCAGCCGGAGCTGGCCCTCCGGGAAAAAAGGGAACGGGTGGTGCTGGTGGTGGACCGCTCGGCCAGCGTGGCCGAAGCCGGGGAGGAAACGTTTTGGGAACTGGCCCGCAACGTGACCCAGCGTGGAGGAGAGCTGGGGGCCGTTGTGTTCGCCGGATTGCCCGCCGTGGCCCAACTTCCCCGGGCAGCGTTACCCCCCACCCTCCGCGTTCCGGCGGACCTGGATCCGACGCATACCGACCTCGGTGCTGCGTTGGATCTGGCCCTTGCCCTCCTCGAGGACTCAGGCCAGATTGTGATTATCTCCGATGGCCGGGCCACTGGGGGGGACACGGCCGCGGCTGTGCTGCGTGCCCGGGCCAACCGCATCCCCATTCACGCGTTTCCCGTGGGCAGAACCGACCCCCTGCGGCTCGTCTCCCTTTCCGGGCCCACCCGCATTCCCCCTGGGAATTTCGAACTGCGGGCCCAAGTCCTTGCAGAGCGGGAAACTTTGGTCCGCCTGGTGCTGTGGGTGAACGGGCAGGAGAAGGAAAGTCGGACAAGGGAGTATCCCCCAGGCCTTCATGAGGAGAGGTTTTTCTTGCAGGCCTCCGAGCCGGGCACGCATTGGCTGACCGTGCAATTAATGGACGAAAACGATCCTATTCCAGAAAACAACAGCCTTTCCTGGGTTGTCACCGTGGGAGACCCTCCCGCGATCCTTGTCGTGGGCCAAGGGGGATCGGCAACGGCACAGTTGCTGGCCCAGGCCGGGCTTCCGTACCGCGTTCGCGAGATCCTGATGCCCACGGATTTGGCTCACGCGAGCTTGGTCATCCTGGACGATTACCCGCTGGGGCAATTGGGGCCAGGGACGGTGGAGGCGCTTCGGGCTTGGGTGAGCCAGGGGGGGAGCCTAGTGGTGGTGCAAGGGCGTCAGGCCCTGACCGGCTACGTCGGTCCCCTGGAGGAAGTTCTGCCCGTGACGTACGCCGTTCCCCAGCGGTATCAGGAGGCCACCGCGGCCATCGTGTTCGTTTTGGATCGCTCGGCTTCCATGTCGGGGCGGGCCGGGGAGGTGCTGAAAATCGATCTTCTCAAGGACGCCGCCGCGGCCGCGGCGGAGTTGATCCCCGAGGAGGACTGGGTGGGCGTGCTGGCCTTTGACCGTTCCCCGTTCTGGTTAACCCTCCCAGGTCCGGCAAGGGAAACGAAACCCGCGGTGTTCACGGCTTTGGCCGGGCTTACGCCCAGCGGGGGCACGGACCTCTGGCCCGCCGTGGAAGAAGCGCTCGCGGCGCTTGCCTCCGTTCCTGCCCGCATTCGCCACATCCTTCTCATCTCTGACGGAAAAACCTTGCGTGAGGGACGGGACTTCCAGCTTCTCTATGCCCAGGTCCGCGAAAGCGGGGTGGGGTTGACCTCTCTAGCCATTGGCCCCGATGCGGACCTTGAGGTGCTCTCCGGTCTGGCGGCGGCCGGAGGTGGCGAAATGTATGTCCTTCCTGATCCACGCCAGCTCCCCGCCGTTTTGGTTCAGGAAACCAAACGAGCCCTGCGGCCTCGATTCCTGGAAGGCCAATTTGCCGCGCTGCCCGGACCGGCCGGAGCGGAATTCGCTGAGCTTGCCCTCCCTCCCCTTCTTGGCTACGCCCTCACGTTCCCCAAGCCCACCGCCGAGGTGGCCCTCCTCTCCTCCTTGGGAGATCCGCTTCTTGCCTTCGGCAGGCTAGGGTCGGGAAAGATAGCCGTGTTCAACGCGGACCTCGCCGGAATATGGACGAAGGAGTGGTTTGTGTCCCCCAGCTTGGGCCCCTTCTTCGCGTTGGTCCTTTCGCGGACGTGGTCGGAGCGGGAACCGGTGGAGATCCACTGGTCCCTGGAAGGAGAGAGCTTGCGGGTCTTTCTGGATGTGGACCAGGGCGGAAGATGGGTTCATGGGCTGCGATTCAAGGGAACCCTCGGTAGTGGAGTCGCCGAGACTGTGCTCATGTTTGCCCAGACCGGTCCGGGTCGGTACGAGGCCGTGGTGCCGTGGCCCGCGCCCGGGGCCTACGTGGTAGCTGTCTCCGACGAAGGAGGGCAATACTGGGGGAGCGCGGTGATCCCCGTGCCCTATCCTTCGGAGTACGCAGCCTTCGGCCCGGACGGGGAGGCTCTGCGGACCGTGACCCAGCTCACCGGTGGGAGAATTCTGGAGGACGAAGAGATTCCGGTACTGGCCGGGGAAAAAAGGATCTGGGTGTCCTTGTGGCCGTGGGCCCTGTGGGCCTCCGCGGCAGGTTTCTTGGCCGACCTTACTTTGCGCAAACTGATTCCGCCACGTAGTTGATGAATGGCGCCAGCTCAGGCACGTCTTTCCAACGTTGCAGCTCGGTTTCCAGGGCCTCGGGTGCACGAGCTCGCCAGACCTTGAGGGCGCCCAACGCGGCTCGGCGCACCTGGGTCTGCTCCGTGCGCACCAAGTGTCGGAGGGGAATGAGGGCCCGCCGGGCCAGGTGAGGGGGAAGGCGGGTCAAGCCCTGGGCCGCAAGAATTTGCTTCCGAGTCGAGGGCTCCGCAGCCCACCGGGCCAGGGCCTGCAACGCCTCCTCTGGGTAAGTGGGGATCAGTTTCTCCCGCAACACCCGTCGTGCGGATGCTCGCACCCCAGGATCCTCATCCCATAGCAAGGGCTCCACAAGATCAAACAAAAGGGAGGCCCGGAAAGGATCCCGCGGATCCGCCGCCTGGGCCACCACCCGGATCAGGCTTTTGCGTACCCGGGGATCCGGGTCCGCAGACCAAGCGCGCAGCGCAGGAAACACCAAGGCACCCGCCTGTTCCAGAATTTGGGTCACATCGGTTTCCGCTTGCCGCCCGTTCTGAGCGAGTTTGGCCCGGAGCTCATCCATCACCCGGTGAATCAGTTTGGTTTCCAGGTCGAGCGGGGCCAGTTCCTCCTCGGCTGCGACGTGCTTGGCCATGGAAGCAGTGTAACGCACATTACATTTGCTTGTCAACTATCCCCAGATTCGGTCCTCCACTGAAGAAAAATCTACACAACCTGTGCGCCAGGTCACGCGGTACATGTAGTGGACCGGCAAGGGTGTCTGTGGGGCAATATGGTAGCCTTCCCGTTGGAAGAGGTTTTCGAAAGGAGGGAAAGCTACCATGCAGAAGGAAACACGTGTAGTGGACCCCAAAAGTTGGACAGTTTTTCGGTCGTCCTTAGAGAGTGAAGT
>JBBIVL010000054.1:0-10275 GCA_037439765.1 Candidatus Bipolaricaulota bacterium
CTACTCCGATGGACTTCTTCGGTACCAGAACTTCTACCTCGACGGGAGCTTCGGGGACTTCGACTTGTGGGGCAAGATCTACTTCCACGCCCAAGAGGTTCGGTACCAGAAGATGTGGGTGAACGCGGAGATCCCTGTGGGCGCCGGTACGTTCCGTGCTTCCTTCAACCACTGGGCCACGAGAGATGACTACTCCTCCTCGGACAAGGACATGTTCGGCGACTGGCCCTGCTACGTTCTCGTCCCAGCGGCTCCAGTCATCGAGGCCGAGGAATTGGTGACCACATGGGCCGGCTCAGGTGACCCGCGCGTTGGCAAACTTTATTACGTGCACGGCACCATCGTGGCCTATTACCCAAACTCGCCCACAACGTACGTGAACCTTTACCTTGTTGCCAACTACCCGAGCAAGCGGTTCATTGTCTACATACGCTTTGTTGATTTCGATCCAGACATCACCTTGAGCCAGGTGTTGGCTCAGCTAGGGGTATCGACGTTGCCCGAGGTCTTGGGCAAGGAGATCTGCGTTTTTGGTACCCTGGTGAACTACACTTCACCTTCGGGGGTGCATAATCCTGAGATCATCCTTGCCAATTCTCCAAATCAACTCAACGATTTGAACCCGGGGGCCTGTCAGCCAGAGATGATAAAAGTTCCTTCGGAAGGACCATACATCAACTGGCGGTACACGTTCACCTACTCACCGTTCAAGATCACCGCGGACTTCAGCGACTGCTGCGAGGGGACCTGGTTCCGTCAGGCGAAAATCGAGCTCTCCGACGTTTCCCTCTGCTGCGGCCTCTTCCTCGATGCCTCCCTCACCTTCACCAAGGCCGCAGGCCTGGAGAAGCTCTCCTTCTCCTTGGGCGACTTCTACCTCCCCTGCTGCGGGATCACCGCCACCGTCTCCGCGGAGTTCACGCCTACTTCGAAGACCGTGAAATTCGAGCCCAAGTGGAGAGGGCTCTCCGGGTGCTTCACCGTGTACGGCGATGTGAAATGGACGCCCAATGTGATCCAAGGGATCGAGGTCTACGGGTTTGGCATCACCTGCTACACGGGGAACGTGAAGCTGCGGCTGGTCACAGCTTTCGATCCTGACGGGGTGGAGGACCAGACCGATATCAGCTTCTACACGGGCGAGTGGGAGTACATCGGGCTCACCTACACTGGGCAGGGCTGCTGCGGCGGCGATCTCACCCTGACCTTGGAGTCCTGGTTCGGCGACGAAGGGATCCTCTTTGGCCTCCAGCGGTTCAAGTTCGATTTCGAGGTGCCTCTCCTCTCCAACCTCACAGTGTTCGCCAAGGCTCAGTGGGACTTCTCGGATACGCCACCGCTCGACTGGTTCGACGTGGGCTGGAGCATCAGCTTCTAGCTAGGGCGTAAAGCGAAAAGGGCAGGCGATATCTGCCTGCCCTTTTCTTTTTCCTGTCCGGTCGGGATCCGATCCGCCGTTGGTCACCGTGTTTCCTCTCCTGCAACGCTGCAGGGGTCGAGGCGCTTTTTGAGGCTTAACCGGCGCTACAGGAACTCGGCGGCGAGGGCGGAAATCTCTTGAGCCGCAGGGAGGCCTCGGCTCACCAGGGGGCCCTCCCGCAGGACCGGATGCTTCTCCTCCCAGGTGGGTTCTGGCTCGCTTTCGAAAATCGCCCCGATCGGGATCCTCTCGGTTGGGCGGAGCACCAGGTCCAAGGCCTTGAGGCGATCTTTGGAATCGTGCTCGGTTTCCTCCACATGGAAGACCCGGTCCTTGTACCAGGCAAAAGTCTGGACGCGGTTCCAACTGGGGCAAGGGTGGAGCACGTTCACGAGGGCGAAGCCCCGGTATTGAATGGCCCGCACGAAAATATTGGCGGTGTGTTCCACCTCGCCGGAAAAAGCCTGGGCCACAAACCCTGCGCCCATGGCCAAGGCCAAGCTCAAGGGGTGGAATGGCCGGGAAAGGACGCCGAAGGGTTGGGCCCGGGTGCGGTACCCCGCGGGTGCCGTGGGCGAGGCTTGGCCCTTGGTGAGGCCGTAAACGCGGTTGTCGTGGACGATCACGGTGATGTCCAGATTCCTGCGGATGTTGTGGATCAGGTGGTTGCCGCCCTCCCCGTAAATGTCGCCGTCGCCGGATTCGGCGATCACCGTAAGGCCGGGGTTGGCCATTTTGACTCCGGCCGCGGCGGCGACGGTACGGCCATGGAGCCCATCGAAACCGTTGACCTTCAAGTAGTGCACGATCTTCGCGGCCTGGCCGATCCCGGTGACCAACACCACCCGATGTGGCGGAAGCCCCAGCTCGCTTAACGCCTGGGCGAGGGCCTTGCGGATGGCAAAGTTCCCGCAGCCCGGGCACCAGGCGAGTTCCACCTCGGCCAAGAAATCCTCAGGTTTCATGATCCACGGCCTCCACAATGTCCTCCGGGGTGAAGGGCCGACCGTCGTAGCGGCCAATAGGGCGGACCGGCCGAATGCCCGCCTCTTGCCGCAAAAGTTTTCCAAGTTGTCCCCAGGCGTTTCCCTCCACGGTGATCACCTTTTTCGCGGTCCCGAGAGTTTCGGCGATCTCCGCCCACCGCAGCGGCCAAAGATCCTGGAAATGGACATGGGCGAAGCGATCCTCTTGAGCGTTTAACATCTCCACGGCCTCGCGGATGGCCCCAAATGTGGAGCCCCAGCCCACCAACACCACACGCCCGCCCACGTCCTCTGGGAAAATCGAGGGGCCTTCCGTTTCCTGGCGCAACCCCTCTTCCTTGCGGAGCCGCTTTTCCACCATGGCCTTGCGGATCGCGAGATCCTCGGTGATCCGGCCGTAGGGGTCGTGCTCGTCGGAGTCCACCAGCACAAGATGCGGGGAAAGCCCAGGCAATGCGCGGGGAGATACCCCGGACTCCGTGAGGGCAAAGCGTTCGTAGCCCTCAAGTTTCACAAGCTCCTCCGAAGATAGGGTGTGGTTTTCAATCTGCAAGCGCTCGGGAACAATCCTGGGCACGACGACGTAGGAATCCACAAGGAATTGATCGGTGAGGATGATGGCCGGGACTTGGTATTTTTCCGCAAGGTCGAAGGCCTTGGCGGCGAGATAAAACGCGGATTCCGGGGTGGCGGGCGCGCAAAGGTAGCGGGGGAATTCGCCGTGGCCGGCGTACAGGGCGAACAGGAGGTTTTCCTGGGAGGTGCGGGTGGGAAGGCCGGTAGCCGGGCCGGGACGCTGGCCGATATGAATCACCACCGGGGTCTCGATCATGCCCGCGAGAGAAAGCCCTTCCACCATGAGGGCAAACCCCCCGCCGGAGGTGGTGACCATGCTGCGGGCGCCGGCATAGGCCGCGCCCAGGGCCATGTTGATGGCAGCGATTTCATCCTCCGCCTGTTCCCCAACGATCCCGTAGCGCTCGCTCCGTTGGGCCAGGAATTCCATGACGGGGGTCCCGGGCGTCATGGGATAGGAGGCGAGGAACCGGCAGCCCGCGGCGATGGCGCCGGCGCCCACGGCTTGCCCGCCCGTGAGGAGCATGCATTCGCCCCGCCGGAATTGTGGTTTGGGGAGCTCAAAGCGAGGATCGGAGACGAGTTCCCACCCGATTTCCAGGGCGTCGATATTGGGGTTAGCCTTTTCTCCAAAGACCTCGCGGATGGCTTCAGTCACAGTTTCCTCGGCCAGACCGAGGAGGCGGGCCGCGGCGCCCAACAGGATCACCCCCGCGGCGATGGGAAGCCCCAGTTTTTCCCGCGCAAGCCTCAAGGCCGGGACAGAGAGGACGTTTTTTTCCTCGGCTCTCGCGGCCTCTTCCGCCAGGACGAAACCACCGGGGCGTAGCTTTTCTCGGTACGTCCTCCACATCTCCGGGCTGAGGGCCAGAAGGAGGTCGGCGAGGTGTTTTGTGGCGTAAAGCGGACGATCGCTGATCCTTACGGTAAAGGTATTTTCGCCGCCGCGGATGCGGGAGTGGTAGGAAAGTTCACCGTGGAGAAAAAGCCCGGAGCGAAAGATGCTCCGGGCCAAAATTTCCCCAAGGCTTTGAACGCCCTGGCCGGCGGCGCCGGCGATGCGCACGACGATTTCGCGCAACCCGCTTACTCCTCGGTTTGCTCAGTGAGGTAGTTCTCAAGGCCCATTTGCTTGATCTGATCGAGCTGGGCCTCGAGCCAGTCGATATGCTCCTCCTCGTCCTTGAGGATCTCCTCGAGGAGGACTTTGGTCCCGTTATCGCCCAACTCCGCGGCAAGCTTAATCGTGTCGTTGTAGGCCTTGTCGGCCTCGTATTCGGCCTGGAGGTCTTTCTTATGCATGTTTTCCACGTCGGCGGCGATATTCACCGGCCCCACTTTGGTCACGAACGGCTGGCCCTCCAGGAAGATGATGCGCTGGACGATCTTTTCCCAATGTCGCATCTCCGTGATGGCGCGTTTTTCGATGGCCTCCGCGAGTTTCTTATACCCCCAATTCTCGCAGAGCTCGGCGTGCACCATGTACTGGAGCGTGGCGCCCAGCTCCTCCGCGATCCTTTGGTTCAAGGCCTCGAGGATCTTGGGATTGCCCTTCATCTTGCCCCCTTTCCTGGCATCCTACTGCGGGACATTTCCCGAGGCAAATCTAGCCCGGCGGAAAGGCTCTTCCCATGCTGTAGAGAGGGCTTTTCGAGGGACGTTCCGTGAGGATGCCAGGGCCTCCCAGCTCAAGAGAATTCGGAGCGGGTGCGCAGAAGGAAGTAGAGATGGAGGAGAAGGCCAATGACTGCACCGGCCGCGGCGCCGAAAGCGGAGTCATGGAAAGGAATCCCGAGGAGGGCACCGACCGCGGCGCCCAAGAGAAGATCGCGGCCCAGGCGCAGAATCCTGGGCCGCGTCCTTCTTCCTCGGCGGATCACGCTCCGACGGCGAAGCACTGTTCCTTTCGGAGAAGGCTCTCCCAGCGCCGGTCCACTTCCGCCTGGATTTGGGCAATGAGCTCCTGGCCCCGGGGGTCACGGAGGAGGTGGCGGAAGCGACCCTGGGTCTTGAGCCACTCCTCCACGGGCACCCGCTCCTTGGGCTTGTGGTTGATCTTGTACCGCCCCTCGATGACCTCGTAGAGCGGCCAATAGCGCGTCTCCACTGCGAGTTTTGCCTGCTGGATAGCGCTATCGCGGGGAGTGCGCCAGCCCAAGGGGCACGTGGTGAGGACGTTGATGAATTTCGGGCCCTCGTAGTTCATGGCCCGCTCCACCTTGTTGGCCAGGTCAATGAGGTGGGAAACGGCGGCCTGGGCCACATAGGGGATGCCGTGGGCGACGACGATCTCCGTGAGGTCCTTGCGCTCCTGGGGCTTGCCGGGGATGGCTTCACCGACGGGGGCGGTGGTGGCCGCCGCGCATTTGGGGGTGGCGCTGGAGCGCTGGACGCCGGTGTTCATGTAGGCCTCGTTATTGACACACACGTAGAGGAAATCGTGGCCCCGTTCCAGGGCTCCGGATAGGGCTTGAAGGCCGATGTCGTAGGTGCCGCCATCGCCGCCAAACACCACAAACCTCACCCGTTTCTCCAGGCGCCCTCGCTTCTTCAGGGCTTTGTAGGCGGCCTCCACCCCGGAGATCACCGCGGCGGCGTTCTCGAAGGCCACGTGGATCCAAGGCACGTTCCAAGCGGTGCCGGGGAAACGGCTGGTGGCCACTTCCAAGCAGCCGGTGGGGCTGGCCACCACCACGGGGTCAGCGATGGCGTTGAGGACGGTCCGCACCACCATGGGCTCGGCGCATCCGGCGCAAAGGGTGTGTCCGCCGGTGAACCGCACCCCTTTTTCCTCGCGCTCCGCCAAAACCTTGATGCTCGGCATTTTTTTCTCCTTACTCCCGCAGGCCGATGTACCGCAAGGCCCACCCGGTCTTCTTCACCTGGGGCAACTCCTCAAACACGCGGATGAGGTTAGGCACGGTGATATCGCGGCCTCCCAACCCGTAGATATAGTTGACCAAAACGGGCTTTCTCTCCTGGGGGTAAAGGGCGGAGGCCACGTCCTGGAGGAGGGCGCCCATGGTGCCAAAGGAAAAGGCCCTATCCAGGATGGCCAAGGCTTTCGCATGCTTCAGGGCCTCGGCGATGGCCTGGGCCGGGAACGGCCGCCAAAGCCATGGTTTCACAAGTCCCGCTTTTATCCCCCGCGCGCGCAGCTCGTCCACCGCCACTTTTGCTGTGCCCGCGGTGCTTCCTAACACCACCATCACGTATTCCGCGTCCTCCGCTTTGTACGCCTCAAAGAATCCGGCGTAATGGCGCCCGGAAACCTTGGAAAAATCCCGCTGGACCTCGAGGAACACTTCGGGCACGACCTCCATTCCCGCTTGCTGGGCCCGCTTGAGCTCGAAATAGTAGTCGGGCAGGGCAAACGGCCCCCAAGTCACGGGCTTATCAAGGTCCAACAAGGGATACACGGGTTTGAACGCGCCCACGAATTTCTTGGCCACCCCGTCCTCGAGGAGATCCACGGGCTGCACGGTGTGGGTGAGGGTGAAGCCATCGAGGTTGACGATCACGGGAAGCCGCACCCGCATGTCCTCGGCGATCCGTTGGGCCATGAGGGTGTAGTCGTAGGCCTCTTGGGCGGACTCGGTGAAGATTTGGATGGCTCCGGAATCCCGGCACAGGTAAGCATCGGAGTGGTCGCAGTGGATGTTGATGGGGGCAGAGAGCGAACGGTTGGCGAGGGCCATGACGATGGGCAGGCGCAACCCCGCGGCGATGTACAGCACCTCCACCATAAGGGCCAGGCCCTGGGAGGAGGTGGCGGTCATGACCCGCCCGCCGGCGGCAGCCGCGCCCACGCATGCGGAGAGCGCGGAATGTTCGCTCTCCACGGGGATGAGCTCCGTCTGCACGAGCCCGTTATGCACGTAGTCCGCGTAGTACTCGGCGATCTCCGACTGAGGGGTGATGGGGTACACGGCCACCACGTCGGGCTCCACCTGCCGCATGGCTTCGGCCACCGCTTTATGCCCGGTTATGGCCTTGCGCATTGGTCCCCCCTTTCTGAAACCATCTCAATGGCGTCCTTGGGGCAGATGGCGGCGCAGACCCCGCACCCTTTGCAGTGCTCGTAATCAAAGCCTGTCACCTTTCCTCCGGAGATGCGCACGGAGTCGTCCGGGCAATGGAGCCAGCACTGCAAGCACTGGATGCATTTTTCCTCGTGCCAAATGGGGCGCTCGGCCCGCCAGCTTCCGGTTTTGTTGAGTTCCCGGGCGGTCCCGCCCGCCACCACCCCGCCCAGGGGCAGTTCCCGCCAGCCCAAAAGCCTAGCCAACGGTCACCTCCTTCACCGCTTCGTACCCCAGGCGAAATGCCCGCAGGTTCTTTTCCAACGCGTCCTTGGAGAGCCTTCCGCCCAAGGCCGCCCGGAGCTCCTCCTCGGCCAAGGCGTAGTCCGTGCCCAAAAGAGCGACCACGGCCCCCAGCATGGGGACGTTGGGAAACCCCGTCTGCACATCCCTGGCGATCCCGTCGGCATCTACGGCGACGATTTTTCCGGAGAACTTCGTGCGGGCCCGCAGCTCCTCAGCCGAGCAGGTGCTGTTCACCAGGAGGACGCCCCCCGGCTTGAGGCCCTCCGTGGGCCGCTCCGAGTCCAGCAGGCTTTCATCAATCACGACCACAATGTCCGGCTCATACACTCCGGAGTGCACGAGGATTTCGGTGTCGGAGATGCGGTTATAGGCGCGCATGGGGGCGCCGGAGCGCTCGGGGCCGAACTCGGGAAAGGCTTGGACGAACTTGCCCTCGCGGAGGTTGATTTGGGCCAGGATTTGAGAGACGGTTTTCGCGCCCTGGCCTCCGCGACCATGCCAGCGTATCTCCTTCATCCTCTCCTCCTTGGCAAAGCTTCGGCATTATAGGGGAGGAGAGGGAGACCGCAACGGCTTGGCGTCAGAGGCGGTCAGGGCCGCACTTTTCCCGCAGTCTCTCCACGTCCTTGATGACGATTTGGTAGCGGCGTTTATCGAGGAGGCCCTGGCGGGCCAGACGGTTGAGGGCCATGGTGGTGTTCTCCCGGGCCGAGCCGATCATCTCCGCCAGGTCTCGGTGGGTGAGGCGAAAACCGATGAGGATCCCGTTCTTGGTCTTAACCCCATATTCGGAGGACAGGAACAAAAGCTGGCGGGAAAGGCGGCTTTCGATGTCCCGGAAGGCCAGGTCCTGCACGAGCCCCTCGAGCTCCCGGATGCGCTGCCCCAGGACCTCTAAAAGCAGGAGAAGAAGTTCCGGCCGGTTCCGGACAAAACCGAGGAAGTGGTCGCGGTGGACCTGGATGAGGACGCCCTCCTCCAGGGCCTCGGCGAGGTGGTTGCGGGAGCGCTCGCCGATGAGGGAAAGCTCGCCGAACATGTCTCCCGGGCCGCGGGGGGCCAGGGAAATGCGTTTCCCTGTGGGCTCGATGTAGGAGAGCTTGACCGACCCGGTTTCGACGAAGAAGAGGGTGGTGCTGGGGTCGCCTTGGCGGTAGATGGCGTCGCGAGGGGCCACGCGGAACCGTTCGCTCAGCTCCAAGAGGGGCTCGATTCCCGGGATGATCCAGTTTACGCGGCCTTGTTCCATGGTGGAGGGACTGTAGCGGAGAGGTGGGGGCTGGCGAAGGAACGGCGAGCGGGAAAAAGAGCGGGCTTGGGGTGCGGGGAAAAGAAAAACGTCCCGCCTCGGGACGTCGAAGTTCTGGGGTGGATAGGGACGGGCGGCGCCTGGCGAGGGGAAGGCTGGGTTTTAGCTCTGGACGGGCCAGAGCGGTTCTCCCTAGAAAGGAGGTGATCCAGCCGCACGTTCCCGTACGGCTACCTTGTTACGACTTCGCCCCTCTCATGAAGGACACCCTCGGCGCCCTCTTCGGACGACTTCAGGTGCCCCCCACTCGGTTGGCGTGACGGGCGGTGTGTACAAGCCCCAAGTACGTATTCACCGCGGTGTGGCTGACCCGCGATTACTAGCGATTCCCTCTTCATGCAGGCGGGTTGCAGCCTGCAATCCGAACCATGCCCGGCTTTGCTGAGATTGGCTCCGGGTCGCCCCTTGGCATCCCATTGTACCGGGCACTGTAGCATGTGTGTCGCCCCGGGCATAAGGGCCATGAGGACTTGACGTCATCCCCTCCTTCCTCCGGGTATTCCCCGGCAGTCCCACCAGAGTCCCCGGCACCCCGAGGGGCCCGCTGGTAACTGGTGGCAGGGGTTGCGCTCGTTCCGGGACTTAACCCAACACCCCACGGCACGAGCTGACGACAGCCATGCAGCACCTGTGCCGGCTCCCCGGCGCCTTTCGGCCCGGGGTCCCTTCCCTTTCGGGTCGGTACCACCAGCATGTCAAACCCGGGTAAGGTTCTTCGTTTAGCATCGAATTAAACCACATGCTCCACCGCTTGTGTGGGACCCCGTCAATTCCCTTGAGTTTCAGCCTTGCGGCCGTACTCCCCAGGCGGCGGGCTTAACGCGTTAGCTGCGGCACCGGTCCAAGTCCGGACCAACACCTAGCCCGCATCGTTTAGGGCGTGGACTACCCGGGTATCTAATCCGGTTCGCTCCCCACGCTTTCGCGCCTCAGCGTCAGGGCCGGCCCAGAGGGTTGCCTTCGCCATCGGGATTTCGGCCGGTATCTACGCATTTCACCGCTACTCCGGCCGCTCCACCCTCCTCTGCCGTCCTCTAGCCCGGCAGTTTCGCCCGGCCTCCCGGAGTTGAGCCCCGGGCTTTCACGGGCGACTTGCCGAACCGCCTACGCGCACTTTACGCCCAGTAAATCCGGGCAACGCTCGGGACCTACGTCTTACCGCGGCTGCTGGCACGTAGTTAGCCGTCCCTTATTCCTGGGGTACCGTCATCGGCGGGGCATTGCCTCCCCGCCTTATTCTTCCCCCAGAAAAGCGGTTTACGCCCCGAAGAGCTTCTTCCCGCACGCGGCGTTGCTGGGTCAGGCTTGCGCCCATTGCCCAAGATTCCCCACTGCTGCCTCCCGTAGGAGTCGGGGCCGTGTCTCAGTCCCCGTGTGGGGGGCCACCCTCTCAGGCCCCCTACCCGTCATCGCCTTGGTGGGCCATTACCCCACCAACGAGCTGATGGGCCGCAGCCCCCTCCGCCCGCGGCGCCGGTTGCCCAGCGCCTTTACTTTCGAAAGCTTATGCCCTCGAAAGACCATCGGTTATTAGCCCTCCTTTCGGAGGATTATCCCCGTCGGGCGGGCAGGTTAGCTACGTGTTACTCACCCGTTTGCCGCTCCGTACCCAGCTCGGCCTTGCGGCCTTGCTGGGCCGTCGCTCGACTTGCATGT
>JBBIVL010000055.1:0-10230 GCA_037439765.1 Candidatus Bipolaricaulota bacterium
CTCCCCTTCCCCTTTGAGCCAGCGCACCAAGGTCACCTCGGGCACTTCGCCCAAATCCGGCACCACCAGCTCCACACGACCTCCTTTCCCAGGATTCTACCGGCGTTTCCGGAAAGCGAGGAGCAACGCAAAGGTGGTGAACACCCCGCCGAACAGGGCCAAGGGACCAGCGGGATGGAGGGCATAGAGCCAGCCGGTGGCGAAGGGAGCGAGGGCCTCGGCCGCCGTGGCCAGCACCTGGGAATTGGCCAATCGTCGGGCCCGGCCAGCTCCTCCCTGCGCCCCAATCAAGGAACGGAGAAGGGAATACACCACGCGATCCGAGCCCAAAAGGAGGAGGCCCGGCCCGAATCCATAAGGGAGGAGGATCAAACCTGCACCCAACCCGCCGAGACCTAGGGCCATGGACAAGGCGCGGACCTGGTGATGCTCGCTATGGTGTCCGAGGGGCCAGGCCCAGAGAAATTCGCCGAGGGCCACCAGGGCCCCGGAGGCAAGGATGAAGGGCCGGGCCATCCCAAACACATCTTCCAGGAAGGGGGCGAGGAAGGGGCGGGCTCCGGCGCTGGCCGCGCCGGTCACGATGAGAAGCCCGATCCATCCCCAAAGGGACCGGGAGGAAGTCGTGGCCGAGGGGGAAGCGGAGGGCCGACCCGGAAATTGGGGCCGGAGGAAGCCGATGAGCGTGGTGGAGCCAGCGAATGCGAAAAAGGCGAGAAGGAAAAGCCCACGCAGGCCCACCAAACCTAGCAGGGCTCCCCCAAGAAGGGGGGAAACAACCGCTCCCAGGGCATAACCCGAGTTGGTGAGGGCGAAGGCCCGGCCCAGGCTCTCCGAGGGGACGGTGTCCGCCACGTAGCTTTCCATGGCCGGCCACCCGAAGAAAAGGCCGTACAGCACCACGCCGGGGATGAGCTCCGCCCAACTGCGAGCGCGGGCGTACAAGAGCGGGGCCACGGCAGCCAGGCCCCAATTGAGGAGCATGAGCCGCCGGCGCTCGCAACGATCCGCGAGCCACCCGCCTGGGAGGAGAGTCAGCGCCATCACCCCGTAAAGCAGGCCCGTGAGGTACCCGATCTCCTGGGCCCCTCCGCCCAGATCCCGCACGTAGTTGGGCCAAATGAAAAAGTACAGCCCGGACCCGCAGGTCCAAAGGACGTTGGCCCAAAAGAGCTTCCCCAGATCCGGATAGCCCCGGAGGAACTGCATTCCTGCACGGATCATGAGCGATTAGACCCGGCCTCAAGCATATCCCTACTTCCTTCCTCTAACCCTCTCCTCCCTCCGCGTCCTTCTCCGAGGCATGGGCTGGGAAAGAAAAATGGGGTAGACTGGAGCGGAGGTGATGGCATATGGCCGAGTTCTGTGAGTCTTGTGGCGCGCCGCTTGCGGATCCGCAGATGCGAGGCCCCGCTCCGCGCTACTGCCGGTACTGCACGGACCCCACGGGAAAGCTGAAGCCGCGGGCGGAGGTGCAGGGCGGGATTGCGGAGTGGCTCAAGAGCTGGCAGCCCGGGATCACCCAGGCTCAGGCCCTCAAGCGGGCCGAGCACTACATGAAGGCCATGCCCGCCTGGGCAGAGGATTAAGGCTGATCTGGAGGAATCCCGGAGGCCCTGCGCCCGGAAAGGGAGAACGTAGGGCCTTTTTTCTCAGTTCCTATGCGGCTTAGGGAAAAGCCCGGCGTTACTTCCAAAATTCCCAAAACCGGCGGGTACGCCATTTTGCTTCTGTGATTTCCCAAGTTTTAGCCGTTACTACCAGGTCCACCCACTGTGTTTTTCCAGTTGCGACCTCGGTGGCCACGAAGGCCAAGCTCACCTTTCCCGTTCCTGCGGAGACGAACTCGGCCTCACTGGCCACCCGGAACTCCCGCAAGACCAAAATGACCTCGGCCGCGCTTGGGTTAAGGACCCAAGTGATGGCTCGGTCCGCGACCTCTACCTCCAGCTCCCCGCTCAGGCGGGCCCGCCAATCCTCGGGCAGCACGGAAAAGCCCCAGTCGATGAACACCCGATTTTTCCCGAACAACGGATCAGGCACGGGGTAGAGGACGAGGACCAAGGCTGCCAGGCCCAGGATGGCCACGCTCGCTCCGAAGTACCTACCCAGTTTCGGACTCATGGAATATGCCCCTTGTTGGCGTGGGATTCCCTTTCCAAGCTTGCTACCCAGTCCCGCTTTTTCCAAAGCGCGCAGAGGCCGTCGCTTTCGTCCAAGATCACACCGCTCTCCCGAATGCGCTTGAGAAGCAGGGAACCCAGGGCCTGGACATAGGGTTGCTCCCGGAGATTGGTGTCTGTGTAGGGCGAGAAAGGGCAGGGCTCAAGATCGCCGTAAGCGTTGATGTGGACGAAGCCTCTTCCCGCAGCTAAGCATCCCCCTGCCGCCACTTCATCGTAGGGAAAGGCCACGAAGATCGCGGGCAGCGAAGCGCGCAACCCTGCCAGGGTCTGACCGAACTCACGCACTTGCTCGGGGAGAAACTCCATATCCTCGGTTCCCGGCACAACCGGTACGTAGTTGATGTAGAAAAACAAAAGACAACCACGGCGGATCAGGTTCTCTACAAACGACTTTTCGGTGGCCTCCCGAAGGTTGTGACGGGTGAGGGTGATCGAGGTGCCAAAGGGAACACGTTCTCGCTGAAGGTCCGCCATGGCCGTGGCTACGGATTGGTAGGTTCCCATTCCCCGTCGCTGATCGGTTTCCTCGGCCCTTCCCTCTAGGCTCAGAATGGGAACCACATGGGGTTGCCGGCCGAGCTCTTTGACCTTTTGGGTGTCCAAAAGAGAGCCATTGGTGAAAAGGAGAAACAACATTTCGGGAAAGTTGGCGGTCAGGGAAAGAAGTTCCTCCCGCAAGAGGGGCTCACCCCCGGCGAGGAGGACGACCAGGGTTCCCAGGTCGCGGGCCTGCCGAAGGATATCCGCAACCTCGCTGGAGGTAAGCTCAATTTTGGGGAGGCGGTGAAGGGCATTGGCGTAGCAGCCTTTGCAGCGGAAGTTGCATTTGGCAGTGACGCTGAAGATGAGGAAGGGCGGAGTGGTTATTCCCTGTTGGGCCAAGTGGCTACGTCGCCGGGCTGCATGCCATTGTCGCAGGGCAAGCCCACCCCACGCCCAAAAAGCCGGGGGTCCCTGGCCATGATCCTCAGAGCCATACCCATCGTTTCCCGAATGGACGTAGCTAAAGGCTTTACTTTTTGCGAGTAAATTTTTCCCCACCCCATGAGAACGATAAGCGAAAAGAAGCTGTTTGTCAAAAACCACCCTTGCGGGCAGTGCCACCGAGTTTTTCGAACTTCGCCCCCTGGGGCTGAGGGGCTGTCTTCGGGTCGGCGAGCCACCCCGCGATCCGCTTGTCCCACTCCGCCTGCTTCTCTGCGTTTCGGCCGTGGTCCGTCTCCCTGTCGTACTGCTCTTGAACCTCCTCGCATTTCTTTCGGAACGGGGCCAACGCTTCGTCGAGCTTCTTCTCTAGGTTTGCTTTAGCCTCCTCTTCCGTGTCCCCTGTGGCCTCGAGGTTGCACACGAGCTTCTGGAGCGCGGCGTCAAGCAGACGCCGATAGACCTCGTTCAGGTCGAAGTGCTTCTGCTCGTGGTTGAGGAGCGCCGGGGTCTTCTCTCCAGGAACGACCCAAGACTCCGAACGCTTCATCGTGTTGGTCGTGGTCACCTCCGTGAGGTGCGCCTTCCACTTTCCGCCCTCCTTCCAAGTCCTCACCTTGAAAGAGTAGCCAAGTCCCATCGCGATCTTGGCCGCTTCGTCGCCTTCCTCGGCCCCTTCGGGCGGGTGCCCTTTGAAATCGTCCCAAGTGAGGGGCCGATTAGCGCTCCAAGGAAGCTCGGCTTCCTCAAGGGGTATATCCCCAAGGAGGAGGCTCGTCAGGCCAAACAGGGAGAAGACCGAGAAGTGGGTGATCCTCGCTGCCAGGAAGCCGGGAACGGTGAGCTCAAATTCCCCGATGTCACTGGGGGAAGCAAGGGCGGGGCCCTTGGGGATGAGGCGGAGGGAAAACGGGCGGTTGGCGAGGGGCTGACCCTTCGCGTCGAGGAGCCTTCCGGACGCCACCGCCCCCGGCCAGGGAAGCGGCGCAAAGAAGCGTCCATCCGCATCGGTTGTGCCGGGGATCCCCGGCAGCAGGGGATACCCAAGCACTCCCCCATCCACGGCCGGATGGACCTCGAACTCCCTTCCACCGATCGGCTGCCCGTTGCGGACGACGATCACCGAGTACCATCCCGACGACGAGACTTTCCCAATCGGCACGGTCAACTGCCATGGTGTGAGCACCATCAAGCACATTTCGCTTGGGTTGAAGGTCGTGATTGTGATCTGACTGCCGAGGATTGTCACATTCGGTTCCTGCGGAACACAAGAGTCCTTCCATGTGCCCGATAGGATAAGCACGATCGGGTTTTCCGTGGTGGGATGGGGTGGGATGACCTCTATCTCCGTAGTCCCAAGCTGAGCTCTTCCCACGGTCACGAACGCCAGAAGAACTACAGCCGCGGACAAAAAACGGATCGCGCAGAATGATCCGGGGCTATGGAGACCACGCCCCACTGCTCGGAACCCGTTCAGCCGCCTCACGCTACAAGTTGACATGCCACACCTCCTCTAAGTTCCGCGCACCTTCCATCACGATCTCGGCCAAGCTGGAGTCATTCGGGTCTACTGGCTCACCCCCGTGCACTCTGCTCCAACCCTGCACTTAACTTCCCAGAACGAACGTGTGTTCAAGCAGGTAATCCAATCCGGCCTCGCCTGCCTGTCGGAACAGCTCCCAGTAGTGCTGAACCGTGATCTCCAGGGGAGCGCTTCGCCCGATCCCTGGTACCTCCACGGTGATGTATGCGGTGACCTGATAGAATGTCGGCGGCATGACAAAGTAAACCCGGTCTGTCCACAAAGGCCGCACGTCGGTGTAGTCGTAGTAACCGAACGGCTCGGCGAATCTCATCTCCACGTGCATGAGGGCGCCCTCAAGTGAAACCGTCCGGCAATTTGCATCTACTAGCCGGATCAGGAGGTAGGCCTGGGGAAGCGGAGGGGACTTCAACCGCCCCGCCCGGCCGCCAAATCCGATGATCTCGTGTCCGCCGTCCCAGCGCCGATTGGTGGGTGCCTTGTCCTCGAACGCTCCGTGGGCGACGAAAATCTCACGAACGTCAGGCACTCCGTCCAGATCCGTGTCGGTGACTTGATAGGCTGGGATACCCATGAGTGCATCGTGGAAGGCCTTCAACGTCGTGGGTCTGCTGTCCACGAAGACCTCAAAGACTTGGACATCACTCAGGCTCACCCGATCCCTTGTATCGATCACAGTGGAGATAGTGCCAAGGGGCTTCGTCTCAAGGCCGCCAGCGTCGTGGAGATCCCAGAGCACACCAGCGACGGCAAACTCCTCTCGGGTCGCGGGCTCGCCCCACAGCTGCTGGTCTACTTCCAAGTCGTGGTTGTTACCATGCGCCCTGTACATCTGGGGCCGAGGGTCGCCATAGTGCTCACACGTGAGCATCGCGGTGAACTCGGCGAAACCCTCTTCAAGGGAGTCTGACGTGTTGGAGTTGTCGTATCCTCTGTGGTTCTCGTCTGTCGCTGCTGCATACGGAATGAAAGAACCATAGATCTGAAGCCACCAGTAGTGGCCCATCTCGTGCCAGATGGAGTTGTCGGGTTTCTCGCCTCCCCACGTTGGTTCCGCACTATCGGGGGCACTGATGAACACCCTCGCATCGGCCATTACCTGCGGCCCCCCTGCCAAACGCCCAAAGGGAACATCTCCCGAGTTACAGGATGTACCTGGATCGTGTGGGCCGTCTGCCGTAAACATGCTGACGGCGACTGGCTTCAGACCCACGCCGAGTTGCCCGGACAGGTGCTCGAAGTACCGCATCGCCTTGTAGCTGTAGAAGTAGTGATGGGCGCAGTTGCGCATGAAGGCGTCGGCGGCCACGCCCTTCCGATCCCACTCCTCCGACGTGTCCCTCCCCGCCACGCCGATCACCCTCGCCGAGTGTTCGGCCAACGGCTCGCGCCCGTAGGAGAAGTCCGCGGTCGCCATGTAGTCGTTGGGTCCCGTCTTCTGCCAGGCTTTTCCAGCCGTGTCATAGCGAGGCAGATACGGGTCTCCGGATGTGGTCACCACCTTCGCGAGATAGACGGGAGCCAGCCTTCCGCCGATCAGGTTCTCCGAGCTCACCGCCAGCAGGTCGCGCTCGTCGTACCACAGAAGGGAGACGACGACGACACGTGGCGGACAGGGCCCAGTCCAGTTGAGTCGGAGCTCGTAGGTTGCGGTCTCCACGCTTCTGAACTCCGTGCCATTGAACGAGCGCTCGTTAGTGTGGTTGGTGGCTGTCTCTGCCGTTGGCCGTCGCGCGAGCAGACTCAGAGGATTGAGCGGGAGGGTGTCGCCCTCGTCCAGAACGAACAACCAGACCTTGCTTCGGGAGATTGGATAAGGAGGCCCCCCGTGGGGTGCCCCGTCGTCCACCCTGCCCCGAATGATCAAAGTACAGGTTGGCCGCGGCAGGCACACGTCGCCCAGGATGTAGCTTGTCAGACCGAATATGGAAAATTTGGTGAATTTGGTGACCGTGGTCTCCTGGTAGCCGGGGACAGAAAAGGTAAATCCCACCAGATCCACTGCCGATCCCCCTTCCCCTTTGGGGATGGGGGTGATGGTGAAGTCTTGGGTGGGCAGGGGCTTCACCGTGCACTCCGTGAGCCTTCCGCTCACCGTGACCCCGGGAGCGAGGGGGACCGTGAATTTGCCCTCCTCATCGGTCTTTCCGGTGATAGGCCCGGTCGGGGCAACAGGCGGCGGAGTGGGCGGAGCCGTGGGCTGAAGACAGACTGTGCCCACATCCACCGTGGTGTAGGTGCGAGCGAACATGTCCATGGAAGAGAGCAAACCAATTTGCGTTATGGTGACCTCGGGATACCCGGGCGACGAGACGCGGACTGCTCCGATCTGGTCGGCCCGCGTGATCGCCGTGACTCCGGGTTTGGGGACCAGGGTGATCGACATCGGTCGGTTCGGCAGAGGAACCACCGTGCACTCGGTGAGCTTTCCCGTCACACTCGTGTTGGGAAGCGAGGGGATGGGGACCTCAAACCGCCCGGTCTCGTCCGTCGTTCCCGTGAACGGGCCATAACTGGGCCCCGCTTCTGCGGGAGGAGGGGTTGGCGTGACCGCCCTCACCACCTCCAAAATCACCTGGAGCTCGAGTTCGCCGATCACCCCGGTGGTCCATGCCTTGAATCGCAGGGCAAAGGTGCTGCTGACACTCCCGGGCGGGACGGTGAACCGGTATTGGGCCGCCGCCGTTCCCCATCCCGAGACCACTGAGCTTCGCGAATCCCTCCACTCGTCTTGCTGGTAGACCCAGAACGAGCGGGGCCAGCCCTCGGGCACCGATTCAATTCGCATGTTAACGGCGCCTGTCGGAGTTCGAATAGCCCTGAGCTCCACTATTCCGGCGCTTCCCTCTGCCACCTGGCAGCGAATCCTAGAAATGTTCGGAGCCGGATACTCTGGATCTTGGCAAGTCCCTCCTACCATCAATCGCCCAGAAAACTGAAGTCTTATGCCCCCGTAGTAGATTTCCCCTGGCCCGTAGGTCTGCGCCCAGCCTGAGGAGATCCACAGGACCCACAAGGCAAGAACCCACAACCACCTACGCACCATGTTCCCACCTCCATGGGAGATCCGTGCCCAAGGCTGCGGCTGTTGTTGGCGGCCTCAGTCTAGACCAGGGTGAGACTGGGCGGTAGCTCATCAGCGGGGCCGACGTGTGCGATGGAAGGACCTGGGCTACGTCCTGCCGAGCCTGCGCGCGCCCTACCCCTCAACATACACTTTCCTAGTCCAGCAGGTTTCGCGTCCTCCTTCCTCTGTCCCTCGTTCACCTCGCTGGGTTGAGGACCCGGCCCAGGAACAGGATCGTCCCCGTCTCTTGATCGCGGATGAGGAACAGGAACGGCCGGTCCACCCGCACCTCGACTGGGGGCTTGGGCGGAAGCCCCATCACCATCACCACCGCCGTGGCGGCGGCGGCCTCGGTCCCCGCCTCGTCCAGGCCCACAAACGCCTTGTGGTACACGTCATCAATGACGAGGTCCCGCCTGCCGGTCATCCCGGAGAAGTCGGCCTGATCCGAGAATGCGTCGGGCATCCCCAACCCGGCGAGGATCTCGCCGAGCGAGAACTCGGAAGTGAACGTGAACTTGGGGAGGAACAGCAACACGTCTTTCTTTTCCAGACGCTCCAGACACTGCGTGAGCCGCTCGGTGTCGAGCGATTGCTCGAACTCTTCGAAGCAACCTGGGTCGGGGAGGAGGATCACGAGTGACGCCTCCCCGCCATTGTAGGGAAGTTCCACCGCCTGGTACCCGTCCCCAGCGAAGTAGTCCAGCGGAGCCTGGACGACCATCGTCGGGACGAGAACCTCCCGGCGATCGAGGAGGTGGAACGGGGCGTCGCGGGTGGCCCCCTCGGGAAACGGGAATAGCCAGGCGGCCTTGAAGTAGACCGCGTTGGCGAGCACGAGCCTCGTTTCCTCCGTGATGCCCATCGGGGGGATGAGATCTTGGATTCTCCCCCGCGTCTCCTCCTCCACCCAGCGGTTGATCGTCCGCCGGGCGGCCTCGGGATCGGCAAGAAAGTCCAGTTCCTGGAGCGGGGCGCCGTAGACCTCTCCCAGGAGGCAGAGGAACGAGGGGAGGAACGGGTACCCGGTCTGGCCCCAGAGGGAGTTAGCGATGGAGAGCTCGAGCCCGTTGCGGCCCGCCAGGGTGAGGCTCAGCTGGGCGAACGCCGGGTGAAGCCGGTCCTGGGGGAGGGTGAATCGGAGGGTCTCCGCCATCTGGCGCTCCGTCTCCCCCCGCGCCCCGGCGTAGGCCATGGCCAGGCAGAGGGAGATGCCGTAGGGCGAGAAGAACAGGTTCTTTCCCACGAGATCCTTGTTCGTTCGGAGCGTTCCGTAGAGATCGAGGGCGAAGGCCGCATTGCCCTGGACGAGTGTCGTAAGATCCGCTGGGGAGGCCTCCGGGATAGAATCCCCGGCGGCGCACCCCGGCATCGTCACCTGAAACGTTGCCCGGCCGATGACTTGCTCCGGCATTTCGTACGGACCACCCGTCCTGCGGTAGGTGATGGTCACGGCGTACGGACCTGCCGGAAGCTCCTCGAGGGGCACGAGAACCGACCATGGTGTCGGCGTGCTGGTGCAGCCCATCGCCGGGCTCTCCGTGGCGACGACGATGTGCTTCGCCGCGATGCGCACGTCATCTAGCCTCGGCACGCACGAGTCGGCCCCCGT
Source organism: Candidatus Bipolaricaulota bacterium (assembly GCA_037439765.1). Taxonomy (GTDB): domain Bacteria; phylum Bipolaricaulota; class Bipolaricaulia; order Bipolaricaulales; family Bipolaricaulaceae; genus DTER01. The sequence goes on from JBBIVL010000055.1 coordinate 9,333, forward strand.
GCCCGACACCACGAGCACGATTGGGCTACCCTCCACTGAGTACTCTGGAAGGATCCGGACCTCTACCGTCCCAAACTGGGCAGCAGCCTCGATGCCGAGCACCAAGACGCCCAAGACGGCGATCAGGACAGCTACATCAAGCCTCCGCCCGGCGGCTCCGCGTTGCGCACAGCACGGTCCCTTTGTTTTCACCTCGCAAGCACATCCTCCTTTGACCCGGCGGGCCATTCCGGGCCGCTGCGCTGCTGCAGCAGAACCTGGACGTCCGGCCTCCTGTACCCGTGGTCCTTTCACGAGGATCTCTGCGGTGGCCCGTGTGGGTAGAGCAATTTGCCTGGTTACGAGGCCATCCAGACGGGAGAAGGCAGTGCCCAAACCCCATACCCTGTTGATCCGTGTACGCATCACGGCCACTTCGCTCTGTTGTTGTCCGGGTTGTCATCGCAGCCATCGGCTATTAGTTCCGCTACCACAGCGCCTGCCGGCGGCCAGACCCGGGGCTCCGAAGAAGGAGGGATTTGCAACACAATCTGAACTGTGAACTCCATCTTGGCCGGCAAGGCCAAGCCTCTCAGGGAGCCAACGCTCTCGCTACCATCCTCAAGCAAGACTGTTACAACAAGATCGCCTGACGCCACTTGGGCACCCTGATTGCCGATTCGCACGGAAACCAGGGCCGCACCGGGGAGCGGGTCAACCGACTCGATCTCCGCGACATAGGGGTCGCACGCGATGCCGGGCGCAGGCGGCAGTACCCTCGGGGGGAGCGGGGGAGGTGGAGGCGGAGGATTGGGGTTCGGGGGCCCTCCACCACCAGTCAGTCCGATTCCCACCGGCACCGCAACAGTTGTGGAGGGCAGCGGAGCAGCCGCGCCCGGGCAGACCGGGGTGAGCGTGA
>JBBIVL010000056.1:0-10210 GCA_037439765.1 Candidatus Bipolaricaulota bacterium
CAACAACACCCTTCAGGACGTGGTGATCCGCTTCAAGCGCATGGACGGATACGAAGCCTGTTGGTTCCCCGGTACCGATCACGCGGGGATCGCCACCCAGACCGTGGTGGAGATGGAGCTCCTCAAAGAGGGAAAGACCCGGAAGGAGCTGGGCCGGGAGGCGTTCTTGGCCCGGGTCTGGCAGTGGAAAGAAAGGTACGGCAACGAGATCCTCGAGCAGCTCAAGGCCTTGGGTTGTTCCTGTGACTGGTCCCGCACCAGGTTCACCCTGGATCCCGGGCTTTCCCGGGCCGTGCGCACCGCCTTCGTCCGCCTCTATCAAGAAGGCCTGATCTACCGAGGCGAGTACATGATCAATTGGTGCCCGCGCTGCGAGACCGCCCTCTCCGACCTTGAGGTGGAGCACGAGGAAGTGCAAGGAAATTTGTACTTCGTGCGCTATCCCCTTGAAGAAGGCGGCTACGTCACCGTGGCCACCACTCGACCGGAGACGATGCTTGGCGACACAGCCCTCGCCGTGAACCCCAACGACGAACGCTATCGTCATCTCATCGGGAAGGTTGCCATTCTTCCTGTCCTTGGTCGAAGGCTTCCCATCGTGGCTGCAGAAGAAGTGGATCCGGAGTTCGGCACCGGTGTCCTCAAGGTGACCCCGGCCCACGATCCCGTGGACTTCCAGATCGGCCAACGTTTGGGTCTTCCAGCGGTGAACGTTTTGAATGGTGAGGGCACCGTCAACGAGAACGGCGGGCCATTTGCCGGGCTGGACCGGTTCAAGGCCCGCGAAGCCATGGTGGAGCGGCTCAAAACCGAGGGTCTCCTCGAGAAGATCGTGCCCTACAAGCACGCTGTGGGGCATTGCCAGCGCTGCCAGACCATGGTGGAGCCGCGGCTTTCCACCCAGTGGTTCGTGCGCACAAAACCCTTGGCCGAGCCGGCCATCCAGGCCGTGAAAGATGGAAAAATCCGGTTCATCCCGGAGCGCTGGACCAAGGTCTACTTCGACTGGCTCGAGAACATCCGCGACTGGTGTATCTCCCGTCAGCTTTGGTGGGGACACCGCATCCCCGCTTGGTTCGGCCCGGATGGGGAGATCATCGTGGCCATGGACGAAGAGGAGGCGAAAAGGATCGCGCGCGAGCGCTATGGAAAGGACGTGGAGCTCCGCCAGGATGAGGATGTCCTTGACACCTGGTTCTCCTCAGCCCTTTGGCCCTTCTCCGTCATGGGTTGGCCCGATTCCACAGAAGATCTGCGCACTTTTTACCCCACGGACCTCCTCATCACCGGGTTTGACATCCTCTTTTTCTGGGTGGCGCGAATGGTCATGATGGGCCTGCATTTCCTGGGCGAGGTGCCATTCAGGGAGGTCCTCATCACCCCCCTCATCGTGGACGAGCGGGGCCAGAAGATGAGCAAAACCCGGGGGAACGTGATCGACCCCATGGAGCTCATCGAGAGCCACGGCGCCGATGCCCTGCGCTTCACGATGGTCCACATCTCCGGAAAGGGGCGCTCTGCTCGGTTTTCCCGCAGCCTCCTCGATGAGTCCCGCGATTTTCTCAACAAGATCTGGAACATGGCTCGCTTTATTCTCACCAACACCGCGGACCTCCCCGCGGACGCAGACCTTTCCGGTCGCAAACTGCCTTGGGAGGATCGCTGGATCCTTTCCCGCCTTCAAACGGTGATCGGCGAAGTCCGGGAGTATCTGGAGCGCTACGCATTCCATCTCGCCGCGGAAAGCCTTTATCACTTCATTTGGGACGAGCTTTGCGACTGGTATTTGGAGCTCTCCAAAGTCCGCCTCTATGGGGAGGACCTGGAGGCCCGGCGCACCGCCCAGCTCGTCTTGCGCAAAACCCTCCTCGATGTGCTTCACCTCTTGCACCCGTTCCTGCCCTTCATCACCGAGGAAATCGCAGGCTATTTGGGCGTGGACGTGTCCAGAGGAGTGTATCCCAAGCCCGAGGAAGACCTGCGCGATCCGGAGGCTGAGGAGGTGCTGTCTGCGTTTCGGGAGCTTGTGCGGGAGGTGCGGGCCATGCGGGCTGAGTTGGGCTTGGACCCCGGGTGCGAGCTGGCGTTGGGGATCAGCGAAGGAGGCCGGGCGTCCCTCCTCACGGGCGAATTGGGCGGGGCTTTGAGCCGATTGGCCCGGGTGCATACCCCCAGGGAGACAGATCAGAGAAAGGCGGTCAGGGCCGCACGAGGGGTGGCCAGGGATACGAGCTTCTTCCTCTACCTTCCCGAGGACGTGGATTGGAACGCGCTTCGATCCCGGCTGGAGCGAAATATGGCCAAGGTGGAGAGCGAGCTGGCGAGCCTGGAGGCGCGGTTGAACAACACGGAATTTCGGGCGAAGGCGCCGGAGGAGGTGGTGGCCCAGGCCGCGGCCCAGGCCCGGGAGCTGCAGGCCCGGAGGGCCAGACTCCTGCGTTTTTTGGAGGAATGAGCGTGGATCCCTGGGGAAAGCTCGCTCACAAAGCCGCGCCGGGCTTCGGCCGGATGGAACTCCTCCTTTCCCGGTTGGGGCATCCCGAGGAGGGATTGCCCGTGATTCAGGTAGCCGGCTCGCATGGAAAAAGTTCTGTGGTTGCGTTTCTGGAGGCCGTGTTCCAGGCGGCAGGATTGCGCGTAGGTGTGTGCGGTTCCCCGGATCTGCCGGAACCTGGAGAAGCAGTGCGCCTGCAGGGGCAACCTGTACCTTCCTTCGCCTTGACATCCCTTCTCTCCCGGGCTTTGGAGCCCTGGGAGGGATTGGTATTCGGTCCAGGAAAGCCCACGGTGCACGAGGCGCTCATGGCTGTGGCTCTGGCCCACTTTGTCCAAGCCCAAACCGATATTGTGATTTTAGAAGCGAGCACTGGCCAGCGCTGGGACCCCACGAACTTCGTGCGGCCCTGGTTGACCCTTCTCACGTGTCTGGCGGCCGGGGAGCACACAGCCCGCCTGGCCTGGGAGGCGGTGCCTCTGGCTCGGCCGGGGGTACCCCTCCTCAGCACAGCTGCGGAGGTGGAGGCTTTGGAGGCGCTGGCCCGGGCCTCCCAGCGGAACGGCGCGGCCCTGGCCCTTGTGGATCCGGCGGACGTGGAGCTTTTGGAGCTTCGTTGGGAGCGGGCGGTTTGGCGGTCGCGTTCGGATCCTTTGGCCTTGGGGGCCTTCGAGACTCGGTTTGTCGGACCTTACCAGGCGCCCAATTTAGCCCTGGTGTGCGGAGCGCTGGCCGAGCTATGCGGGGGGCTCCCCCTCAGTTCCGCGGCCATGCGCGCCGGGTTTGCCCAAGCCCAACTTCCTCGAAGATTCGAACTGGTGCACACGCAGCCGTGGATTGTGGTGGACGCCGCTCAGGATGAGGCCGCTGCCCAGGCCCTGCGGAACTCCTTGAACCACCTGCCTCCCCTTTCCGGACGCAAGACCTTGGTGTTGGTCCATCCGGAGGAGAGTCTAGCGCAGGATATGGAAGCCCTTCTGCGAGATGCCTTCTCGGAGGTGTGGCGACCCCAGCCTGGGGAGTTCCCGTCGCACTTGCCCCGGGTGTTGCGCCGGCTTTCCGAGGAGGATTTCCTTATGATCGTGGGACCGCACCCGGTCCTGCGGGAGGTGACGGGTGCCATCCGCGAAATGGGTTGAGGAACTGCGGGCAGGGCCTCTTCCCCAGCACGTGGCCATCATCATGGATGGGAACGGCCGTTGGGCCAAGGCCCGGGGGCTACCGCGCATCGAGGGCCATCGCCGCGGCGCGGACACCGTGGAGCGTATCGCCCGCTTCGTGGCCAAGGAGAAACTTTTCCCGTACCTCACAGTGTTCGCCTTCTCCACAGAAAACTGGGATCGGCCAAAAAGCGAGCTGGATTTCCTCTTCTCCCTCCTTGAGGAGTTCGCCCGCACCCGCTGGGAGGAATTGCAAAAACATGGGGTGCAATTGCAGATCCTTGGCGACCTTTCGCCTTTTCCCAAAAGCTTAAGGGAGGCCCTCGAACAGGCTGTGGCATACACCGCCGGCGGCCAGAATCTGGTGTTCACCGTGGCCCTGAACTTCGGGGGGAGATGGGACGTGCTCAGCGCCGCTCGCCGGGCCATGGGGCTGGCCGTAGCGGGAAAACTTTCCCCCGAGGAGCTCACCCTCGAGAAATTCCGGGAGCTTCTTCCCGGCGGGACCCTTCCCGATCCGGACCTCATCATCCGCACCGGCGGACACCAGCGGCTCTCCAACTTCTTCCTCTTTGAGGCCGCCTACACCGAGTTCTACTTCACCAAAACGCTCTGGCCCGATTTCACCGAGGAGGAACTCCTTTTGGCCCTCAAGGATTTCCAAGGCCGCACGAGAAACTTCGGAAAGGTGTGCGAGTGAAAGATCTCAAACTTCGGCTCCTCACCGCAGCCTTGGCCATTCCCACAGTCCTCGCTATCTTCTGGCTCGCCGATCGTTATGGCCAGGATTGGCTTGTGGCCCTTCTCCTTTCCGCGGTGGGCATCGGGGCCGGCTGGGAGTACATCGGGCTGGTGGGAAAGCTCGGGGTGACCCTCCCCAAAGAGGCCTTCCTTTTCGCCATCCCCGCCTTCCTCTTCCTCCTCCTTCCCAAGGACGGGGAATTCGCGTTCATTCTGGCCTTTGCCTTCGCCTATTTTCTGGTGATCTACAGTTTTTCCCGCCGCGGGACACAAGAGGGCTTTTTGGCCTCCCTGGCCGGGATTTTTGGACTTTTGTACATCCCCTTCATGCTTGGGTTCATTCTCATCTTCCATCGCCGGGGAGGGTTTTGGCACATTCTTCACTTTCTTTTGATCGTATGGGGCTACGACACAGGAGCCTACTTCGTGGGAAGTTTATTGGGGAGACACCGCCTCCTGCCACGTATCTCCCTGGCCAAGACCTGGGAGGGGGTGGTCGGTGGCCTTCTCCTGGCCTGTGTGGGCGGTTTTCTTCTCCCCACTTTCCTGGAGGATTTGGGCCGGTTTTGGAGCGCGGCCTTGGTCCTGGGATTCGGCGTAGGTGCATTCGTGCAGCTTGGCGATCTTTTCGAGTCCTTGGTGAAACGGGCCGCGGGGGTGAAGGATACCGGCCGCTTCTTCCCCGGCCACGGCGGGGTTTTGGACCGGATCGATGGAATCCTCGCCTCCGCCCCGATCTATTACTTTTTGGCCCACTACATCCTAGGCCTGTTCTAGCTTCTTCAGGACGGACTCCACCTTGGCCTTGATCCGGCCGGGCGGAGCCTCCCTGTCGTCGATCTTGATGAGGGTGGAAACGCGGCGACAACGCTTCCTTACGGTCATGTGGCAGGCCTTGATCACGGCCATCACCTCGTCCCATTCGCCCTCGATGATGGTCCCCATGGCCGTGAGCTCATGCGGAAGCCCGCTTTCCCGCACGATCTTCATGCATTCCGCCACGTACTCCGACAGGGACTCTCCCACGCCGATGGGGGTGATGGAGAACTCCGCGAGGATCATGCTGCTCCCCTCACCTGGACATTCTTGAACTTCGCGGGCGCCGCGCCATGTCCAACCTGCATGACCTGGCCCGGCTCGCCCTTACCGCAGTTGGGAAGCCCCCAAAGCCGCCACTCCTCAGGCCCACAAATGGCCACACACGACCGCCAAAACTCCGGGGTGATCCCGGTGTAGAGGGCGTTTTTCAGCATCCGCACCTTTTTGCCGTTCTTGATCTCCCAGGCGATTTCCGTCCCGAACTGGAAGTTCACGCGCCGATCGTCGATGGACCAGGATTTGTTGGTCTCAAAGTAGATCCCGTACTCAGTGTCAGCAACGAGATCCTCAAGGCGCCCTTTTCCGGGAAGGAGGTTGATGTTGGTCATGCGGATGAGGGGGATCCTGGCCCAGCTCGAGGCCCGGGCCGCCCCGGAGCTCCGAGGAAAGCCCAGTTTCCCCGCGGTCTCCCGGGAGGTGAGGTAACCCACAAAAATTCCGTTTCGCAAAAGATCCACGCGCTGGGCCTCCACCCCTTCGTCGTCGTATCCAAAGGTTCCCAGACCTCCGAGAGCGGTGGCGTCGGCCACGATGTTCACGATCTCCGACCCGTATTGAAAGTTACCGAGCTTCTCCAGGGTGAGAAAACTTCCACCGGCGTAGGAAAGCTCCGTTCCCAAAACCCGGTCCAGCTCCGAGGGATGGCCCAAGGACTCATGCACCTGGAGGGCCATCTGAGAGCCATCGATGATGACGTCGAAAACACCGGTGGGGCAGACCGGCGCGGAAAGGAGGGACACGGCCTCCTCCGCGATGCGCTCGGCGTTCTCCACCAGTCCCAGGGATTCGATGAACTCGTAGCCAGCATTGGCAAAATCTCCGCCAAAGGAGTTGGGAAAGCTTCGCTTTTGGATCTCCCCGGGCTTGGCGGCATAGGCCTCAATCCCCGCTCCACAACTTGTGATCACCTGATGAATTTCCAACCCCTCTGTGTTCCCAAACCATTTTTCAATGCGCCAGGCGGAGATGCTCCCTTTGGCCATGGCGATCCCCTGAACTTTCAGCATTCGTTCGGCAGCGGAAAAAAGGAGGGCGAGTTTGTCCTGGATGGGCACGGAAAGGGGGTCTTTCTTCACCGGGGTCACGTAAGTTCCCCGATGCACCGGCTCAGGCGCAAGCCTCAAGGGCTCCCGCAGAAGCGTGGCCGTGGCCTTGGCAATGGCCAGGGCCTGCTCCGCGGTTTTTCTTATCCCTTGCTCGCTGAGGTCGCTGGTGGCGGCAAAACCCCAGGCCCCTTTGTGAAGGGCGCGAATGCCAATCCCTGCGGACTCCCGCCGCGAGAGAACTTCCACCTCCAGGTTCTTGGTGCGCACGTTTTCATCCACGCGGCGTTCCACCCGCACTTCCCCGAACTCCGCGCCCAAGTCCCGCAACACGCTCAGCGCCAAACTCACGAGTTTTTCCATCTCCGCTCCTTCCCGAAAAATTTTTGGTCGGGGCGACTGGATTTGAACCAGCGACCCCCTGCTCCCAAAGCAGGTGCGCTTCCAGGCTGCGCCACGCCCCGCCTTTTTGAGTATAGCTTTGCCTAAACCCTGTGCAACACGGAAAATTGCGGCGTGGATCCGCTCTCGTTGGCACAAAAGCTTCTGGCCGCAGGCCCCGTCTGCGACCATTGTTTGGGACGCCGCTTCGCCGGCCTCCCCGGAAAACTCTCGAGTAGGGAACGGGGAGCGATCCTGCGCATGGCTTTAGGATTCGGGGAGAACCCACCCGAAGAGTGCTGGGTGTGCGGCGGCCTCTTCCTCCGCGTGCCCTCTTGGGCCGAGAAGGCCTGGGAACTTGCTCGCGAATATGAATTCAAAACCTTCCTTTTCGGGGTGCATCTTTCCCCGCGGCTCGAGGCGACCGAGGAGTTCCTGGCCGAGCGCTTTCCCTCTCCTTGGGCTGAGCCCATCCGCCGCTACCTCAACCGCGCTTTGGGCCAGGCTTTTGAGGAAATTCTGCGCAAAGAAAACCGGAAGGCCACGGTGGACTATTCTCGACCTGAAGTTCAATTTCTTGTGGATATCGAACGGGACGAGGTCAAGCTCACGGTGAATCCCGCGGTGTTCTACGGTCGCTATCGGAAGCTTGTGCGCGGGATTGCCCAGACCGTGTGGACCTGTCCCCGTTGCCGCGGAAAAGGGTGTGAGAATTGTGGAGGGACAGGGAAGCTCGCGGCCACCTCCGTGGAGGAGCTTGTGGTCCCCGTTTTTCTTGAGGCCACGGGAGGAGTTAAAGGCAATGTACATGGGGCCGGGCGGGAGGATGCCGATGCCCGTATGCTCGGTCGAGGTCGGCCGTTTCTTCTCTCGGTGGAACGGCCCCGCCGCCGCAATGTTGATCTGGCTTGGATCGCCGAGGAAGTGCGCCGCCGAAGCCTCGGCGCCGTGGAACTGTTGGAGCTCCAACCCGCCACCCCTGAGCTCGAGGAACGGGTGAAGACGGGAAAGTTTGCGAAACGTTATCGGGCAAAAGTTTCCTTTTCCGCTCCCGTTTTGGAGGAGAATTTCCGGTGGGCCGTGGCGGGCCTCGTTAGGGAAATTCAGCAACGCACGCCGGAGCGGGTGCGGGAGCGGCGCGCGGATCTGGTGCGCCGCCGTCGGGTCCTCGCCGCCCAGGGACGCCTCCTTTCCCCCACAGAAGCGGAGCTCGAGCTCACCTGTGAGGCCGGTCTCTACGTTAAGGAACTCGTCTCCGGCGACCAGGGCGGCACCAAACCCAGCCTCTCCGAACTCCTCGGTGTTCCGGCCCAGGTCACGGAGCTCGACGTGTTGGAAATTCTGAACGACCCTCACGTTGTACCCAGCAACTCCCAGGAGTAGACTCCAAGGCCATGCTCATTGAGCTTTTGGAGGAGTATTTCAAGCGCGAGGAACCCCACCGAGAGCGCGATTATTTTTATGTTTCGGAGGTGGGGAAATGCCCCCGCCAGATCTTCTACACCGTGAAAGGCTTCCCGCGGCCGCCTCTGGACGGGCAGACGGCGCGAAAGCTGGCGGTAGGAGAAGATGCGCACCGAAGGATCGTGCAGGCCCTATACGGGCTGGGGATCGTGGTGGCCGCGGAGGTCCCCATTCCGCCCGGGGCCCTCTTCCACGGCCGGGCCGACGCCATCATTTCCCTCTCCGGAAAAAATTACGTGGTGGAGATCAAAACCGTCCACCCCTACCAATTCGATCAAATGGCCATCGCTCCCCGCACCGACCACTACCTTCAGCTCCAGCTTTACCTTCACTACTTCCAGATCCCCCAAGGGATCATCCTTGCGGAGAACAAGGCCACCCAGGAGTTTCGGGAGTTCCTGGTGGATTTGGACCGGCCTGAAGTGGAGCGTGTGCTCTCCGCATTCGAGGCCCTGCGCGAGCTCATCTTCGTACACGGGGAACTTCCGCCTTTACCGGACAAATCCGGTTGGGAATTCGACCAGTGCAAGTATTGCCCGTTCGTGGATTTTTGCCGGGAAAACGTAGGGCAAGTTCCCAAAATTACCCTTGCCTCGGAGGTTTTGGAGGAACCTCCGGATCTTCCGTCCTCTTATCCACCCGAGGGAAGATCCATCGGGCTTTTTGATGAACCGTAACGAGCGGAAATTTTGGTCCGGGAACATCGCTGTAGCTGAGGCCGCTCTAGCCGCGGGTGTGGATTTCTACGCGGGTTATCCCATAACCCCCTCCTCGGAGATCATGGAGCACATGGCCCGGGAACTTCCGAAACGGGGCGGCGTCTTCCTTCAGGCGGAGGACGAGATCGCCGCAATCTTCATGCTTATTGGTGCTTCCTGGGCGGATGCCAAGCCCATGACGGCCACAAGCGGCCCGGGGTTCTCCCTCATGCAGGAAGGCCTGGGGATCGCGGTAATGACGGAAACGCCCCTTTTGGTGGTGGACGTGATGCGTGCGGGACCGGGCACGGGCCAGGCTTCAAAAGCCGCCCAGGGTGATCTCCTTCAGGCCCGGTTCGGACGCCACGGCGACCAAATCCTCCCGGTGTTCGCCCCCTCCTCGGCCCAGGAATGTTTTGAGCTCACGGTCTTCGCTGTGAACGTCGCGGAGAAATTACGTACCCCGGTGGTCCTCCTTTCCGACGAGCTTTTGGCCCACACCTGGGAGGAGGTTCTGGTCCCCAACGAGGTGGAGCGGGCTGAGCGGCGAAGACCTTGTGGCCGGGAAGCGCCGTTCGGCTCGGACGACCCGAGAATTCCGCCGCCCATGCCCAGGCTTGGGGAAGGGTTCGGGATCCTCATGACCGGCTCCACCCATGACCCGTGGGGGTTCCGCCGGACCAGCGATCCCGAAACTCACCGGGCCCTTGTCACCCGCCTTTGGGAGAAGATCTGGCTCAATCGGGACTGGCTTTGTCGTTACCAAAGTGTGGGCTTGGAGAAGGCAGAGGTCGGAATTGTAGCCTTCGGTTCCGCGGCCCGGAGCGCCTTGGGAGCACGGGAACTCCTTTCCGGCCGAGTTGAGGTTGGCGTCCTCCTCCTACAGACGGTCTGGCCCATTCCCGAAGAGCCCATTCGGGAGCTGGCCGAGCGTGTGCGCTTTATCCTCGTTCCCGAGCTGAGCTTAGGCCAGCTCGTCTTCGACGTGGAAAGGATCGTGGCCGGCCGCACCAAAGTCCTTGGCTTTTCCAAGGTGGGTGGAGGGATCCCTATCTATCCCGAAAAGCTTGCGGAGAACATTTTGGGGGTGTTGCAGTGAAGGCCCATCCGTTGCACCGATTCCTGCGACGA
>JBBIVL010000057.1:0-10156 GCA_037439765.1 Candidatus Bipolaricaulota bacterium
CGGCCACGGAGTGGATGCGGCTCACTTCCAGCGCCTCTTCGAAGGAAAGGGGTGGGAGGATTCCGGGGAGGCAGCGGGCGAGCAGGGATTTTCCCGCGCCGGGCGGGCCGATCATAAGGAGATGGTGGCCACCGGCCGCAGCGATCTCCAAGGCTCTCCGGGCATGCTCCTGCCCCTTCACCAAGGAAAGATTGATCCAGTCAGGCGGAGGGGCCTCAGGGATGACCCGGGGCGCAGGGGGAATTTCCTTTTCCCCGCGGAGGAAGGCCACGGCCTCCCCCAAATCGACCACGGGAAAGACTTGGAGACCCTCCACCAAGGCTGCCTCGGGAGCGGAATCCCGGGCCACCACCATCTTCCCAATCCCTGCTTCTTTCGCGGCCAGGGCCACCGCCAGCACACCCCGCACGGGCCGGATCCCTCCATCCAAAGCAAGTTCCCCTAGAAACGCAGCCCCATCCGTGCGCTCGCGAGGGATCTGTCCCGTGGCCAGGAGGAGGGCCACGGCCAGGGCCAAATCGAACCCGGCTCCTTCTTTGCGTAGGTCCGCCGGGGCAAGGTTGGCCGTGATGCGCAATTGGGGAAATTCCAGGCCCAAATTGCGGATGGCTGAGCGCACCCGGTCCCGCGCCTCGGACACCTCCTTCTCCGGCAGGCCCACGATGGCGAACCCCGGCATCCCCGGGCCCACGTCACATTGGACCTCCACAAGTTTTGCCTCCACGCCGTAGGGCGTGCCGCTAAGCACTTGGGCAAACATCCTCTTCGGAAAAGGCCCCGCGGATGTGACGGATGCCCTGGGGCGTCACCGCCACCACGTCGAACCGCACGGGAACCCAAGGTTTCCCCCGGAGGTAGGCTTGGGCCGAGCGCCAAAGCCTTTGGCGTTTGGGAGAGTCCACGGCCTCCTCGGGCGCCAAAAATTGGGGGCTTTCCCGGGCCTTCACCTCCACAAACACCAGGGCCTCCCCGTCTTTGGCGATGATGTCTACCTCGCCGCCGCGCCAACGCCAGTTACGGGCCACGATGCGCATGCCTTGCGCCCGCAAGTACTGCACGGCCCACTCCTCCGCCGTCTTCCCTTCCACGGGCCCATCTTACCCGCAAAGTTGGCCGGGAAGAGGGCCTTCTGCGTATACTGCAGGGGTCATGCGGATTCTTATCCGGGGCGTGGCCGTCACCCCTCGGCCGGAGGCAGGGGTTATTCCCAAGGCCGACGTGGTCATCGAGGGCCGGCGGTTTGCCGCGGTGGTGGTCGGGGAGGAGGTATCCGGCTCGTTCGACAAAATTGTGGAGGGCGAGGGAAAACTCCTCATCCCCGGCCTGGTCAATGCCCATACGCATCTGGCCATGACCCTCTTCCGCGGGCTGGCCCAGGATCGGCCCCTCATGGAGTGGCTGGAAAAGGAGGTTTGGCCGCGGGAGAGAAAGCTCACGGGCGAGGTGGTGTACTGGTTTTCCCTTCTGGGCCTGGTGGAGATGATCCGTTCGGGGACCACGGCCTTCGCCGACATGTATTTCTTCATGGAGGAGGTGGCGGAGGCGGTGGAGAAGGCGGGAGTCCGCGCGCTCCTTTCTTACGGGATCATCGCGCCCACGACCGAGCGGGTTGAGCCAGAACTGAAGAAGGCCGAGGCCTTCGCCCAGGAGTGGGACGGGAAGGCCGAGGGGCGAGTTCGCGCCGCCCTTTCCCCTCATGCGCCCTACACCTGCGGCCCGGAAGTGTGGAAGAAAGCCGTGGGCCTCGCGCGGGAGCTGCGCATCCCCCTCCACACCCATCTGGCGGAGACGAAAGAAGAGGTGGAAAGGTTCCGGGCGGAGAAGGGACGTTCCCCGGTGGAATGGCTGGAAGGGCTGGGGGTGTTCGGTGTGCCTATCCTGGCCGCCCACTGCGTGCACCTCTCGGAGAAGGACATGGAGATCCTCGCCGCCCACGGCGTGCACGTCGTGCATTGCCCTACGTCCAACCTGAAGCTGGCCTGCGGGATCGCGCCGGTGGCGGAGATGTTGAAAACCGGGGTGAACGTGGCCCTGGGCACGGACGGGGCGGGCTCCGCGGGAGATCTGAACATGGTGGAGGAGATGAGGCTGGCTGCGCTTTTGGCCAAGGTGAGGGCTGGGGATCCTCAGGCCGTGCCGGCAGCGGAGGCCTTGGCCCTGGCCACCTGGCGGGGTGCCGCCGCCCTTGGCTGGAGCAAGGACTTGGGTACAATTGAGCCCGGTCGGCGAGCTGACGGGATTATGATTCGTCTCGATCGGGTCCATTTCTTCCCGAATTACGATCCCTTGGCCAATCTGGTGTATGCCGGGCAAGGATCGGATGTGGATTCGGTTTTTGTGGACGGCCGTTTCCTCCTTTTGCACGGGGAGCTTCAGACCCTGGACGAGGAAGAGATCGTGGCCCGTTGCCGGAAATTCGCCGCCAAATTTGGAAAATCCTGAACCCTTTTCCTCGCGCCAGGAAAAGGGCGATTGGGGGTGAGAGGATGGCGCTCTCGAAAGAGCAGAAACGGGAGATTCTTGCGAAATTTGCTCAGGACCCCAACGACACGGGGTCCGTGGAAGTGCAGGTGGCGTTGCTTACCGCCCGCATTGACCAGCTCACCGAGCACCTGAAGGTCCACAAGAAGGACTTTCATTCGCGGCGGGGGCTGTATATTTTGGTGGGTCGGCGCCGCCGGCTTCTTCAGTACCTGGAGAGGAAGGACCCGGCCCGCTACCGCCGCCTCATCGAAAGCTTAAATATCCGAGGGATCTGAAATGCCAGAAGTGCATACCGAAGTTGGCGGAAAAGTGGTGAAACTGGAGACAGGGAGCCTGGCCCGTCAGGCCAGCTCCGCGGTCCTCGTGACCTGGGGCGACACCCGGGTGCTCGTCACCGTGGTCTGCCAGCCCCTGGCGCAGGACCCCGGGTACTTTCCCCTCCGGGTGGATTTCGAGGAGCGGTTCTATGCCGGGGGGAAAATCCCGGGCGGGTTTTTCAAGCGGGAGGGAAAACCCTCCGATGAAGCGATCCTTTCCGCGCGGCTGATCGACCGGCCCATCCGGCCCCTCTTTCCGGAGGGCTACAAAGAGGAAGTGCACGTGGTGGCCACGGTCCTTTCCGCGGAGAAGGATGCTCCGCCCGATGTGGCCGGGCTCTTGGGGGCCTCTGCCGCCCTGATGCTTTCCCCGGCACCCTTCCAAGGTCCGGTGGCAGGCGTTCGGGTGGGCCTCAAGGACGGCCAACTCCTCGCCCATCCCACCGATCAGGACCGGGAAAGCGGCCTCATGGACATCGTGGTGGCCGGCACCAAGAACACCGTGACCATGGTGGAAGGGCAGATGCGGGAGGTGGATGAGGAGGAAGTGATCCGCGCCATCGCCCTCGCCCACGAGGAGATCAAGAAACTCGCCGCCCTGCAAGAGGAGCTTTTGGCCCTCGTTCCCGTGGCGAAAAAGGAAGTCCCCGCCCCGGATCCTCTAGGCCAGGAGGTGCGGGCCAAAGTGCGGGAAGCGGTGTGGGAGCGGCTTTCCGAGCTCAAGCGCGCCCCGAGCAAAAAAGCCCGCGAGGAGATGGCCGCGGCCCTCGCCGAGGAAGCCGCCGAAAGCGTGGCCCAAGGATACCCCGAACCGGATCAGGAGAAAGTCAAGAGTTTGGCCAAGGCCCTGTTTGAGGACGTGTACCGCGAGCATGTGCGTTGGTCCATCCTGGAGCTGGGGGAGCGGCCGGACGGCCGCCGGCCCGAGGAGATTCGACCCATCTCCATTCAGGTCGGGATTCTCCCGCGCGTGCATGGCTCGGCCCTGTTCACCCGGGGAGAAACGCAATCCCTGGGAACCTGCACCCTGGGCGCCACCCGCAAGGACGCCCAGATCATCGACCTCATGATGGAGGAGGGCCTCAAGCGCTTCATGTTCCACTACAACTTCCCGCCGTTCTGCACGGGCGAGGCCGGCCGGATCGGCGCGCCCTCCCGCCGGGAAATCGGCCATGGGAAGCTCGCGGAAAACGCGCTTTTGGCGGTGATCCCCTCCGAAGAGGAGTTCCCTTACATCATCCGGGTGGTCTCGGAGATTCTGGAATCCAACGGTTCCTCCTCCATGGCCTCCGTGTGTTCGGGGTGCCTGGCGATGATGGACGCGGGTGTGCCCCTGCGCGCCGCCGTAGCCGGGGTGGCCATGGGGCTCGTCACCGATGCCCAAAGCGGCAAGTACCGGATCCTCACGGACATCATCGGCCTGGAGGACCATTTTGGGGATATGGACTTCAAGGTGGCCGGGACGCGGAAAGGGGTCACGGCGTTCCAGCTGGACGTGAAGACGGGCGGGCTGACCCCGGAACTCATGCGGGAGGCCCTGGGCCAGGCCCGCGCCGCCCGGTTCCACATCCTCTCCCTCATGGAGCGCGCCCTGCCCGGACCCCGGCCCGTTCTCTCGCCCTACGCCCCTTACCTCGACGTGTTCAAGATCAACCCCGAGAAAATCGGGGCGGTCATTGGTCCGGGTGGCCGCACCATCCGCAAGATCCAGGACGAGACCAAAACCCAAATCGAGATCGAGGACGACGGGACAGTCAAGATCGTGGGCGAGGGCGCTGGCGTGCAGCGGGCCAAGGAGATGATCCAAGAGCTCACCGAGGAGATTGAGGTGGGCATGACCTTCCGCGGCCGGGTGACGCGCATCGTGCCCTTCGGAGCCATCGTGGAGCTTCGGCCGGGCGTGGATGGGTTGATCCATATCTCCAACCTGGCCGAGGGCTACGTGAAGAAGGTGGAGGACGTGGTGCGGGTGGGCGACGAGGTCACGGTGGAGGTGGTGGGCACCGACGAGCTGGGCCGGCCGCGGTTCAAGCTTGTTCAGGAAAAGCCGACCCTGAAGGTGGGGGACATCGTCCCGGGCCGGGTCACCAATGTCGTGGACTACGGTGTATTTGTGGAAATCGCCCCCGGCGTGCGGGGGCTGGTCCACCGCTCGCGCCTGGGCACCGGAGAGGACCCGGCCAAAGTGGCCCGCAAAGGCGATCGCATGCTCGTGGAAATCCTGGAGATCGATGAGGAAGGCCGGTACAAGCTACGGCGGGTGGTGCCCAAGAGCGCGGCCCGGGTGGACCCCAACAACTCCCAATGACCGAACTCTATCCCGGTTGCTTTTCCACCACCACGCCGGCGGGTCTGCGGGTGCTTGTGGAACCCATGCCGGGATTCCGTGGGGTGGCCCTGGGACTATGGGTCCAGGCCGGGAGCCGCGAGGATCCCCCAGGAAAAGAGGGCCTGGCCCACTTCGTGGAACACATGACGTTCAAGGGAACCCTCCACCGATCCGCCCTGGCCCTGGCCCAAAGCATTGACGCCCTGGGCGGACATCTCAACGCCGCCACCACCGCGGAATACACGTTCTTCTACACCGAGGTCCTCCACACCCATGTGACGGAGGCCCTGGAAATCCTCCATGAACTGGTGACGGCACCCCGCTTTGCCCCCGAGGACCTCCCCCGGGAGCGGGTGGTCATCTCCGAGGAGATCCGCACGGCGGAGGACGATCCCGAGGACGTGGCCTTTCGCCTCCTGGGCGAGACCCTTTGGCCCGGCGGACACCCCCTGGGAAAGCCGGTGATCGGAAAGCTCGAAACCATCCGTCAGATTGAGCTCCCCGATGTGTGGAGGTTCTTCCGGGAGCACTACCGCCCGGCGGAGATGATTCTTGTGGCCTGCGGAGGCGTGGACGTCTCCCAGCTGCTTGCGGGAGCCCAGCGCTTTGGGGATCAGCGCGTGGGCCCAGGGAACGCGGTACGAACTCCCCCCATCCCAGGTGTCGGGATGGCCTTAGCCGAACGGGACGTTCAGCAGGTGCATTTGGCCCTGGGATTCCCCACGGTGCCCGCCTCGGCTCCCGAACGCTATGCCCTGGAAATCCTGAACTCCCTCCTCGGCGGGGGGGTCAGTTCCCGCTTGTTCCAAAAAGTGCGGGAGGAACTGGGCTTGGCCTACGCTGTGTTCTCCGCCACCGCTTATTTCTCCGACGCCGGCGTCCTCTCCGTGTACGCGGCTGCAGAGGAACGCAACCTTCCGGGGGTGGTGGAGGTGATGTGCGCGGAGATTCAGGCTTTGACCGAGGCCGCCCTGCCTCCGGCGGAGGTGGCCCGGGCCGCCCAACGCCTGTCCAACGCCTTCCTTCTCAACCTGGACGACCCCAGCGGTCGCATGGTGCGGCTGGGCACGCTGGCCGCCCTGGGACGGCCGCCCCTTTCGCCCGAGGAGGTGCTGCGCCGGTTCGCTGCGGTGACCCCGGAGGAAGTGCAGGAGGCGGCGCGCCGCTTTCTCTCGTTGGAGAGGGCAGCCTGGGCGGCGGTAGGGCCCTCCGCGGCCCGCATCCGCCAGGCCCTGCGTAATTTCGTGGAGGCGGGAGTGTGAAAATCGCCCTGTACCCGGGAAGTTTTGATCCCATAACCTATGGGCACATTGATGTCCTGCGCCGAGCCAAAAGACTGTTTGACAAGCTCATCGTGGCGGTGATCGAAAACCCCCGCAAAACCCCGCTCTTTGGTGTCGAGGAACGCAGGAGGTTGGTGGAGGAGGCCCTGAAGGAGGAGGGAATTTGCGGGGTGGAGGTCATCACCTACTCCGGTCTTCTCGTGGAATGCGCCAAACAGATGGGAGCCCTGGCCGTGGTGCGAGGCCTCCGCGCCACCTCCGACTTCGATTACGAATTTCAGCTGGCCCTCACCAACCGCGACCTCGATAGCGACATCGAGACGGTGTTCCTCATGACCGCCGGCCAGTACTCGTTCCTGTCCTCCTCCATCGTGAAGGAGATCAAGCTCTACGGCGGGGACGTCTCCAAATTCGTGCCACGGTGCGTGGAACGGGCGTTGGAGGAAAAGCTCCGCCACCTGCGAGAGAAAATCGACCCGGATCGGCTCGCCTAAGGGAGATCCTGGCAGTCTAGGTTTGGCAGCGGGGGCAGAAGTAGGTGCCGCGGCCACCCAGTTCCACGCGCTCAATGGGGGTCCCGCATACCCGGCAGGGGAGCCCCTCCCGGCCGTACACCCAGGGCATGTAGTCCCCGACCTCGCCCTCTGGCGTTTGGTAAGCGTTGTCCGTCAACGTCGTGCCCAAGGCTTCAATGGCTTCCTCCAGCACCGTGGGAATCGCGGCGCGCAGCCGCGCCACCTCCTTGGGCTTCAACGAGCAGGCCGGACGGCGAGGGTCGATCCCCGCGCGGAACAGGATCTCCGCCGCGTAGATGTTGCCGATCCCCCCAATGTTCCGCTGGTCTAAAAGCCAGGCCTTGATGGGCGCCCGGCTCTTCCGCAGGGCCTGGGGGAGGAAAGCGAGATCGGAGAGGGCGTCGGGGCCAAGTTCGGCGGGAAATTCCGGCGCCACCTCCACGGTGCCCAACCGGCGCACATCCACAAACAACACGTTCCCATGAGAAAAACACAGCACCAAGCGGGTGTGCGCGGGCCACGATCCTTCCCCTTGCCAAAGCAGGCGGCCGGACATGCGCAGGTGGAGGATTAAAAGCTGGTCGGAAAGATGAAACAGGATGTATTTGCCCCGCCGCTCGAGGGCCTCCACTCGGGCGGGAAGGCGGAGGGCCGGGGGCACGTGGGCTAGGAGGGGGTCCAAGGCTCGCACGGCCAAGAAGTTCTGCCCCACCACGCGCGGACGCAGGGCGCGCACAGTGCTTTCCACCTCGGGAAGCTCGGGCATATCCTAGCGGCTGAACACCACTTCCCCCGCGAAGAAAGTCGTTTCCACCCGGATCTTCTCCCACGGGGTTGTCGCAGGGTCGCCTGAGAGCACCACGAGATCTGCCCACTTTCCCGGAGCGAGCGTGCCCAACTCATCCTCGGCAAACGCGGCGTAGGCCGAACCCTGGGTGTAGGCGGTGAGAGCTTCCTCCACCGTGAGCTGCTGAACCGGATGGGGCGGGGTCAAGGCCAAGCCGATGCCATACAGGGGCCCCATGGGCATCCCGTCGGAGCCGAAGGCCAAGGGGATGCCCGCGTCCAGGACCCAGCGGTGGGGGTCGATGCGGGCATCGCGCTCCGGACCTAGGCGGTCCTCGTACATCCCTCCCGGGCCGGACCACTGGAGGAAATTGGGCTGCATGGAGGCCACCAACCCCAGGTCCCGCAGGCGGGAAAGCTGCGCCGGCGTGGGAAGCTCCAAGTGTTCGATGCGGTGGCGGTCGTGAAAGCCTGCGCCGGCCAACCGAGCCGCGGCCAACACCTCCTCGATGGCCCGGTCACCGATGGCATGGATGGCCATCTGCAGGCCAGCCTCCATGGCCTTCCGCCAAATCCGCGCCAGCTCCCCCCGGCCCAGAAGAACCCGGCCCCGGCTGAGTTCCCCCCGATAGGGCTCAAGGAGTGCCGCCGTCTTGGCGCCGAGGGACCCGTCCACAAAAGCTTTCACCCCCACCAGGCGCAGGAAGGGCGAGCCCCAGCCGCGGCGCAGCCCCAGGGCCGCGAAATGGGGTAAAAGGTCCACAGGAAGATAGGCAAAGATGCGGGTACGCAAAAGACCCCGGTGCTCAGCCACTTGGTAGGCAGCGAAGTCCTGAGGCGTGGCCATGTCTGCCACCGCCGTGACGCCGAGAGAGGTGGCGAATCGGGAAGCTTCGGCCACGGCTTCCACCAAGGTTTCCCACTCGGGCCGCACGAGCGCGAGCACCTCGCTCACGGCCTCCTCCCAGAGATGGCCGCGCTCCCGGTCCACGAATTGCCCTTCGGGGCGCACGCAGCGGGCCAGGGCCAAGGTGTTGGCCGCCATCATGTGGCCGTCCACACGCACCGCACAGCACGGCTGTTTGGGCACAGCCCGGTCAAGGTCGGCCCGCTCCAGGTACCGCTTTTCCGGCCAGTGGGATTCGTCCCACCCCCGCCCCACCACCCACTCCCCCGGCCGCGCCTCGGCCCGCGCCCTAAGGAGATCCAAAGCTTCACCCAGACTTCGAGCTTGGGCGAGGTCCACAAAAAAAGTGCGATCCAAGCCCACCCTCAAAAAGTGCACGTGCCCGTCGAAGAACCCCGGGAGCACGCACTGCCCTTTCAGGGAGATCACCTGGGTGTCCGGCCCGCGCAGGCGCAGGATTTCCGAGGCCCGCCCCACGGCCAAAATCTTCCCGCAGCGGATGGCCACCGCGTCAGCCCCAGGGACACCCAAGAGCGTCCCACCTTCAAGAATGAGGTCGGCCACCATCCGAGCCCATTATATAAACGCTGGCTTTGCTGAGTAAGTTTCGGGTACGATCGCGTGTGGCGTGCGTGCTTGGGCCGGACGCGAAAGGGATTGGCGAGGCCGCGGAGATCCTCCGGAACGGGGGGCTTGTGGCCTTCCCCACGGAGACCGTGTATGGCCTCGGGGCCAATGCCCTTTCCCCAATGTCCGTGGCCAAGATCTTCGCCGCCAAAGGCCGGCCCCATTTTGATCCGGTAATCGTCCACGTGGCTGACCCCCAGGATGCGGAGAAGCTCTGGTGCGAGGTGCCTGATTTGGCCAGAAAACTCATCGAGAAATTCTGGCCCGGTCCGCTCACGTTGGTGCTTCCCAAGCGAGAAATTGTCCCGGACATCGTCACCGCCGGGCTTCCCACGTTGGCCGTGCGCATGCCTTCCCATCCCGTGGCGTTGGCCCTGATCCGGGAAGCAGGGGTGCCCATTGCCGCGCCCAGCGCCAACCGGTTCGGTCGGCTTTCGCCTACCCACCACGAGGCCGTGTTAGAGCAGTTGGGGGAGGCGATCGACGCGGTGCTCGCCGGGGGGCCAACGCCGGTGGGGATCGAATCCACGGTGGTTTCCCTCACGGAGGACCCGCCCAGAGTTCTTCGGCCGGGTGGGACGCCGATCGAGGCCCTGCGGGAATACATTCCGAACCTGCGGGTGGAGCCGCCCCAGGGGCCCTCGGCCTCGCCGGGAACCTTGCCCAAGCACTATCGGCCGTCCACCCCGCTTTTCCTTTTGGAGGCGGGTCGGCCAAGCGGTGGGGAGCCGATTGAGCGCAGCCGCTGCGGTTTTCTCGCGTTTCAGAGAGCTTGGGAAGGGTTTACCCAAGTGCGGGTCCTTTCGGAAAAAGGGGACTTGGTGGAGGCCACGGCGAACTTCTTCGCGTTCCTGCGCGAGCTCGATCGGGCCGGGCTTTCGGCCATCGTGGCCGAGCCGGTCCCGGAG
>JBBIVL010000058.1:0-10057 GCA_037439765.1 Candidatus Bipolaricaulota bacterium
TACCTAATCTTATCCTACCAGCGCTTATGCGCCGTAGAACCCGTAGCTTCACGCTGGTGGTGTACCGGCAAGTGAGTCCCCGGGCATCAAGCTTGTCCGTCTTGTGGGTCATGCCCAGCATGAGTTTAGCTTTGGCGGCGTGAACAAGACGAGGTTGGCATCCAGCATGCTCGATCTCGTCCACGATCCAGTACCCATTCCCCACCGTCTCCACGGCCACGGGGGAGCCCGGCTCGCAGTGCGCAAGAAACGCGTGAAATGCTCCCTGCTCATGGGGGATTTTCCCCTCCCGCTTAACGCGGCCTCGCTCATCCTCCACCACCGCATAGGTGTACCGCTTAGGACAGTCCAACGCGATATACTCCATCGCACCCTCCTTTTTGGGCAGGATAACCTGCCCAAGGGCGCGCGCTTTCATAACATCACTTGCCGTTACACTACCGTTCGTGGTGTAAAGATACCGATGGACGGGCTTGGAATGGCGTGACGGCTTCTCCCTATTATTCTCAGGGGAAGGAAAAGGAAGGAATCAACATAGCTCAAGAGGTTCGGTAGACAATCTCACGGTTCCTGCGAGGGAGCGGGGCCGAATGGCCCCGCTTCCGTTCAGGCCAGCCCCAAAAGCTGGTCGATTCGCTCCCGGTCAAACCCCACCACGATGTCCCCGTCGATCTCCACCACGGGGACCCCGGTCTGCCCGGATTTCCGCACCATCTCCATGGCCGCGTTGTAGTCCGCAGCCACATCCACCTCGGTGTACGGGATCCCCCGGCTTTGCAGGTAGCGCTTGACCATCTGGCACCAAGGACAAGTGGGAGTGGTGTACACGACCACGTTGTGTTCCTGGGGCATCATTTTCCCTCCTTTTTCAGGGCGGCCAGGACCTTCGGCCGCAGGATTTTCGCCAGTTCCGGACTAACCCGGAGACAGCGACGCCGACCCCGCTTCTCCCGCACAATTAGCCCCGCTTCTTCCAAGAGGCGCAAATGGTAAGAAAGGGCTGGCGTGGAAAGGCGCACGCTTTCCGCAAGTTCCCGGCAGTTCTGCCTCCGGCGGGCCAGGAGATGGGCCACCACCGCCAACCGCTCCGGGTTCCCTAGAGCCGCAAACACCTTCGCCCAACGCTCCAAGTTCTCGCTCATGGTTTTGGAGTATACTGAGGTTGTGGGGTCAGTTCAAATTTTACAAAACTGTGGAATTTTGCAAATCAAGGAGGTAGGATGGACGTAAAGGTCAGCTGGCACGAAGGCCTGCGCTTCCTCGGGCTAGCCCCATCCGGCCACGCCGTGGTCATGGATGGGGCAAAGGAGGTCGGCGGCGAGGACTCCGGACCCCGCCCCACCGCGCTTCTCCTTGTGGCGCTCGGCGGGTGCACCGGGATGGACGTGGTGTCCATCCTCCAGAAAATGCGCACCCCGCCCCGCCGCTTTTGGCTGGAAATTCACGCCGAACGCGCCGCGGAGCACCCCAAGGCCGTGCGTCGGGTGCACCTCACGTATGTGGCCGAGGGCGTGCCCGAGGAAAACTTGCGCCGCGCTGCGGAACTTTCCCAGGAACGCTACTGTTCCGTGGCGCACTCCCTCGCGGCAGAACTGACCTTTTCCGTGCGGGCGCTACCCTAGAAGCTCCAGGACGCGATCGAGGTCCACGCCCTCCTCCACCAAGTGGGCCACCAGGGCCAGGCGGTCGGGATCGGGCGGGAAGGTTTGGCCAAACAAGCGGTCGGCGGTCTCGGCCACGGTGAACGTATCCTGAGGCGCGATGGCCAGAGTTTTGCCGTGTTCTGCGGCCTCCACGGCGATAGCCCGCTCGGGACGAATCCCGCCGGAAAGAATCACGGCGCGCACGCGGGGGAAGGTGAGGGCCGCGGCCTGGATGTCCGTGCGGTCGCCCGCGGCGATGACCACGAGCTGGCCGGGGATGCGCCGCAGATGCTGCAGGGCGGCCTCCGCGCCCATGGCGCCCACCAGAATCCGATCCACCTCCGCCCGCAAATCTCCCTCCACCACCACCTCCGCGCCCAAGGCCTCCAACACCTCCTGGATCCGCACCGCTTGCAGCCGGCGCTCGAAGGGGATGACCCCCAGAACCGGCACCCCTTTCTCCTCCAGGAACGGCGCGGCATAGGTCTGCACCTCGGAGAGCTCCACCTCCGGGGAGACCTCATTGAGGATGGCGCCCAGGAGGGGGACCTCGCTGCCGAGGATACGGGCGGCGGCCAGCACCGCATCCACCGTGGGCTCGCCCCGGTATTTGGCCACCAGGAGCACAGGCGCTGAGAGTTTGCCCGCAAGGGCGGGGTCCGAAAGCCCGGAGAGGAGGCCCCGGCCCACCCACTCCCGGCCTTCCAAGAGGAGGAAGTCCGCGGAGACCTCCAGGGCGCGGCCAATCCGTTCCCAGGCGTCCATGGGCGGGCGCCAGGCCCGCGGGGCCTCCCCGGAAAGGACGGGGATCAACTCCTCTTCAGGCAGACCCAGCACCTCCCCCAGAATTTCCCCATCGGGATCCGCAGGGCGGCCGGCACGGTAGGCCCGGGCCAGCCCCACCGGCTTTCGGTAGGCCACCCGGAACCCCCGGTCCGCCAGCACCCGGGCCAGCCCCAGGATCACCGCTGTCTTTCCCGCCTTTTCCTCCACCCCCGCCACGTAGATCTTCCTCATGGTTCCTCCTCGGCCACCGTGAGCCGCAGGTCCACGGCCACCACCCGCTCCGGGTAGCACAAGATTGGGTTCAAATCGAGCTCCAAAATCTCCGGGTTCTCGTGGGAAAGCTGCCCCACGCGGAGAATCAGGTCCAAAAGCCCCGCCAGGTGCACCGGGGGCTGGCCCCGCGCCCCGAAGAGCAGTTTCTTCCCGCGGATGAGGTCCACAAGCTCCTCGGCCTCCGCCCGGGAGAGCGGGGCCACGGCGAAGGCCACGTCCCCCAGGGCTTCCACGTAGATCCCGCCCAACCCGAACATGAGCAGGGGCCCGAACGTGGGATCCCGCACCATCCCCAGGATCACTTCCCGCCCCGGCGGGAGCATTTCCTGCACGTAGACCCCCTCGATCGCCGCCTCGGGAAAGCGGTTTTTCAGGGTGGTAAGGAGCTCCCAGGCCACGCGGTCCGCCTCCGCGGCCGGAACGTTCAGACGGACGCCGCCCACCTCGGTTTTGTGGGTGAGGTCGGGGGAAACGATTTTGAGGGCCACGGGTTTCCCGATTTCCTGGGCCAGCTGGCCGGCTTCCGCCGCGGTTTTGGCCAGCCCTCCCTTGGCGAAGGGAATGCCGTAGGCAGAGAGGATCCCCGCGGCCTCCAGGCCCAGCCGCACCTTTCCCCGGCGGCGGGCCTCAGCCAAAATTTTTCGGGCTCCCTCCCCCTCCACCACAAATTTCGGTGGGTCTTGATGGGGTCGGGTGCGGACCTCCGCGTAGTGGGCCAATTGGGCCAACGCTCGCACGGCCCGCGCCGGATCGAAAAAGGAGGGAATGCCTGCATCCCGCAGGATCCTCTCCGCTTCTTCGCCGAGATCCCCCGCCATGAAGCTCACGCTCACGGGTTTTCCCAAGCGCTTTTGGGCCTGGGCCACCACCCGGGCGAGGTCAGGAAAGTGCAGGATGGGATGAGGCGCAGAGAGGGCCACGCCCAAATCCACATTGGGATCGGAGAGCACCAGGTCCACCGCGGCTTGATACTGTTCGAGGGTGGCGTGGCCCACCACGTCCACCGGGTTATAGATGGCCGCTTCCTTGGGCACTTTCTCCGCGAGCTCGTGCACGGTTTGCGGGCTGAGTGGAGCCACGGTGAGGCCCTCCCATTCGGCGGCATCGGCAGCCATGACCCCCGGCCCACCGGCGTTGGTGACGATCCCGATCCTCCGCCCTTTGGGAAGGGGTTGACGGGAGAGGATGTAGGCGAAGTCGAACAGCTCCTCCACGGTCCGGGCCCGGAGGATTCCGCATTGGCGAAAGGCTGCCTCGTAAGCCCGATCCGAGCCGGCCATCGTCCCGGTGTGGGAGGACACGGCGCGAGCCCCGGCCTCGGCCCGGCCCGCCTTCAGCATCACGATGGGTTTTTCCCTGGTGACCTCCCGGGCGATGGCCATGAACCGCGGCCCCTCCTGAATGCCCTCCAAATAACCCACGATGACCCGGGTTTCCGGATCCGCGGCGAAGGCCAAGAGGAAATCGCACTCGTTGAGGACGGCCTTGTTTCCCAAGGACACGAAGTGGGAGAACCCCAGTTTCTCTTTCCAGGCCCAGTCCAACACCGAGGTGCAGAACGCTCCGGATTGGGACATGAAGGCGATGTGGCCGGGAAGGGCGCCCCGCGGGGCGAACGTGGCGTTCAAGCCCACCCGGGTGGAGATGAGGCCCAGCACGTTAGGTCCCACCACGTTCAGCCCGTATTCGTGGGCAATGCGCACAAGCTCCTTCTCCCGTTGGGCACCCTCCAGGCCCACCTCCTTGAAGCCTGCGGAGATGACCACGGCATTTTTGATCCCTTTTTCTCCGCATTCCTGGAGGATCTCGGCCACCCCTTCCGCGGGGATCACAATCACCGCCAGGTCCACCGGTTCGGGGAGGTCGCGCACGGAGGGGACGCACGGGCGGTTCAAGATTTCCCGGTACTTGGGGTTCACGGCGAACACCGGGCCGGGAAAACTGGCCACGTTGGCCATCACAGCGTTCCCAATTTTTCCGGCCCCGGGCGTGGCTCCCACCACCGCCACCGAGCGTGGGAAAAGAAGCCCATCGAGATTCCGATGCATGGCCTCTGATCCTAGCTTACCTCCACCGAATTTCCACAAACTTTACCGAGGTTCTCGACGGGCGGGGGGGCACAATCCTTTTCGGAGGACGAAGCAAGAGCCCGCTTCCCTCTGGTTAGGGGCGGTGGCCCCTGCCCTCCCTTAGGAGTACGCTTTTATGATGGCTCGAACGATTCTGGTGGTGGAGGACGAGCGGGAGATCGCCCGGATGGTCCAGGCGTACCTCTTGCGGGAAGGGTATCAGGTGGAGGTGGCCTTCGACGGGGATTCCGGCTGGCTCAGGTTTCAAGACCTCAAACCCGATTTGGTGATTTTGGACCTCATGCTTCCGGGGATGAACGGGTTGGAACTGGCCCAGCGGATTCGGCGGGGGAGCACGGTGCCCATCATCATGCTCACGGCCCGGGCCGAGGAGACGGACCGCGTGGCCGGCTTGGAGATGGGCGCCGATGACTACGTGGTGAAGCCCTTCAGCTTGCGGGAGCTGGCGGCGCGGGTGCGGGCCGTGCTCCGCCGGGTGGAAGGGACGATGCCCGCGGAAGTCCTCCACGCCGGACCGTTCACCCTGGACTTGGCTGCGCGGGAGGCCCGCCTTGGGGAAACCCTCCTCGACCTCACCCCCACGGAGTTCGAGCTCCTCGCGCTCCTTGTGCGCCATCCCAACCGCGTGTTCACCCGCAGGGAGCTCCTTTCGGCCCTACGGGACCGCACGTACGCCACCATCCCCCGCACCGTGGACTCCCATATCAAGAACCTGCGGCGCAAGATCGAGCCCGATCCCGATAATCCCGTGTACATCCTCACCGTGCACGGGGTGGGCTACAAAATCAATCCGGCCGGAGGTGAAGGATGTCCTTCCGGGGAAAGCTGATCGCGGCGCTGGCGGCCATCGCCCTGGTAGCCGTGGTGGGCACGTACCTCCTCACGGCCCGGGCCCTGGAGGAGCGGTTCGCCAGCTACCGCCGGGAAGAGCGGCAGGTGGCGGGCCAGGAGCTGGCCCAAATTTTGGGGCGGTTTTGGGAGGCCCGGGGAAGCTGGGCCGGGGTGGACCAGCTCTTCCGCACCCGGGTGGAGATCACCGTGATCCGGCCCGGCCGGGTCATCCGCGCCAGCGGCACCCTCGGCTGGTACGCCCTCCTCGATCGAGAGGGAAGGGTGGTGGCCTGCGCGGAAGCGAGTTGGCTCGGCCGCTGCACCGTGGATGACCCCGCCCTGCGCGATCGGAGCCAAACCCTGGGCATCCCCATTCTGGCCGGAAGCCAGGTGGTAGGCACCCTGGTGCCCATCGATCCCGCGGCCCTCACCCCGTTGGAGGAGGAATTTCTCTCCTCGGTGAGCCGGGCGGCGTTGGCCAGCGGCGCCGTGGCCCTGGGGATGGCCCTCATCCTCGGCACGGTTCTCGCCACCCACCTGGTCTCCCCGTTGCGGAACCTGATCCACGCCACGGAGCGCATCGCTCAAGGGGACCTCGCGCACCGGGTGGTCGTGCGCACCCGGGATGAGCTTGGGAAGCTGGCCCAGGCCTTCAACCGCATGGCCGAGGCCCTGCAGCGCTCGGAGGCCGCCCGCCGCCAGTTCCTCGCCGACGTGGCCCATGAACTGCGCACCCCCCTCTCCGTGATCCGCGGGAACCTTGAAGCCCTGCTGGACGGGGCTTTCCCCCTTACTTCGGAATCCCTGGCCCCGGTGTACGAGGAAACCCTTCATCTTGGGGAACTGGTTGAGGACCTGCGCACCTTGACCCTGGCCGACACGGGTCACCTCCCGTTGGAGCGGGAGAAGGTGGAGCTGGGGGAGCTTGCGGAGGGCGTGGTGGAGGCGGTGCGGCCCGTGGCCAAAGAAGAAGGGGTGAAGGTGGTGCTTTCCCGCGATCCGGACCTTTGGGCCTTCGCCGATCCTCGGCGGATCCGCCAGGTCCTAGGGAACCTCCTCTCCAACGCCCTGCGCTATTCGCCCCCGGGTTCCACCATCACCGTCTCCGCCCGCCGCGTAGGAAACGAAATTTGGGTGAGCGTCCAGGACCAAGGCCCAGGAATTCCCGAGGAAGATTTGCCCCACATCTTCGAGCGTTTCTACAAGGCCGACAAATCCCGGGCGGAAGGCGGGACCGGGCTTGGCCTGGCCATCGCCAAGGAGATCGTGGCTGCCCACGGCGGCCGCATTTGGGCGGAGAACCAGGGCGGCGCCCGCGTCACCTTCGCCCTTCCCGCGAACTGAAGCGTTGGGGAAAGGTAACCCCGGGCGCTTCGGGGCGCGGGGCACGAGATGGGGCGAGGTCCCCTGTCTCTCTAGGCTTTCCCCCATGGAGCGAAAGTCCTCATTCCAAGCGTCTTAGGCTGGGACTTTCAAGCTCGATCGGTTGCATTTTTTCTCCGGCTTTTCTAGAATTTTCCTCGCCATGGATGGAAAAGATGCGCTATACCACAGTCCCACCTTGGGCCGTCTGACGTTCCATGATGTGATGGACGAGATCCTGGCGATGTTGGCTTCCGCTCCGGCCGATCTTTTCTCCATCGTGGTGGGCACGGACTCCCAAACCTATTACGGCGAAGCGGAGTACGTCACGGCCATCGTGGTGCACCGGGTGGGCAAGGGTGGCCGGTACTTCTGGCGGCGGGTCGTGGAGCGCAAGCCCAAATCCCTGCGCGACCGGATCTGGCGGGAGGCCTGGCTCTCCTACGAAACGGCCCAGGCCCTCATCGAAGCATTCAAAGAGCGGGGGATCTTCGACTGCCGCCTGGAGATCCACGTGGACATCGGCCGGGGCGGCCGCACCCGGGAGCTCGTGGAAGAGGTGGTGGGCGCCATCCGCGGCGGCGGTTTTGCCGTGCGCACCAAGCCCGAGGCCTACGCCGCCTCCGTGGTGGCCGACAAGTACACGTAGGTCGGCCACCTCCACGTTCCTTCCCCTCCTTTTTGGGGGGAGGGGCCAAACCGAACTTCGGGAACCCCCGGGTGTCCCCGTCCTTTCCTGCCCATCGGGCTACATTGCCCGCATGCCCTGGTTCTCCGAGCTCTTGGGTGACGCAGAGCTTCCCCGACTTTGGCTCACCGGTGTGAGCTGGGATTCCCGCACGGTGCAGCCCGGGGACCTCTTTTTCGCCATCCCCGGGAAGAAAGCCGATGGCCACGCGTTCATCCCCGAGGCCCTAAGGAACGGCGCGGCCGCGGTGGTGGGCGAACGGGAGATTTCAGGCCTGCTTGTGCCCTATGTACGCGTTCCCAATGTGCGCGAGGTCATGGCCCGCGCGGCCGCGAACTTCTACGGCCACCCCACCAGGAAACTCGTGACCCTTGGGGTTACGGGTACGAACGGCAAGACCACCGTCGTCCACCTTCTGGGCCAGCTTCTTCCCGCGTGCGAGACCCTCACCACCGTGCGGGTCGAGGAGGAAGGGCTTTCCTGTGTGACCACTCCGGAAGCTCCCGATCTTCAGCGGATCGCCGCGGAGGCCTTGGCTCAAGGAAAGCGATTCTTCGCGTTTGAGGCTTCTTCCATCGGCCTGGCCCAACATCGGGTGGACGGGGTGCACCTTTCCTGCGCCGTGTTCACCACCTTCTCCCGCGACCACCTGGACTTCCATGGCTCCCGTGAGGCCTATCTCTCCGCAAAGCTTCGCTTGTTTCGAATGCTTCCGGAGGGGGCGCTCGCGGTGGTGAACGTGCGGGCCCCGCTTGCGGAAGTACGGGCGGCAGCCCCCCACGCCGAGCTTTTGACCTACGGCATAGAAAAAGGCGACGTTCGGGCTGTGGATGTTTGGCAGAATGGTTCTGAGATCCTGTTCAAAGTGGCTGGAAAGTTTGGGGAAGCCCGGGGCCGTCTGCCCTTCCCCGGCCTTCATAATTTGGAGAACGCCCTGGCCGCCCTCACCGTGGGTTTAGGCCTGGGGTTTCCGCTGCGGGAGCTCTTGGAGAAATTAGCGGAGGCGGAGTTGCCGCCGGGAAGGTCCGCGGTGTTCCAGAGCCCAAACGGGGTGAAAGTGGTGGTGGACTTCGCGCACAATCCCGAGGGTTTGCGCACGGTGTTGGCCGTTTTTCGCCCGGCGGGAAAGAGGCTCCTCGTGGTGTTCGGCTGCCCGGGCGAGGCCGACCAAGGGAAGCGTCACCTCATGGGCCAGGTGGCCGGAAGACTTGCGGATCTCGTGTTCATCACCAGCGACAACCCGAAGGGCGAGGATCCCCGCCAGATTGCCGCACAGATCGCCACGGGCGTGGCGGAAGTCGGGGGAACCTGGGCGGCGATCCTGAACCGGGCCGAGGCCATTCGCTGGGCCCTGAAATGCGCCCAGCCGGGCGATTGCGTGGTCATCGCGGGAAAGGGCCACGAGCGCTTCCAGCACTTGGCCGACCGGCGCGAGCCCTTCTCTGACCTGGAGAAGATTCAGGAGCTCGTGGGCGCCGAGCCGAAATAGTTTTCGATGGCGGAAAGGACCCGGCGAGCCACTTCCGCCGGAGGACCCTCCCCATCCACGACCACCACGTTGGAAAGTTTGGGTGGCGCAAGCTCCGCTTGCGCGGAAAACCTGCGCTGAATGGCCTCCACAGAGAGCCCCGCAGCCAAAAGCCTCCTCCGCCTTTCCTCTTCCGGGACGGAAAGCCAGAGAAAAAGATCGAACAAGCCCCGCCGCGCATGGGGCGAGGAAAGAAGAAGCGCGCCTTCCACCAAGGCAAGATGTGCTCCCTTCTTCCGGGCCTCCTCAAGCTCCCGTGCCACGGCCTCCATGACCAAGGGGTGCACGATCCTCTCCAGATCCTCCCTGGCCTTGGGATCGGAAAAGACAAGGGCACCGAGCTTCGTTCGATCCACAGTTCCGTCCGGCCCAAGGATGCCCTCCCCGAAGCGGGCCAGAACGGGAAGGTAAGCCGGTCCACCGGGCCGATAGGTCTCCCAGGCCAGGCGGTCGCAATCGACGTGCACTACACCCGTTCGTCGGGAAAGGATCCGGCACGCCGTGGATTTCCCCGAGCCCGCCGGACCCACGATCCCCACGACTCTCATCCTTCCTCCCCGTAGTCCCCAGGCCAAAGGAGGTGGCGATTCCCGATGTGCACGCTCTTCACCCCTGCGTCTTTCGCGGCGCGAACGCAGCGTTCCATGTGCGCCCAGGATGTGCAAGGAAGATCGTCCATGAGGCAGTTGGGATAGAAGGCAAGAAGGCTCATGGGAATCTCGGGGTTGAGGCGGGCCACGAACTCCGCGATGGGCCGAACCTCCTCTACATCCACATAGCCGGGAACGAGGAGGACGCTGGCCACGAGGAGGTTAACCTCCGGCCGCTCCCGAAAGAACGCGGCCACGCGGGAAAA
>JBBIVL010000059.1:0-9864 GCA_037439765.1 Candidatus Bipolaricaulota bacterium
TGTTCCGGGAGGGACTTGTGGAGGAGGCCCGCCGCATTTTTGAGATGAATCTTCCCGAGGATACCCCCATCTTCCGCACCATCGGCTACCACGAGCTTTTCGGGTACTTCCGCGGAGAATACGATCTTTCCGAAGCCAAGCGCCTGATCATCCGCCACACCAAGGACTATGCGCGAAGGCAGCTTGCGTTTTTCCGGGCCGAAAAGGACGTGACCTGGCTCGATGTCACGGGAAAAACCGTGGAGGAAGCGGGCGAAAAAGTGATGGAGATTTGGCGTGCCGCTCGGCCTTGTCTACAATGAGGGCCATGCTTCCGGTTCTTTCCGGGAAGGATATTCGCGCCCTCGATAAACAAGCTGAGGAGTTGGGTGTCTCCTCCCTGCTTCTTATGGAGTCGGCGGGCCGGGGAGCCGCCGAGGAGATAAAAAAGTGGCTTTCGGACGTGCGTGGCCGCCGGATCCTGGCCGTGTGCGGGAAGGGAGGAAACGGCGGCGACGCCCTCTGCGCCCTGCGCTATCTGGGCCTCTGGGGCGCAGACGTTCGGGCCGTGGTGTTGGGGGATCCCGCGGGCCCGGCGGCCGAGGAATTTCGCGCTTTCTGCGCCTCCTTTCCCGACCGGAGCCAAGTGGTGGAAAGTGAAACCGAACTTTCCGCGTTGTCGGAATTTTTCTCCTGGGCGGAGATCGTCCTGGACGGAATCCTCGGTGTGGGGACCACCGGACCGGCTCAGGGTCTAGCCAGGGCGGCCATCGAGCTTTTGGCAGGCTTCCCTGGGCTTGTGGTGGCCATCGACCTTCCCTCCGGGCTTTCCGCGGACACCGGAAGGATTCCAGGACCGGCGGTGCGAGCCCATCTCACCCTGGCCATGGGGGCCCTAAAACCTTGCCATCTCCTTCCTCCGGCCGCGGAGCTCTGCGGCGAGGTGCGGATTGTGGAGGTGGCCTATCCTCCGGCCGCCTGGCACGAGGTTTCCCCGCTTGGCTTGGTCCTGGACGACGAGGCTTGTGGAAAGTTTTTGCCGCCGCGGCCGGCCTTCGGCCACAAGGGAACCTTCGGCCGGGTTCTGGTGGTGGCCGGCGCGGTGGGAATGGCCGGGGCCGCCGCCCTCTGCGCCGAAGGCGCCCTGCGCGGCGGAGCAGGCCTCGTCCATGTTTTCACTCCCGAGCCGGTGTTTCCCATCGTGGCCGGGCTCATCCCCGAGGCCCTGGTCCATCCGGGCCCGGCCGGTTCCGATGGAACATTCTCTCCCGAGGCCGCGGAGGAGGCCTTGCGTCTGGCCCAGGGAATGGACGTGGTCGTGGCCGGGCCGGGCTTGGGCCGCAGCCCAGGCGCCGCGGAAGTGGTGCGGGCCCTCCTCACAGAGAAAACGGAGAAACTCGTGCTCGACGCCGATGCCCTCTTTGCCCTGGCCCAGGAGAAGAAGCTTCTTCGCCGAAAACACGGGGAGCTCATCCTCACTCCCCATCCTGGGGAGTTCGCGCGCCTCGTTGGTGCCTCCGCGGAGGAGATCGTCCCGGAGAAGATCCGTTGGGCCAAGGAGAAGGCCACGGAGTGGCGGGCGGTGGTGGTTTTGAAGGGCCCGCCAACGGTCATCGCTTCGCCCGAAGGTTCGGTGTTTCTCAACACCACGGGGAACACGGCCCTGGCCCATGGTGGCTCCGGCGACGTCCTTACCGGCCTGATCGCCGGCCTTTGGGCTGGGAGAATTCCTGCCCCAAACGCCGCAGCATTGGGGGTCTTCGTCCACGGCCGGGCTGCGGAGATCCTCACCCTGGAGAATTCTGCCCGCGCCGTCCTCCCCAGCGAGGTCCTCTCCGCCATCCCCACCGCGTTCCTTCAATTGGAGCGTTCCCGGGGATAAAATGAAGTGGGAGATGGAAGGGATTCGGTGCTACGAATGTGGCAAGGTGATCGAGTCTGTCGACGACCTTATGGTCGTTTTCATATACTTGTCTATGGTGCCACTTTGCGTGCGGTGTTTCGGTGAAATACACAAAAAAACATGGTTCAACATTTATCCTCGGACTCCCATAAACTATGGGTTTTGGGGAGAAATGGCGTGGACGTTCATTCCGTATTTTATCTGGGCGCTTATCGTAACAGCACTTATCAGCTCCCTTGCTCGCGGTGCTAGCGGTCTGTGGAAAGTTTATGCCTTCATCTGGGGTATTCCCATCGTATCGTTTGCTATAGCTGTATTGGTGCGCTACATCGCGTGGGTTCGATATGAGAAACCATTGCTCGAACGCCAAAAGACAGGGCGCGGGCACGCTTAGATTATTTGACACCCACGCTCACCTGGACTTCCCTCAATTTGATGGGGACAGAAACATCATCGTCTCCATGATGCGGGAGAAGGGCGTTTGGGCCATAAATGTCGGGGTGGACCTCCAAAGCTCCGCGGCCTCTCTGCAATTGGCCCGGGAAAATCCCCATATCTTCGGGGCCTGCGGGATTCATCCCCACGAGGCCAAATCGTTCACGGCTGAAACTGCGGCCAAGCTTAGGGAGCTGTTGAAAAGCGGGGCGGTGGCGGTGGGCGAGTGTGGTCTCGATTTTTATCGAAACCTCTCCCCAAAAGACGCGCAAATCGCGGCGTTTCGCGCGCAGCTTCGGCTCGCCAAATCCTTGGGTCTTCCGGTGATCCTCCATGAGCGCGTGGCCTGGCCGGAGTTCCTCGCCATCCTGCGGGAGGAAGGACCGATCCGGGGCGTGGTCCATGCCTTCTCCGGCGATCTTCTTCGGGCCCAGGAGGCCCTGAGCCTTGGGCTTTGTCTTGGGATCGGCGGACCCGTCACTTACCCCAAGAACGAGGCCCTGCGCCAGGCCCTGCGCAAGGTCCCGCCAAATCGCGTCCTTTTGGAGACAGATTGTCCCTATCTTCCGCCCCAGGATTTTCGGGGCCAGCGAAACGACCCGCTCAAAGTGCGCCATGTTGCGGAGAGGCTCGCCCAGATCTGGGGCCGTTCTTTGGAAGAGGTCGCGGAAATGACCTTCGAAAACGCGTGCAAGCTCTTTGGGGTGAAGCCGTGACCGAAAAAATCCACGTCGCGTTTCTGTGGCATATGCATCAGCCTTGGTACGTTCTGCCCGACGGCAAAACCGCAGAACTTCCCTGGGTGAGACTGCGGGGAACCAAGGACTACTACGACATGGCCGAGCATCTTCAACGCACGGGGTTCCCGTGCACAGTGAACTTCACGCCCTCCCTCACCGAGCAGCTCCGCCTCCTTTCCCTGGGGAAAATTTTTGATCCCTATACGCCGGAGGGCCCAAACGACCGCTGGGAAGAGCTGCGAAAAGGTCTAATCCCCATGCCCCTTTCCCGCCGGGGCTTCCCCAACCCGCCTTCCTTGGACGACCCCCAGGAGTTCTGGGCTTGGTTTTACCTGGCTTGGACTTCTCAAACCCTTCTTGAGGAGGATCCGAGGCTTGCGGGAATTCTCTCAGCCCCGGCCTCGCAGAGGCTCGCCCTCCTTCGGGAGATCCACGCGGAAATTTTGGGAAACGTGTTAGACACATATCGAAGGCTTGGCCAATCTGGGCAGATCGAGCTTTCTACGACGCCGTTTTATCATCCTATCCTGTCCCTTCTTCTCGATAGCGCCGTGGCCAAACGCGCCCGGCCGGAGGATGAGGTCCCGGTCTTTCGGGCTCCGGAGGACGCTAAAGTTCAGGCGGAGTTGGCCTTGGCCCATCATGCCGAGATCTTCGGGGAAAGGCCGAAAGGAATGTGGCCCGCGGAAGGGGCGGTGAGTCCCGAAGCTCTCGAACTTTTGGCGGAATCGGGCGTGAAATGGTTGTCCACAGACGGGGAGATCCTTGCCCGCACTTTGGGCCGGCCCCCAAAGCCGGAGGAGCTCTATTGTCCGTGGCGCCTGCGCCTGGGTGGCCACGAAATCATCGTGGTCTTCCGCGATACCTTCCTTTCCAACCTCATAAGCTTCGAGTACGGAAAATGGCCATGGACGAAAGCGGTTTCCGATATCCTTGAAAAAATTTCGCGAGCTACCTCGGGCTGGAAAGCATCTGTCCCGCCTTTAATTGTCATCGCCATGGATGGGGAAAACGCCTGGGACCATTACGAGCGCAGCGGCCGTCCGTTCCTTTTGGAACTTTTTCGCGCTCTGCAAGACAAATTCATGCCCACCACGATTTGGGGGTACATCGAGCGCTATGGCCCCGGCGGAGACCTCTCCACCATCTGGTCCGGGTCCTGGATCGACGCGGATTTTCGCACCTGGATCGGCGAGCCTGCCCAAAACCGGGCCTGGCAGGCTTTGGCTGAGCTCCGCGAAGCCGTGAGGAATGAACCGAATCCCAAAGCTCGGGCTAAAGCCTTGGATTGCATCTACATTGCTGAAGGAAGCGACTGGTTCTGGTGGCGAAGTTCTCGGAACCACACGCCCCTTTCCTTCAGGTTTTCCCGGGTTTTCCGAGCTCATCTGGAAGAGGCCTGGCGGGCGCTGGGCCATACACCCCCGGCGGTGCTCGAAACTCTCTGACCGCCGCGTATCATTCGGAGGTTTAAGGAGGGAAGATGCCGTTCCTCGGGGGAAAAGAGCTGGCGCAGGTCTACAAAAAGGCCAAGCGTGAGGGCTTCGCCCTTTTGGCCAACAATTTTGCGGAGCCCAACGTCCTTCTGGGCGTTTTGGCCGCCCACGTCGCGAAGAAGAGCGATCTTCTCCTTCAGATCTCCCAAGGGGCCGCGAAATTCGCAGGCGGCGGAAACGCCTTAGCTGGTCTGCGGGCCCTCGTTTCCTACGTGCGGACCTTGGCCGCCGAACAAAAAATCGGGGTGTTCATCAACCTCGATCACGTCACTCCCGACGCCATCGACTCTTTCATCGTTCCCGCTTTAAAAGAAGGTCTTTGCTCCTCGGTGATGATCGATGCCTCCGATCGGCCTTTTGAGGAAAACGTGGCCATCACGAAGAAGGTTGTGGACCTCGCTCGGCCGTATGGAGTGTTGGTGGAGGGTGAACT
The DNA here is from genome assembly GCA_037439765.1 of Candidatus Bipolaricaulota bacterium. Lineage (GTDB taxonomy): Bacteria > Bipolaricaulota > Bipolaricaulia > Bipolaricaulales > Bipolaricaulaceae > DTER01. The sequence goes on from JBBIVL010000059.1 coordinate 4,987, forward strand.
GGGCCGCATAAAGGGCGTGGAGGAGGGGATTGTCTCCGACGAGGCCTTCTACACGAATCCCGATGAGGCTGTGGAGTACGTGGGGCGCACGGGCGTGGACCTTTTGGCCGTGTCCGTGGGCACTCAGCATGGGGTCTCCGCGGGAAAGGAACTGGTGCTACGGGTGGATCTGGCGAAAAAGATCGACGAAAAGCTCAAGAAGGCGGGACTCGAACGTCCGCTTGTTCTGCATGGAGCCTCAGGGCTCACCACCGAGCAGGTGCGGGCCCTCGTGGCGGCCGGGATTTGCAAGGTGAACAAGGACACGACGTATCAGTACGTGTACGCCCGTACTGCTGCCACCTTCTACATCACTCAGCGCACGGATATCCTTCCCCCAGACGGCGTCCTTTTCGATCCCATCACGTTCGAAGCCCAGGGGGCCAAATGGTCCCCGAACAAGAAAATCTTTGATCCCCGCGTTTTGGGGAAGGAGATCCAAACCGCCGTTCAACGTGTGGCAGAGGAAATGATCGATCAAGTGCAATCAGGAGGGAGGTCACTCTATGCCTGAGCTCCGACGGATCGGGGTCCTTACCGGTGGAGGTGACTCGGCCGGCATCAACGCTTGTCTTCGGGCCATCGTCCGCCGCGCGGAAAAAGCAGCTCTCGAAGTGGTGGGCTTCAAAGACGGGTGGCGCGGACCGTTGGAAGACGAGGTTATGGTGCTCAACACGGACTCCGTGTCCGGGATCCTTCCCCAAGGGGGGACTATCCTGGGAACTTCCCGCACCAACCCGTTCCGCAAGGTCCAAAAGGATGGGAAAACCATCTGGGAACCCACGGAAAAGGTGGAGCGGATTTTGGTAAATCTGGAAAAGCGGGGAATTGACGCCCTCATCCCCATTGGGGGCGACGACACCTTGGGCGTGGCTTGGCGCCTCCACGAGGGCCACGGGCTCAAGGTGGTGGGCATTCCTCAGACCATCGACAACGACGTGGCCGGCACCGATTACTCCCTGGGGTTTCACTCCGCCCTGGCCGTGGTCACCGAAGCCCTCGACCGCATCCACACCACGGCCCAGTCCCATCATCGGGTGTTCATCGTGGAGGTGATGGGCCGGGATGCGGGTTGGATCGCGGTCTTAGGGGGCATCGCCGGCGGGGGCGACGTGATCCTGGTTCCTGAGGAGCCCTTCTCCGTGGATCAGGTGATGGCGGCGGTGCAGGAACGACTTGCCCAGGGCCGCACGTTCTCCATCATCGTGGCCGCCGAAGGTGCCCGCCCCATAGAGCTTGGGGGAAAACCCGTGGCCCAGGAGGGCCGGGTGGACGCGTTCGGCCATGTGCAACTGGGCGGCCTCGGTTATTGGCTGGCGGACCGGCTGCGCGAGCGGGGCCTGGAGTGCCGGGTCGTGATCCTGGGGCACCTCCAACGGGGGGGCATCGCCACCCCCTTCGATCGTCTCTTGGCCACCCGCTTCGGCGTCGCGGCCGTGGAGTTCGCCCTGGCCGGCAAGTCCGGAGTGATGGTGGGCCTTAAGGGGCATGAGGTTGTGGCCGTGCCTCTTAAGGAAGCTTTGCCTGCAAGTCCAAAGCCGGTGGACCCGGTATTTCTGAAACTTGCCCGGGCCATCGGGGTGAGATGATGCGCAAAATTCTTGCGACCTTTGTTCTATTAGGTGTTCTCGGCTTCGGTGCCGGCCAAACCCCCGCCACCCTCTTCCAGCCCTTGGCGCAAGTCTATGACGCCATCCGCTACTACTACCTTTGGGCGGACCGGGTGAGCGATGACCAGCTCATCCAGGGCGCCATCCGGGGCGTGGTGGAGAGTCTGGGCGATCCCTACTCCGCCTATTTCACGCCCGAGGAGTACGAGGAGTGGCAAAAAAGCTTGGCCGGAGAGTACACGGGCGTGGGGATGGAGATCACCCTCCGCGAGGGATGGATCACGGTGGTGACGCCAATCCCGGGCACCCCGGCGGAAGCAGCCGGAATCCAACCGGGGGATGTCATCCTCGAAGTGGAGGGCGAATCCACGGAGGGCTGGACACTGGAGCAGGCCTCGGCGCGCATCCGCGGCCCGGAGGGCACCCCCGTCACCCTCAAAGTGCGCCATCCCGACGGCAAGGTGGAGACCCTCACCATCGTGCGGGCCCGCATCAAGGTGGAAGCCGTGCGCTGGGAGTACCTCGCGGAGGAGAAGGTCGGGTATGTGCGGATCCTCAGGTTCGATGAGGAGGCACCGGCTTTGGTGGGCCAGGCCCTTTTCTCTTTCCCCTTGGACGAGCTGCGCGGTGTGATCCTGGATTTGCGCAATAACCCAGGTGGCCTCCTTTCCTCGGCGGTGGAGGTGGCCAGTTTCTTCATTGACCGCGGTGTGATCGTGCGCACCCGTGGCCCCTCCTTTGGGGAGCGCATCTACAACTCCCGGGGAAATTCCTTCCCCAACCTGCCCCTGGCCGTGTTGGTCAACGAGGGCACGGCCTCGGGAGCGGAAATCGTGGCCGGAGCCATTCAAGACTACGGAGCCGGGCCCCTCATCGGCCGGAAGACTTTTGGTAAGGGCCTAATTCAGGAGTTCGTGCTTCGCTTGCCCGACGGCGGGATGGTGAAGTTGACCACCGGCCAGTACCTCACCCCCCAGGGGCGGGAAGTGCACGAGGTGGGCCTGACCCCCGATATCGAAGTGCCCACGGGGAGAGCGGACGGGGAGGATTTTGACCTGCAGGCTGCGCTGGATTGGATTGCCACGCAAGCGCCCGTGGAGGTGGGCCAGTGAAAGAGCAGGTCTGGCAGAGGATCGAGGAGCTTTCCTCGGCACTTTGGGATTTGGCCCTGCGCATCCACGAAAACCCGGAGCTGGGGTTTGCCGAGCACAAGGCCTGCACCTGGCTCACCGCCGCCCTGGAACAAGGTGGTTTCCGGGTGGAACGAGATATAGGGGGGCTGGCAACGGCGTTTCGGGCTGTACATCCGGCGCAGCAGCCAGGGCCGCGCCTCGCCCTCCTCGCTGAATATGACGCCCTGCCGGAATTGGGTCATGCTTGCGGCCACAACCTCATCGCCACCATCACCGTGGGCGCCGCCCTGGGCCTGGCCCCGTTCAAAAAGGAACTTCCCGGAACGCTCCTCGTCATCGGTACCCCCGCCGAGGAGGGAGGCGGCGGAAAAATAAAGCTCATCCAGGCCGGGGCTTTCCGGGACGTGGACGCCGCCCTCATGGTCCATCCCGCCGACCAAACCCTCGTGGACCGCGGTTCTTTGGCCATCACCGAGGTGAAAATCGAGTTCCAAGGAAAAGCCGCCCACGCCTCCTCCGAGCCGGAGAAGGGGATAAATGCCCTGGACGCGGTGATCCAGACCTTCGTGGCCCTGAACGCCCTTCGACAGCATATCAAGGATGGTGCCCGCATCCACGGGATCATCACCCACGGTGGGGTGAAGCCCAATATCGTTCCGGAATATGCGGCCGCCGTGTTTTACGTGCGCGCTGCAGAAAATACCTACCGGGACGAGCTCGTGGAGAAGCTCAGAAAATGCGCGGAGGGCGCGGCTCTTTCCACCGGAGCAAAACTCACGTTCACCAAGGTCGGCCACGAGTACAAAGCCATCCGTCCCAACCAAACCATGGCCCAGATTTTCGCCAAATATCTTACGGAGCTTGGTTATCCGCCGGAGGAGCCGCAAGGCGGGATGGGCTCCACAGACATGGGCGACGTTTCCTGGGAGGTTCCCGCCATTCACCCCTATATCCGCATTGGGCCGGGCGAGATCCCCGGCCACTCCCGGGAGTTCGCGGAGGCCGCGAAAAGCGAGGGTGCACGGCGGGCCATGATCGCCGCGGCCAAGGCCGTGGCCGCCACCTGCCTTGAACTTTGGACCGATCCGGACGTATTCCGCCGGGTACAGGAGGAGTTTCGTCAGGGCACGGGATCGTAACCGCCGGGGTGCCAGGGGCCGCACCGGAAAAGGCGCTTGAGGGCTAACCAACCGCCCTTCGCTGGGCCGTGACGGAGGATTGCCTCCTTCGCGTACGCCGAGCACGAGGGATAAAACCGGCAGCGGTGGGGCAAAACCGGGGAAATTAGGTGTTGATAAAGCACGATAGGAAGAACCAGAAACCTTCTCACCAAAGCTGCCATCCCGCGGAAATGAGAAGATCTTGCGTCCATTCCCGAGCCTCTGCCAACTTGGAAAAGCCCACCTGCAGGGTCACCGTGACTCCACCCAGCTTGAACACCAACTGGAACGTGGCATTTTGCGAGCCCGCGGGCATTTGCTCCCTGGGCTTCACCTGGCGCAATGTGTATTGGGCGGAAAAAGCGGTGGTTTCGTTCATCCGATACTCATAGGAAGTAGTGAGGTTCAGGGTGTACTCCTCGAACACCTGGTAAGGTGCGGAAAGGTCGGTTTTGAAGAGAATTTGGGAGCGGGGATCGGGGGTCATGGCCCCCTGGAGGGAAAGGTTGAACGCAAGGGGAGACCCCGGTTGAGGCCGACTGAGCACGTACCCTAAACCAAAATACACCGCCCAGCCGCAATACCGCTCTAACCCCGGCTCGGTCAAGATCTCTTCCAGAAGGAGGATGCTGCGGGGATCGAGCTTGACCCCGGTCTCGCCGGCCAGAATTTGGGCTACCGCGGCCGCGAGCTCCGAGACCGAGGGGTACATCTGCCGTCGGCCGATCTCCTCGGCCACCCGCAAAAGCGTGCTTTCCGAAAGGGCCGCCAAGAGCGTCCCCTGCCGGAGAAGCTTCTCCTCCACCCGCAGGGCCCGCACCAGCGGGGTCACATCCGTGAACCGCCCGTACCCCACCCCCGCGCGGGCCTCGGCAAACGGTCGGGTGTACCGGGTGTCCAGCGTCCCCTCCACCCCCCCGAACACGAAATAGGAAA
>JBBIVL010000060.1:0-7209 GCA_037439765.1 Candidatus Bipolaricaulota bacterium
TGGCGCGGCCCAAAAATTGGGCCACAAAGAGAGTTTTCGGCCGTTCGTAGAGGTCCTGGGGGCGGTCCACCTGTTCTAACCTTCCTTCCCGCATCACCGCCACCCGGTCGCCCAAAACCAAAGCCTCTTCTTGATCGTGGGTCACATACACGGAAGTGGTGCCCCGCTCTTTCAGGATGTGTCGGAGCTCCCGGCGGAGCTCCACGCGCAGGGCCGCATCCAGGGCGGAAAGAGGCTCATCAAGGAGGAGAACTTTGGGCTCCACCGCCAAAGCCCGGGCCAGTGCCACCCGCTGCTTTTGGCCCTCCGAAAGCTCGTGGGGCTTTCTTCGCTCGTAACCGGAAAGCCCGACCAGATCCAAGAGTTCAGCTACCCTTGCGTTACGCTCCTTTCGAGAGATTCGGTGGCGGCCGTGGCGCAATCCGTATGCGATATTGCCTGCCACCGTGAGGTGCGGAAAAAGCGCGTAATTTTGGAAAACGAGGCCCACGTTCCGCCGTTCAGGAGGAAGATGGACGATGGAGCCACTGTCGATCCGGATCTCCCCTTGATCCAGGCGTTCCAGCCCGGCGATGCACCTAAGCACCGTGGTCTTTCCGCACCCTGAAGGGCCGAGAAGGACGAGGATCTCGCCCGTGTCCACGGAGAAAGAGACCCCGTCCACGGCCGTCACAGCGCCGAAACTTTTCCGGAGGTTTTCCACCTCAAGTCTGGCCATGGGTGCGGAAGCTCCTTTCGCCCAGCCATTCCCAGAGGGCCACGGCGGCCACGGTGATGAGGATGAGGAGGGAGGCCATGGCCGAGGCCGCCCCAAATCTTCGCGCGGAAAGGAAGCGATAAATGGCCAAGGGAATGGTGACCAACTCTCCCCGGGAAAGCATGGCCGCGGCGGTCATCTCCCCAAGGGAGAGGGCGATGCTGAACCCTCCGGCCACGAGGATTGCTTGGGAAAGGAGGGGCATCTCCACGGTGAGGAAGGCCCGGGCTCGGCCGGCTCCCAAGGTGCGCGCCGCCTCCACCCAGGCCGGGGTCAACCCCTCCCAAATGGGCCGCACGATCCTCACCACAAACGGGTAGAACATGAGGCCATGGGCCAAAACGAGGGCAAATTTTTCGGGAAGTGCGGAAAGCGGGGGCTTTCGGAAGGCCAGGAGGAGAGCAAGTCCCAAAACCACCGAGGAGATGGCCATGGGGGCCATAAGGATCGCCTCCAGTGTCCGAGCACGAAGGACCCGCAACGCCGCGCTCACGGAAAGCCCCAATCCCAAGGCCAAGAGGGTGGAAAGGCCAGCCACCTCCAGGCTCACCAGCACGCTCCCCAATGGAGAAGTGCCGATGAACGGGTTTTGTTCGGGAGAGAAAATGGCGCGGTACCAGCCAAGACTCGGTGGCTTCCCTCCCAAGGGACGGGAGAAGGAATCGGCCACCACGGAGGCCATCGGTCCCAGGAAAATCACGGCACTGACAAAAAGCCAAATGAGCCAAAGAATGTGTGCAGGACGGGAAGGAAAGGCCAACGTGGGAATGGGACGGGTTCGACCTTGTCGGCCGCCGAAGAATCCGCTTCCCCGCACGTAGAAATAGGCTAGTCCGAGGGTCACAAAAATCTGGACCAATCCCAGGGCTGCGGCGCGCGAAAAATCAAGATAGACACGGGCGTAAAGGTAAATCCCCACCTCCACTGTGGCGTACTGTGCTCCGCCCAAGGAAAGAGGGATGGCGAAGGAAAGAAAGCAAAGGACGAACACGAGGGCGCCCGCGGAAAAAATGGCGGGAAGAAGAAGGGGCAAGGTCACGGTGAGGAACGCACGCAACCGCGAAACACCGAGGACCGCGCAGGCCTCCTCCAATGCCGGATCGAGGGAGCTCCAGGCGGCATGGACAAAGCGGGCGAACACGGGAGCGTTATAAAAGGCGTGGGCGAGGACGATGGCCCAAAGGGAGTAAAGGAGGCGAAGGGGCGGCTCGCGCAGGTCGAAAACGGCGCGCAAGGCGTTGTTGAGGTAGCCGGCGCTCCCGAAGAACAGGAAAAAACCGAGGGCCACGGTGATGGGCGGAAGGACGAAGGGAGCCAGGGTGAACGCGCGGACCAACCTTTTCCCGGGAAAACGGTAGCGGGTGAGGAACCAGCCGAGAGGAAAGCCCAGGACGAGGCTGAGAAGGGTGGAAAGGAAAGCCTGAAGGAGGGTGAAGGAGAAAAGGTGGCGCACATATGGATCGGAGAGGACGGCCCGGAGGTTTGCCGCGGTCCAGCGGCCGTTTTCGCGCACACCGATTAAGAAAACATCGGCCAAAGGAAGGAAGAATGCCAGGGCCAAAAACAAAAGGGGCAAGCCGGCCAGTGCCAGGCCTGCCCCTCTTCTTACGATCAGCCGCCGATCAAAAGGCTTTGCCAAAGGTTCAGCCACTCCTCAAGCTTCTCGCCCACAAGCGCGGGATCCAACGCCACAGGCTTCTCTGGGATTACCGCATACTCATAGCCTGCAGGAAGCCTGGCTTTGGCGTTCACCGGGAACATCCATTGCGTTGTGGGCATGAGCTCCTGGATCTCCACGGAAAGCACGAGGTTCAGGAAGGCGTGGGCCAATTCCGGCTCGTCCGTTCCCCGCACGATCCCCATCCCTTCCACTTGCCGGTAGGCCTCCTCATCGGGGGTGATCACCAAATACCGCAGGGAACCGTGCTCGATGTAGGAATAGGCCGTGTCCGTGGAGTAGGAAAGCACAATGGGTGCCTCACCAGCGAGAAAGAGGTCGTAGGCCTCGGACCAGCCCTTGGTGATGGTGAGGAGGCTGGGGATGAGCTTCCGCCAATAGTCCAGCCAGCCCTCGCCATAATGGGCGATGGTCCAAAGGAGGAAGGAAAGGCCTGGCGAGGAGGTGCGGGGGTCGGTGACGATGATCTTCCCGCGCAGCTCCGGCCGAAGAAGATCATCGAGGGTTTTGGGCACGAGTTCCTCGGGAAGGAGTTCGGAATCGTAAACGAACGTCACGTATCCATGATCGTAGGGGAGGACGTGCCCGGTCTTATCGAAGATGAGCTCTTCTGGAACGTCCGCAAGATTCGGGATCCTCGCGGAATCATAGGGCTGGAAGACGTTGTGGGCCAAGGCCCGTGGTAGCTCCACGTCGGCAAGGCCTAGGAAAACGTCGGCTGGAATGGCGCCGAGCCGAAGCTCGGCAATGAGACGGGAAAGCATTTCTGAGGAGTCGCCCACGGCGACCCAAGTCAGGGTCACTCCAGGGAACATGGCTTCAAACCTCTCCTTTAGGGCCAGGGCCGGCCCCCAGGAAACGAAGGAGTCGTAGGTGTAGACCACAAGCTCCCTGGCCGCCCCAAGCACCGCCACCGTTGCCAAAAGAATCGCAACAAACGTCTTCATCGCCCACCTCCTTTGGGAATGTGGATGAGGAGGAGCTTTCCCTCGCGCACGCGAACCCCGCAGGGCCGGGCCAGAACTTCATTGGAGACCCCGCGCGTGGAGGCCCGAAAGAGAACGCCGTCGTTAAGGGCGTAGCGTAGACCCCACGTGAAAATACCGCGGACCTCGGAGGTCAGAGGAAGGAGGGAGACGAGATCGCCGGGCTGTGCTTGAATTTCCAGCTGGTCCACTACGAGGTACACGCGGGTCCCTCGATGGAAAAGGACGATAGGGATGTTGTATTTCTCCAAAAGGTTGGCGTTGGCAAGGGTGTGGTCGAGGCGGGCGCCGAAGGCTCCCACAACCACGATCTTTTTCGCGCCCAAAGAAACGGCATGGTCGAGGGCGAGCTCGAGGTCCGTGGCGTCCTTCTCCCGGGGCACGCGCACGGTGGGCAGGCCCTCCGGGAGAGGACCGGAGAGGGAATCAAGATCGCCAAGAAGGAGATCCACACGGAGGCCAGCCCGTTGGGCGAGGGCAAGGCCGCCGTCAACAGCAAGGATGAAGTCCGCCTCGACCGCTGCCTCCTGGGCCTCCGCTGGCGAGGCCACGCCCCCGGCCAAAATGAGGATCGTGTGCGGCAAGAGAAAACCCTCCTTGCGGCAACCAAGGGAGGGGGCTTTCCCTATAACCCCTTTTCCTGAGCGGGGCCAGCTCGGTAACCCTCCCTACGCCGGCATTACCCGGATCAGGTTCCAGGGGTCGAGGCTTCTTGCCTCCTCTCAGCCCCGTCATGGAGCTCCCCCGGTTACCGCGGGCCATTATAGCGCCGGCATTGCAAGCGGCCACGATGGGGGGTAACTTAAGATGCCATGGATGGGCTGGAGTTGGTGTTGAAGGCTACCCGGGAGGAGCTTTGGGTGGAGGAGGGGAGAACGGGGGCCCGGCTGGAGCTGCCCCTGGAGTTCTGGCGAGCCGTCGCCGAGCACTTGCGGAACGCTGCTTACAGCCATCACGCCGCGGTCATTGACCAAGCCATCGCCTCTTTCCTGGCTCGGGAGCGGGTTTTGTCCGAAAAACTTGCGTGTATGGATCCCGCCTACGACGAAAACGTGCAGGCCCGCTGCCAGGTCCTCTTAGCAGAGGACTTGCGGCCAAAAAATTCATCTTCTTAAGCCTCTCCAACTACTACGAGCGCTCCCAACTTCCCGGGGATGGAAAGGCTGACCTCACCCTCCGTTATTGCCCGCGTTCTTTCGGCGCACGGAATAGAGCTTCGCAAAACCCTTGGACAACACTTTCTTGCCGATGCCAATTTGCTTGCGCGGATTGTCGATGCCATCCTGCCTGCGAGCGAAGAGGCTGTGGTCGAGGTGGGCGCGGGAATCGGAACCCTTACTGTGGCCCTTGCTTCCCACGTGAAAGAGCTTTGGGTCGTGGAGGTGGACTCCCGTCTCATTCCTATTCTGCGTGCCTACACCGAGAAATTTCCCAATGTGCGCGTGCTTCCTCAGGATTTTCGTGACCTTGACCTTAGCGTTTTTGGGGATGATCTCCTTTTGGTAGGAAACCTGCCTTACGGGATCACGAGCGACGTCCTTTTGAAACTCATACGCGAGCGAAAAAATGTTTCGCGGGCGGTGTTCACCGTGCAGTGGGAAGTAGGGGAGAAGCTGGTCGCTCCGCCTGGACCGAAAGCAAGTCGCTTGGGCGTTCATCTTCGCACCTATTTCGATGTGGAGCTTCTGCGCAAAATTTCGAGGAACGTGTTTTTCCCACCCCCTGAGGTCGACGGAGCTTTGCTTCGGATTACGCGACTCCCCAGCCCCCGCGTTTCCTTGCCAGAAGAAGTTTGGGAGAAAACTCTGGCTTTGGCATTTTCTCAGCGGCGGAAGAGTTTACGGCGCGTTTTGACCTCCCTCCTTTCCCCCGCTCAAGCGGACGCCATTTTGGCGGAACTTGGCCTTGACCCCCGCGTGCGCGGGGAGGCCCTGGGTTTTGCGGATTTGGAAAGGCTGGGTGCCGCCCTTGCTCGACTTGGCTTGCTTGAGGACCATCGGTAAATTTTGGCTGTGTTAGACCTTTCACTCGTTGCGGAGTTCCGTCAGATTTTGGCGAAGGAACCAAGGCTCATTCATCTTCCGTCTGATCGGACCGCGGTGTTCGTGGGCGATACCCACGGCGATCGGGAGGCCACGGAGGAAGTCCTTCGGCGTTACTTCGATGGGGAGCATGTGCTCGTGTTCCTCGGGGACTATGTGGACCGCGGCCCGGACTCGCCCGGGAACCTGTCACTTCTTATGCGGGCTAAAATCTCCCATCCCGAGAGGATCGTTCTCCTCATGGGGAACCATGAGGCCTGGGCGGTGGCGCCGTTTGTGCCTGCGGATTTCTGGCGCTCCCTTGGGCCAAGGGAGGAGAAAATCCTGGCTGAGACCTTGAGCCTTTTGCCCTTAGCTGCCGTTCATCCCGCGGGGATCTTAGCGGTGCACGGGGCCTTGCCCGATGTGGACGAGCTTGAGGAGATCAATCAAATAACCTTGGGCTCTGCCAATTGGCGGAAGATGACGTGGGGGGACTGGGTGGCTGGCCCGGGTTATTGCTTGGATCCCGGGGTTTTCGGCCGGCCTGTGTATGGGGCGGACTACTTTTTTGAGGTGATGGAGCGCCTTTGGCTGCGGGCGTTAGTGCGGGCCCACCAGCCCGACGCGCCTCTTTTCCTTTTTGGCGGACGCTGTCTCACCCTTTTCACCAGCCACGCCTACGGTGCGGGGCCGCGCCGCGTGGCCCACCTTCCTCCAAGAAAACCCCTCCGTTCCGCCCTGGATCTCGAACTGGATGAAGTTTAGATCCAGGAAGGTTGGCACAAGAACGAAAAAACATTCTGTGACTAATCCTTTTCAGTACTTCATTTCTTTGTCTCCGTCATGCTCTTGCATGCGGATCTGTGTGATGTATATTACATTGCTGATGTAATACGGATTACTTGACATTCTGGACTTTCTTCTTATCATGTAATCTCGGAGGTGATGTCTTATGCGGTCAAAAGTCCTAGTTGCGGCGTTAAGTCTTGCGGTGGCTGGAGCCACGGCCCAAAGCATTTTGACTCTCCGCCTCGATGCCATACAGCCCAACTATCTCATTTCCGCAGACTTTAATCGCGATGGATACCCGGACCTCGCCGTTTCCTGCCATTCCTCGAACAACATCGTGATTTTTGAAAATACACGGTCTCCTTGTGCAAGTTTCAGAGACAAGGTTCAATGGGCTTTGGGCGATTCACCCGTGGCTTTGGCCGTGGGATACTTCCTGGACCCTGTTTGCGCACCCACTGCCCCCACCTGCTTTCCTTACACCACGGTTTTTCCTAACATTGTTGCTGTAACCCAGTATCAACCCGGGATCGTCCGGTTCTCACCTGTCGAACCTCGGGCTACCTTTCTCAAATTGGTAGCTGGCGGGCCGATTAGAGTAAACAGTCTTGGCTACACTACCCTGACCCACCTCGCGGTTATGGATTTCAACAATGATGGAGCCCTCGATATCGCTGCGCTGGACGGCATTTCTATAAAAATCGGTCTTTATGCCGGTAATCGGGCCACGCTTACTCCCGCGGTCCCCGCACAGGGGAGCGCTTCTGGGGCCCCAACTTTCCTAATCGAGCTGGAAGGCGAGGAGGCTTATTACCTAGGAGCGGCGGATTTTGATCGTGATGGATTGGGGGACCTTGTTGTATCTGTGGATGGCTACCTACACTTTTTCAAGAACGCCTCGGTGGGGATGGAGCTCAAATTTGTGCCTGCCGCGCAGCTAAAACTTGGCAAGAAGCTCAAATGTTTCACGATCGC
>JBBIVL010000060.1:7219-9745 GCA_037439765.1 Candidatus Bipolaricaulota bacterium
ATTTTACCCGCGATGGATACCTCGATCTCGCCGTGGTGGACCCAGCTTTTGCGGCTATGACGGTCGTCCTGAACCGTGGTTGTTGGAAGTTTGAGCGCGGCCAGCGCATAAAGTTCGACGGGGAGCCAGTCTTCATTGTCGCCGCTGACTTTGACCGAAACGGTCTCATCGACCTTGCTGTCGCAGAAAAGGAGGACAATCGCGTTACTATAATAATCAACGAACTTGTAGAACTTGGCAAGATCATACGGCCTGACCCGTGCACGAATACGGTCATCCCGCCGGAACAGGTCGACGTGCAAAACTTCCGCGTTCTGCCGGCATTTTCTGTAGGCAAGGAGCCAAGAGCGCTAGTAGCAGATGATTTCGACGTCAACGGCATAATTGACATAGCCGTGGCCCTCTATGCAGAAAACAGCGTGCAGATAATCATGAATCCTGCCCTTTGCCCCGACTGTACCGGAAAAATCCCGTGCGGTGCGGCAAGTGGCACAGGAACATTGGAAACCCAGGAGGAGGAAGGCGTCGAAGCTGCTAGCCCTCAGATTGCTCTGCCCGTCACCGAGCCTTCAGTCAGTGTAGGTCCAGCCCTTGTGAAGAACGAACCGAACCTGTTCGTTGTGCATAACAAAGCGGAGGTCTTTGGTATTGGTGATCTAAACGCCGATGGTAAGGCTGACGTTGTATTTGCGGATTCGACCGGGTTTCTCCACCTCTACCAAGGTCTAGGTGATGGGAACTTTGCGGACCGCGGTAACGTGATGCTTGGCTTTAGGCCGGACAGGCTTATCGTGGCCGATTTTGACGGCAACGGGCTTTCCGATATTCTCGCCGTCCGTTGGCAGACCCGAGACGCTGCTCTTGCTTACTCGAAAGGGGGTTTTCTCATCGACAAGACCACGTTCTTCAGCGTGCCCCTCCAGGCGAAGGATGTGCATGTCTTCCAGCTCAACGATTCTCAGGGCGTCGAGCTCGTATGGGTGACCGGCGGCACTCCCCTTACTTGGAGTTTCTCTGGCCGGGGCGGCATTGTGGAGTGGGCTCGGGCGCCGCTTTCCGTTGCCACCCTAGCCCCGCTTTCTAGCCCTCTTTCTACCTACGTTGCTTTGGGATCAGGCACTATCGTGACCATGCAGTACTGTTTAAATCCGGGGGAGCTTGTGGTAAGTAACGGGACGCAAGTCCTTGCCGAGCTCCACATCGGAGAAGTTATGTCACCGAAAGCCGTGGGACTCGGGGATATTGATGGAGATGGAAACTTGGACGTTGTGATTCTCGATGCAGAGGGCACCCTGAGGACTTGGCTTCTGACAGGCCTGCGGGAGGCCAAGCTGTGAGCATGTCGAGGTGCATTTGGATATCGGTAGTTGTGGTTGGCCTCGCGGTGCCTGTTTTCGGAGTCAGCGTTCGCATGGGGACAGGGGGCGCGAATCAAGATTGGTGTCCCCTTGGGTGGTGGGGAAGTAAGGCCATAGGCAACGCCGGTTTGACCGAGGAAGGTTTCTTGCTCAGCACTGCACAAACGCCGCCTGTTCCCGCATATGAGATCGCGCTCAAGCTTGTCCCGTATAAAGAGCTGCTCTTCATGTTGAGAAGCCCGAGCCCTGCCGGGAAAATAAACCTGTACCTGAATGACAAACTCGTTGACACTGTAGACGTACCCACGATAGGGAATTGGTGGATGCTGGTTTCTGATTTGCCGGACTCAGGGATACTTCGCATTGAACTTGGCGCTTATTGCGACCAACTTCTCATTCAGTCGGTCAATTACCGGTGCCAAACATGTCCCCCACTTTGGCCGTGGTTCATTTTGGGGGCCGTTTGTGGGGCGCTGCTAACGTGGGTCATTTTGCGGTAGGAGAAAAGGAGGTGGTCTTGTGAAGCGTTTAGGGGTAGTGGTCAGTGTAGCGGGTTTTGTAGTGCTCGGCCTTTCCGAGGTGGCGGTGGTCCAGGACCTGGGATGGGACTGCATAAAACCAGTGTATATCATTGCCGGAGACCTGGACGGAAACGGGTGGGATGATATCGCCGTAGCTTGCCACTCGTGTAATACGATAAACGTCGGCTTAAATCCGGGGAGCAAACTCTGTCCTGCGCCTTGCCCAGTGCCCTGGCCAGCACCGAAGGTTTTCTCGTTGGCCGATTCTCCGACAGCTTTGGCTTGGGGCCTGTTTTTCCGCAACGTCCCGCCTTGCGACCCGGTCTATGAGATTAAGATCGTAGCTGTCACCCAGTATCAGCCGGCTTGGACTTCTTTCCGCTTCTGCGATGCTGCCACTCCCAAACTTTTGGGGCTGGATGCTGTCACCGCCACCCACCTCTCACTAGGTGACTTTAACGGTGACGGGGTTCTGGATGTGGCTGTTCTGGACTCCCTTGGCGCAAAGATCGTTTTCCCAACCGCCAAAATAGACACTATTGATCTTTCTCCGTACGTCCAAATCTGCAACGTAAGCTTCATCGCCAACGCGGACTTTGATCGCGATGGGGATGTGGACATTGTAGTCGCTTCTAATAATCTACTCC
>JBBIVL010000061.1:0-9008 GCA_037439765.1 Candidatus Bipolaricaulota bacterium
AAAATCCTGCGCACAGAAGGAAAGCGGGAGAGGTCCGTATGGGGCAGGAATTTCGCCGCTAAAAACTCCTGGTAGTAGTAGGGGCAAGAGATAAGGTCGAAGTAAGTGACCCGCTCCGCGATCCGCTGGGCCTCCTCCATGGCCTGGACGGAAAGAAGGGCCAGTTTGGCGCCCTGGAGAGAGGTGTTCCCCAAAAACCGCACCTTTTCCAAAGGGAAATCGGGGATGAGGCCAAGAAGCAGGGCGTTTTCGGGGTCCAGGCGGTTTCCGAAGGCCCCGGCAATCCCCAACCACTCAATTTCCTCTAAACGGACGCCTGTTTCCTTAAGGAGGATGGAAAGCCCTGCATAAATGGCGGCCTTGGCCCGCAGAACATTTTCAATATCTCGCTGGGTCACGAAAATGTCGCGTTCCCCTTCTCCTTGCGGAACGAGGAGGAATGCCAGCTCACCGGATTTTTCCAGGACTTTCTTTCCAGGGAGAAGGCGGCCGGCGCGGTCGAGGAAGCCGTGGCGGAACAAGCCGGCAATGGTGTCGATGAGCCCCGTGCCGCACAAACCGCGGGGCTTCCCGTCACCGATGAGCTCGTAACGGAGGCCGTTTTCGGTGAACACCACGCGGGAGATAGCGCCACGGCTGGCGCGCATGCCCGAGCTTATGCCCGCGCCCTCAAAGGCCGGTCCGGCGGAGGTGGAACAGGCCACAAGCCAATCGCGGCAGCCCAACACAATTTCTCCGTTTGTCCCGATATCCACAAGGATCGCCGGCCGCGGAGAAAGATGTAGGCCGGAGGCGAGGATTCCGGTGGTGATGTCTCCGCCCACCCAGCCGCCAATTCCGGGCATGGTGTAGAGGAGCCCGCGGGGGTTGATGCGGATCCCCACCTCCACGGCCCGCACCGGCGGCGGATAAAGCGCGGCCGCCACATACGGGTGCTTGCGAATGGTCCCCGGCGGGAGGCCCAAAAGGAAGTGGGTCATGGCCGTGTTTCCAGCGCATAGAACCGCCACCACATCCGCCAACTTCATCCCCTGCCGAGCGACCATGAGGGAGATGAGGGCGTTGATGTCCTCCACCACCAGGGACTGCAAGCGCTCCACGCCCTCCCGCTCGGCCGCAATGATTCGCCGGGTCACCTCCTCCCCTAACGCCCGCTGGGAGTTATAGCGGGCCTCGGCATCCAAAGTTTGGCCAGTGGGAAGGTGCAGAAGGTGGGCCACTACCGTGGAGGTTCCCACGTCCACGGCTACGCCAAAGCTCTCCTGGGCCCTATCTCCAGGCTCCACCTGCAGTAGTTCTGTCGTTCCCCCGCGTTTGGCCACGGTCGCGGTGATGCGAAAACCGTTTTCCCGGAGGGTCTGGGGCAGGGTGCGCAGTACTTTGAGCCCAGCCTGAATGGAGGTTACTGGGATCCTGCGGCGAATCTCTCGGAAGACGCGCTCCTGGTCGCCGAGGTTGTCATCCAGCGAGGGCGGAGGGAGGGGTAAGAACACTTTTTGGACCAAGGGGTTAAGCGGGTAGCGCGATGGTTTCTCCTTTTCTAGGGCAAGAAATCCCTGGGCATCGGGGTCCACCGTTGCGGAAACCTCTTCCCGCGCGGAGGGAGGAATCTCCACCACCGCGTCCCCAGCGAGGCGGGCTTGGCAAGCCAGCACGTAGCCCGCCTTCAACTCTTCGGGCGCAAGGAGGAGGGTCGGGCTGGCCTCCACGCGTCCCTCTCGGACGAGGACCCGGCAGCGGCCGCAGATCCCTTCTCCGCCACAGACGCTGGTAATTCCCAGACCGCAGGCACGCGCGGCTTCTAACAGAGTGGTGCCCTGGGGAACAAAGAGCTCGCGTTCATCGGGAAGGAACAGAACGCGCACCTTCTTGTGTTCAGTCGGAGCGCCATTCATTGCGCAAGAACGTGGGGATGCCTGCAGCGTCCTCCGGCCCCACGATCACTTCCCAGCCGCTCAGGTCTTCGATCTCTCCCTTCAGCACAGCCACAAGGCCGGGGAGGATGAGCTTTTTATGCTGGACATGGTCCATAACCCCGTATTCTCTCAGGGTTTTCACAATCTTTTCCGCGGTGAACCGGTCGTCCGCGTAGGCATTGAGCACCCCAAGCCCACCGGTGTCGACCACGGCAATATAGGCGGGGACCTTGCTGCGCTCCACCTCGCCCTCCACAGTGAAGTAGGTGAGGGCGAAGTTGGTAGTGACGAGGACTGGCGACTGTGGACCGGGGCTTCCCACTTCGTACACCTTGGCCTCAATGCTGAGAGGCACCTGCGGATCGGTATAGATGTTCTGCCGGACGGTAAGGAGGGTCAGGGCCAATTCGGGTCCGGCGGCGGGGATCACCACCACCGCCGCATACTTGCAGATGTAGGCGGTGGCCTGGGCCGCAACGCTGGCCGGATCGCCGGGAACAACAAACGCCATGGTGGGATAGCCCACCGGGCGAAAGATCTTCTTCAGACTGAGCCGACGCAGGCGGATGAGCTCCTGAAGCGTGGGCAGCAATCCATCTGGATCGGGATGCAACAGGAGATCCTCCATACCAAATTCCCGAATTTTGGCGGTTAGCGCGGCTAGGCCTTCGGCATCTTTGGCCCGCACCCCAAGAACACCGCCCACCTCTTTGGCCAATTGCGCCATCTCCATGAAGTTCTCGGCGGTCGCGGGGTACAGGATGGGGCGTATTCCCCGGCAAGCCTCCATGGCGCGGGCCATGAGTTCCAGCTTTGGACAAATGAGGAGCAGGGGAAGCTCGGTATTGTTGCGGATGACGGATACGGCGTGGGGAAAATCGCCTCCTGCGTGCTCTACAGCTATCCCACTCACGCCGAGTTCCTGCCCAATGCGAACAAAGGTCAATCGAGAAATCCTCCGCGTTTCCCGAGCGAGTTCCTCTTCCCCAAGCGTATCCGTTACCTTCATGAAGAGGGCACAGGGGCGATGGAATTTTTCCTCGTGGCGGAAGAGCACGGTTTCTCCGCCCACGGTCCAAGCTTTTTCTCCCACCCCGATCTGTACGGTGCGCATAGGCGGGGCTTGAGCCTCCCCCAATGCGGCTTTGGCCGCCTCTCCCGCATGGGGACACTGGTCCAGGGCCACCTTTTTCGCCGCCACCTGCATGGCGAACGCCATGCACGTGGAAAACCCGCAGTCCCCGCAGTTTGTGCGGGGAAGGAGCTTATAGATGTCCAACCCCGTAAGTTTTTTCGCCATCGCCTCCCCCTTCAGAGCAACGGATCCATGGAAAGGGCGGGATGACCCATTTTCTCCAAGAAGGCCAGGAGCTCGTCCAGTGTCTTGGCTTCTTCCTCGGTGGCGATTTTGTCTAGGAGGTCAACCTCACCGATTTCCGCTAGTCTCGCCTCCAGCCTTGGCCGGATTTCCTCCCGTAACTCTTTGGGCAGCCACACCAATCGCTTGATCCCCCCCTCGGCGGAAATGAACTTCTTACTGGTGATGTAGAGCTTGCCGATCCCCAGGAATCCCGGCATTTGCACGCCCCCGCCAATTTGACCTGCCAGGGTGGAGAACGTCATGCCAATGGGCGTTTCCCCCAAGAATTCCCGGTTCACGACCATCACCCCATTGGCCTCGGGAACGACCGCGACGATGCACTCAAAGCACCCACAGGAAGTCTGGGGGTCCTGGAGGATGGAATACATGCTCACCCGCTCCACGTTTCCGCGCGAGGCCCTTTTCACGAATTCATTGACCCCCTTCCACTGACCGAGAACCGAATCCAGGACTTCGCCCTTCTTGATGGGCTGGTTGGGGCCATGGGGATCGATTTCATGGGAAGCGGCACAATCCAGCCACGTGTAAGCTCCGCAAAGTCCCAACCTCTCCGGCGCCACCACGCACACATGGTTGGGGGCATAGCTCTGGCAGAGGATGCAGGAGTAGAAGAGGTCCACGTCGTCATCGGTCATGCCCATTACCCGCTCGTCGCGGTGGCGGTAGACCTCCCGGGCTTCGGCCAGCCTGCGCTCCACCTCCTCAGGATCAGTGGTAAGCGTTACCTGGACCTTGTCCACCAAGGCTCCGAATTCTTCCTTGAACTTGCTGAGGAGAACTTGGCCGTAGTGCCTGAGTCGAAAGCCTTTTTGGAAGGCTTCTTTGCTGATGCGGACCCAGGTGATGTCACGCTGGCCAATATGCATGACGCCGTTGATGCAGCTGATGAAATGGTGGATGCGGCGCTCCAGGACGGGCTCAAAATCCTCTTTCAGGTTCCGCCCTGCCACTTCCACGATCACCCCCAGCGGCATGGCCCCACCTTCCTGGGCCTCGTCGAGGTCCGGACCAATGACTTCGATTCGTTCATCCTCCACCTCGGCCATGGGCCTTGCGCGGAGGAGCTCAAAAGAGGCGGAACTTTTTCCGCCGAACTCCACGTAAAGGTTCTCTTTACGCACCCGTTCGCCCTCAAATCCCGCCCCATATGGCACGGGGATGGGGATTTTGGAGACCTTGATTTTCAGGCCCCGCACCTCGCAGGCCTTGGAGACCAGTTGGTCCCGGGGGCCCCCGGAAACTACATGCTCATAGGTGCAGATCCCGCGGGGGAGAATTTGGGGGATGGACACGTCGGAAATCACGGGGAACCCGAAGTTAATGGCTCCGGCGGCGGTAGCGTATTTTTCATCGGTGAGGAGCTGCACGTCTTCGCCTGGATGGTGGTCAGCGCCCAGGGCCAGGACAAACGCGTGCACCCGTTCCTTGTTGTACAAGAAGATTTTGCGTGCGGCTTCGAGGTCTCCAGGTTTGATGCCGCCGAACGTCATGGCCGCCCGGGCCGCAAAGTTCAGGGCGTGTACGGCCGAGGACGTGTCTTTGCCGTACGGTACAAGGAAAGTGTCCCAGTTCATTTCGATCCCTGCTTCCGCCAATTGCTCGGCCATGGAGATCCCCTGGGTATGGGAGGCCATAAACACGAGGATGTTCCGCTCCTGAAGGGAACGGGCAAGCTCCACCGCTTCCTCCACCGTGGGCATGGCGCCCACACAAGCGGCGAATCCCGGCATCCGACCATCCACAAGCTTGATCCCTTGCGTGCGTAAGATGGCGTCGTCGGTGAACCCAAGCCAGATCCCCCTGGGTTCCTCGCCCCGCACATATTTGAGGGCTTCAAGAATCTCCTGGGCGATCAGCGTGGCCACTCCTGCATCCAGCGCCGGACCCAGGTAGGGGAGCCAAAGGTGATCTTCGGGGAGGGGGGGCAGAAGGGATTTAGCGACCTCCAGCGCTTTCTGTGCCTCAGCCAGCGTTTTCACTTCGATTCCCGTCAAGGCCAGGATGAGGGGAAGGTAATAGGCCGTGTTGGGGAACCCGATTTTCTTTTGCGGACCCTGGGCCTCTATGGCCTCGTTCAGCTCACGCTCTGCCCTCTCCACGTACTGGTGTGCCCCGCGAATGGCCGCCCGCGCAATAATCCTGGACATCCCTTTCCCTCCTTAGCCCTTTAAAACAAGCCTCCTCATATCCTACCAGGAACCCGAGGACCTCGGCAAAATTCGCCCTTCTAGCCCGGCAAAAACCTCCTCCACTTCCGGGATAACTACCTCAGGGAGCCGTCCCAGACGCCCTTCCTCGAGGATTCGTAAGGAAAAGGGGACCACGCCCAACAGGGTGCGCGGAGGTAGGCCGTCTTGGAGGAGGTGCAGTTCGGGTTCCGCCTGCACCTTGTTCCCCACCGCATAGACATGGGGGATTCCGATCTCTTGGGCCAAAGCAAAGATGCGTTGGGCCGTAACCAAGCTGCGGCGGTCCGGCTCCACCACCACGAGAAGGGCGTCCACGCCCTGGGCTGTGGCCCGGCCAAGATGCTCGATTCCGGCCTCGAGGTCCACGATGAGGGTCTCGTCGGCAGCCAGAACCAGATGCCGAAGGATGGCGCGGAGGAGGGTACTGGCCGGGCAAGCGCAGCCTTGTCCGCCGCCACGGATCCCGCCCAAAACCAAAATGGTAAGTCCCTCGTGCTCCACACCGAAGCGGCCAAGAAGGTCGTCCACCTTTGGATTCAACTGGATGAGGCCACCTTTTCCCACGCGTTCCTCGATAAGCTCTGCGTTCTCCAAAAGGGGGGTGACGGGATGAGGATAGCCCAAGGTGGCGGCCAAAGTGGGGTTGGGATCAGCGTCCACGAGCACGACCCTTTTCCCTCGCCGCACGGCGGCCCGGGCCAAAAGAGCGGAGATCGTGGTCTTTCCCACCCCGCCCTTTCCGCTCACCCCTACTTTCATCCCTCTTCCGCGAATTTCACAATCCTCCGGCAAAGTAGCCTCCCCACGATGGCCAGGCCCTCGGTGGGAAGGAGCCCGGCGGCGTGGGCATCGAATAGGACCACGGCCTTCGGCGGGAAAAGACCCTCCTCCCCATCCCACCATACCACGGCCATTGCCAAAAGGGGCAGGGGGCGGAAGGCATAACCCACGTCTCCAAGGGCAATGGGCGCTCCCCCGGCCCTCTCTGCCCCTTTTTTAAAACCTTCCCCGTCCAAGCGGCGCACAAGCTCATCCCCGGTGTAGCTTTGAAACGCCTGAACATAGAAATTTCCGTGCGGCAATTCAGAAAATCCGATCCACTCGTCTTTTGGCTGACGACCATCAGCGTGCAAAAGGTAGTCGAAAATGATGGCCTGCATCTCCTCCAGAGCGGGCTCGCCTTTCTCTTTGTCCAGAAGCGCAAGATCTTGGGTCAATACGTAGCTTTTTCCAAGGAAATCCAGAACAAGGCCGCAACGACCAAAAGAAGCCCCGCTTTTTCTTGCCAGTTCAAGAAGGGAAAAATTCGCGAGATTTGCTTTGGCCTCGGCAATGCGCGGGATGAGGGAGCTCCTCCAGGCCTCCATGGCTATAATGGTAACCCAAAGGGGGAATGGATGGGAGCGCGGATTCTTTCCGGACAGGAGATTGCGGCCCAGGTTTGTGCGGAGCTCAAAGAACGCATTCAGCGGCTGAAGGCGCGGGGGCTCACCCCAGGGTTAGCCATGGTACGGGTTGGCGAGGATCCAGCCTCCGTTTCCTACATGAAGCAAAAGGAGAAAAGCTCCCAGGAAGTGGGCATCTATTCGGAAACCATTGTGTTTCCCGAGGACACCCCTGAGGAGCGCCTCCTTGTAGAAATCCAAAAGCTCAATGGCGACCCCAAATTCCACGGGATCATCGTGCAACTTCCCCTTCCTCGTCACATCGACCCCCGCAAAGTGATCGAGGCTATTGACCCCAAAAAGGATGTGGACTGCTTTCACCCCGTGAACGTGGGAAAACTCCTCATCGGCGAGCCCTACCTTCTTCCATGCACCCCGCATGGGGTGTGGCAGATCTTGTTGCGCAGCGGTTATTCTCCGGAAGGAAAACACGTGGTGATCTGCGGCCGCAGCAACATCAACGGAAAGCCCCTTTTCGCCATCCTTATCCAAAAGAAAGCTGGAGCCAATGCCACCGTGACCGTCTGCCACACGGGGACACCGAATCTTGCGCAATTTACAAGGCAAGCGGACATTTTGGTGGCCGCCATGGGCACGCCCCGGACCATCACCGCAGACATGGTGCGGGAGGGAACGGTGATCATCGATGTAGGCGTGAACAGGGTTCCCGATCCCACGAAAAAAGCGGGCTTCCGGCTTGTTGGGGACACGGACTTTGACGCCCTGGTGGAGAAGGTGGAGGCCATCACCCCTGTTCCCGGAGGGGTGGGGCCGATGACCGTGGCCATGCTCATCTGGAACACAGTTACAGCTTGCGAGCACCAGGTGGGCCTGAGCTGAAAGGAGGCCTTCATGCCCAGGACTTTGGCCATTTTGGGCTTGGTCTGTCTCGTTTTGGGTTTTCTTGGGCAGGCCTTTCCGGTGGAGGTGGTGGACGACCGCGGCAAGGCCATCCTCGTCCCAAAGGAGCCGGAGCGCATCGTGGTCGCGGGAATTCCCCTCTACGCCGAAATCCTTGTGGATCTCGGGCTTTCCGGGCGCATCGTGGGGGTGGCGGATTCCCCGGATCTTCCACCGGAGCTTTTACAGACCCCGCGCGTTGGGCCTGCGTTTGCCCCCTCCTTGGAGGCCATTATAGCCCTTGCTCCAGATGTGGTTTTTGGGGCCTGGGGCGAGGTGCGAGACCGCCTGGAAAGCTTGGGAATCCCCGTGGTGACCGGTGGTGGTCCCGAAGGCTGGATCCAAGGGATTGTCGACGTGTTCGAGGTGATCCTTCTTGTGGGCCGGACGGTGGGCCAAGAAAAGGAGGCCCAGCTCCTTGTGGGACGTCTGGCTCAGGAGATCGTGGCGGTGGAGGGCATTCTTTTGGACCGTGCGCGCACCACTGCCGCGTTTCTCTACCTCGCTTCCCCAGGAGCCCCTCCATACGCGGCTGGGCTCGGCACTCCGGAACATGAGCTTCTTATCCGCGCCGGCGGCGAGAACGTTTTTCCCTTCCCCGGCTACGCTCAGATCAGCTTGGAGGAGGTCATTTTGCGGGATCCTACGGTGATCTTCACCGATCCCGCCCAGGTCCAAAATTTCTTCCAAAGCCTGATCCTAACGGAGCTTGCGGCGGTGAAAGGGGGAAGGGTCGTGGGAATCCCCGCGTCCTGGCTGGTATCCACCCGCGTGGCGCGAGCCCTGAGAAAAATGGCGGAAGCCTTGCATCCCGAGGTCTTCGGGCCATGAAAAAGGCCCTCTTTCTTCTTTTGGCTCTGAATTTGGCAAGTGTCGTCTTGGCCTTGGGATTCGGCCCGGCTAGGTTTTCGCTCTCCCAGATCTTTTCGGGGCTTTTTGTAGGGGCGGGAAAGGAAGGGCTTATCCTTCGGGAGTTGCGGGTTCCTCGGGTGCTTGCCGGTCTCGTGGTGGGTGGAGGGTTGAGTCTGGCTGGGGCCGTGATGCAGGGAATTTTTCGCAACCCCCTTGCTGACCCCTATCTTTTGGGCGTGGCCAATGGCGCGGCTACCGGCGTGGCTGCCGCGTTGGCCTTGGGTTTGTCGGCGTTCTGGCTCACCCCACTCACCGCCTTCCTTGG
>JBBIVL010000062.1:0-8660 GCA_037439765.1 Candidatus Bipolaricaulota bacterium
CTACCCCCAGCCCAAACCCCGAATGGGGAACGGAACCCCACTTGCGCAGATCGATGTACCACCGGTAGGGTTCCGCCGGAAGCCCCGCCTCCCGAAGCTGGGCCAAAAGCTCCTCCTCCGTGTCCACGCGCTGGGAGCCCCCGATGATCTCCCCATAGCCCTCCGGCGCGATGAGGTCGGCATTGAGCACCACGGAAGGATCCTGAGGATCCCGTTTCATATAAAAGGGCTTGATCTCCTTGGGATAACGTTCCACAAAAACGGGGCGGCCAAAGTGCGCGGAAAGCGCATCCTCCGCGGGAGCCCCGAAATCGTCGCCGTACTTGAGAGGAACATCATGCGAGCGGATGATCTCGATGGCCTCCTTGTAGGTGATGCGGGCAAACGGTCCCCGCACCTCGGAAAGAAGGCGCCCTGGGTCGCGGTCGAGTTCCTCAAGTTCCCGCTTCCTTTCGGATACCACGTATTCCACGATGTAGCGCACGAGATCCTCTTGCAGGCGGAGGTTTTCCTCGTGTTCGAAGAAGGCGACCTCGGCCTCGGCCATCCAGAACTCCGTGAGGTGCCGGCGAGTCTTGGATTTTTCGGCCCGGAAGCAGGGGCCGATCCAATACACCCGGCCCAGGGCCATGCAGGTCGCCTCCAGATAAAGCTGGCCGGACTGGGAAAGGTAGGCCGGTTCCCCGAAGTAGTCGAGGGGAAAGAGCGTGGTCGTGCCCTCCACGGCCGTGCCCACAAGAAGGGGCGCTTCCGTGGCCACAAACCCCCGCTCCTTGAAAAACGCCCGCATCGCCCAGAGCACCGCATCGCGGATGCGCAGGAGGGGCACCTGCTTGCGCATGCGGATCCACAGGTGGCGGTGGTCCATGAGGAACCCCACCCCATGCTCCTTGAGGCCGATGGGGAAGGGCTCCGTGGGGATGTGCACTGGCTCGATCTTGCGCACCAGGATTTCGTAGCCTCCAGGTGCGCGGGGGTCGGCCCGCACCGTGCCCCACAACCTCAAGGAACTCTCCTGGGGAAGACGCTCCGCGAGCTCGAACGTCTGAGGATCGGCCTCGGGAGTGACCACCCCCTGGACGATTCCCGTGCCGTCCCGCACCAACAGAAACCGGACCCGCCCTGAGGAACGCTTGTTGTATACCCAGCCCGCCAGCAAAACCTCTTGGCCGACGTGGCGGCCAAGTTGCTCCACGTAAACGTGGGCCATGCTAGAGCTCAAGACTGCCTTGCTCCTTGGTCTTCTCCGCCAGCCGCCGCTCGATGTAAGCGATGGCCTCACCTACCGTGCTGATCTTCTCCGCATCTTCGTCGGGGATCTCGATCCCAAACTCCTCCTCGAACTCCATAATCAGCTCCACCCGATCGAGGGAATCCGCGCCGAGGTCGTCGACGAACGTGGAGTCCTCGGTGATCTCGTCCAGCTCCACCATGAGCTGCTCGGCGATGATCTCCTTCACCCGATTCCCGACGTCGCTCATCTGCCACCTCCTCAATCGCAGGGGACCAAGCCCCCGTCTACGCAGAGCACATGGCCGGTTATATAGGAGGCCTGCGGGGAAAGCAAGAAGAGGATGGCCTCGGCCACCTCTTCTGGCTCACCGGACCGGCCCAGGGGAATCCGCGCCAAATACTGCTCCCGGATTTTCTCGGGCAGGCCGGCGGTCATGGGCGTTTCGATGAACCCCGGGGCCACCAGGTTCACCCGGATCCCCCAGGGCGCCGCCTCCTGGGCCAGGGTCCGCGTCAGGGCCACCAACCCTGCTTTGGCCGCCGCGTAATTGGCCTGGCCTACGTTACCCGTCAACCCCACCACCGAACCCACGAACACCATGGCCCCGGCCCGGGCTTTCATCATGACCCGCAGGGCCTCCCGGGCGCAAAGATAGCCGCCCGTGAGGTGGACCCGGAGGATCTCCTCCCACTCCGCAAGCTCCATCCGCACCAGGAGCTTGTCCCGGGTGTGGCCAGCGGCATGCACCAGAAAATCCAAGCGCCCGGCCCAGTCCAGGGTCTCCGCAAACGCCTTTTTCACGTGCTCCGGCTGGGACACGTCAGCGGCCACGAACCGGCCGTGTTCCCCGAGTTC
This sequence comes from Candidatus Bipolaricaulota bacterium, assembly GCA_037439765.1. GTDB lineage: Bacteria > Bipolaricaulota > Bipolaricaulia > Bipolaricaulales > Bipolaricaulaceae > DTER01. Next base: position 2,090 of record JBBIVL010000062.1, read on the forward strand.
GGCCTGGGCTTGCGCCCCGCGGCCGGGATCCCGCCCCACCACCACCGCCCGGCCGCCCCGGGCCGCGAACAGCTTGGCCGTGGCCAAGCCAATGCCCGAAGTGCCTCCGGTGATGAGTGCCACCCGGCCCTCAAACATTCCCCAAAACCTCCGCTAAAGCGCGGAAGCGTACCCGGGGACTGATGCGCTTGCCAAGTCGGGTGAGAACCTGACCTGGTCCGATTTCCCAGGCCTCCTCCACGCCCAATTCCGCCAGGGTCTCCACGGCCTGGGCCCACCGCACCGGGGCGGTCATCTGCTTCCGCAGGATGTCCTTGATCCACTCGGGGTTTTCCTCGGTCTTCCCGGTGGAGCTCGAGACAAACGCGATCTTTGGCGTCCGGAAAATTAGGTTTTCCAGGGCTTCTTCGAATTTTCTTGCCGCGGCGGCCATGTGTGGAGAATGGAAAGCCCCGGCCACCGCCAGGCGCACGGCCTTTCCTCCTTTCTCCGGAGCGAGCGCTTCCGCCTGAGCCAGGGCGGAGAGCTCCCCTGCCAACACCACCTGGCCCGGCGCGTTCACATTGGCCACAAAACACCGACTTTCCCGGGCAATGGCCTCCACCGCCTCTAGGGGAAGGCCCAACACGGCGGTCATGCCCCCAGGTTGTTCGCGCGATGCCTCCTCCATGAGTTTTCCCCGCAGGATCACGAGCCGGAAGGCCTCCGGCCAGGCCAAAACCTCAGCGGCAGCCAAGGCAGCGAACTCGCCCAAGGAGTGGCCAGCCACGGCCTCCGGCGCTCGCCGCCCTTTAGCCACCAAAAATCCGGCCCACTCCACGAGGAAGATGGCGGGCTGGGCCACAGCGGTATGGGCGAGTTCCTCCTGGGTCAAATCGGGAACAAATTTTTTCCAGCCAAGGCCTGCAGCCTCGGCCAGCACCTCCTTTCCTTCAGGTCGAAAAAAGAGTTCCCCGCCCATCCCGGGTTCATGCGAGCCCTGCCCAGGAAAAAGAAAAGCTACCATCGGAGGATCACCGTGCCGTAGCAAGCTCCGGCGCCGAACGCTGTGAGGGCCAAAATTTGCCCATCCTCGACTTTCCCGGCCTGCACCAGCTCGGCCAAAGCGATGGGGATGGAGGCCGTGGAGGTGTTGGCCACCCGGTCGATGTTGACTACGACTTTTTCCTCCGGAAATCGGAGGCGCTTGGCCAAAGCCTCGATGATGCGGAGGTTGGCCTGGTGGGGGATGATCCAATCGATTTCCTCGAGCCTGAGGCCGGCCTGAGCGAGGGCGGCCCGGGTGGCTTCGGCCATCATCCCCACCGCGGCCCGAAACAGGCCCTTCCCCTCCATCTGCAGGAAATGCTTTCCTGCCTGAACCGTTTCGCAACTTGCGGGAAGCCGGACGCCTCCCGCCTCAATGCGCAGAAGTCCGAGCTTTTTAGCATCCCCACGCAGGGCCACGCCCAGGATTCCAGATGAACCCGAGGCTCCTTCCACCACCACCGCTCCCGCCCCATCCCCAAAAAGAACGCACGTGCCCCGATCCTGCCAATTCACAAAGCGGGAGAGGGCTTCCGTGCCCATGACCAGCGCCGCTTTAGCCATTCCCGCGTGGATCAGAGCGGCGGCCAACGCCAAGGCGTAGATAAATCCGGAGCAGCCGGCCGTGATGTCCGCAAAAGGGGTTTTGCCAAGACCAAGTCCTGCAGCGATGTAGGGCGCTGTGCCGGGAATGGGTTCCTCCGGGACATTCGTGGCCACAAGGAGCCAATCGATCTCGCTTGGTTTTCGTCCTGCCCGGGCCAGGGCTTGCTCGGCCGCGGCAATCCCCATCCGGGCTGGGATTTCCTCAGGAGCGAGGATGTGGCGGGTCCGGATTCCCGTGCGCGTGCGGATCCACTCGTCGCTTGTATCTAAAAACTGCGCCAGATCGGCGTTGGTCAGGATTTTTTCCGGCAGGTGCGCCCCGACCCCCGTGATCTTCAGGGGTAGCCAGGGTTTTGCTGGCTTTTTGCGCGGCCTTGGGCTCATGGGTTAGCGGCCCATTTTCCATGGGAAGGAGAGGAAGTCAAAGAAGACAAGCCAAAAACAGTGCCGAGGGCGGGAGTCGAACCCGCACGGGCGTAGGCCCACTGCCCCCTCAAGACAGCGCGTCTGCCAATTCCGCCACCTCGGCGCCAGGAGGAATCTTAGGGAGCCTCGCCGCAGCGGTCAAGGGTTGCCCCCGATTTCCCCACGAGGTAGGTTGGGGCATGCGGGTGGTGCGGTTCGGGGTGTACTCCGGGGATCCCCTCCTCGCGGAACGGGGTCTCAAGGAGCGGCTGGAGGGCTTTGGTCCTGCGCAAAGGATCACGGTGTTCGCCGATGAGCTCACGCCCGCACGCCTCCTTCTGGAAATTCGCACGCCGGACCTGTTCGCCGAGCGCAAGGCTCTGGTGGTGCGGTGGGCCGATCCCTTGCGGGGCGAGCGGGAGCTGGGAAAAGCCCTGCGCGACCAGTTGCCGGAGGGCGTGGCCGTGTTCTTTTTGGGCGAGGACCTGCGCGGACCTTTGGCCGAGGCTGCCGAGGAGGCCCAGCATTTTCCCCGCCCCACCGGTCAACCTCTGCGCGGTCTTTGCCAAACCCTCTTGGACGAGGTGGGGCTGCCCGCGCATCCCGCGGTGGTGGAAGTGCTCCTGGAGGCAGCCGGTGGGGATACGCTGCGGCTGGCTCAGGAGGTGCAAAAATTCGCCCTATGGAAGGGAGGGAAGCTCCCGCGGCACCGGCTTCCGGAGTTGTGTTTCTTTGCCCAGCCCCCGCCCTACGAGTTTTTGGACGCGGTGGGAAACGGGGACTGGCGGGCAGCCCTCCAGGCCCTGGATCGGCTCTTGCGCACCCGCTGGAATCCCCAGGTCCTGTTCCACCTGCTTGTGGGCCACATTCGCACGCTGCTTGCCACCCTAAGTGCGAGCGAAAGCGGGGAGAAACCCGCGGGTCCGGACTGGCTGGTGCGCCGACGGCTGGGTCAAGCGCGTCGCCACGGCGAAACCCGCCTCATCGCAGCGCTTGGGCTCCTCCAGGAGCTGGACGTGCAGATCAAACTGGGGGAGCTTGATCCAACGGACGCCCTTCACCTCTTCATTTTGCGTTGGGGGTAGGCCGCAGCGGCACCCGCTGGCCCAGGACCGTGTGCTCCAAAACGAGTCGGCAAAGCACCAGGGCGGCGAACATCGAGGCCACCACGCCCAAGCCCAAAGTGATGGCGAAGCCCTGCACAGGGCCCGAACCCAAGAGGAACAGGATCACCGCAGCGATGATGGTGGTGAGGTTGGAGTCCACAATGGCGGGGAGGGCCCGATGGAATCCCGCCGCCACCGAAGCCGTGAGGTTCTTGCCCGCGCGGCGTTCCTCCTTGATGCGTTCGTAGATAAGCACGTTGGCATCGATGGCCATGCCCAAGGTGAGCATGAGACCGCCGATTCCCGGCAGGGTCAGGGTGGCCCCGAACGCCCGCAAGGCGGCCAACACCACCAGCATGGTTAAGGCAAGTCCTAGACCCGCGATGATCCCGTACCAGCGGTAGTAGAGAAGCATGTAGATCACGACGAGGACGAAGCTGATGAGGAGGGCGAGGCCCCCCCGGCGCACGTACTCCGCGCCTAGGGTTGGTCCCACCCGCTGCTCCTCGATCACTGTCACTCGGGTGGGAAGAGCACCGGAGCGGAGCACCACGGAAAGGAGTTTTGCCTCGTCGAACGTGAACCGCCCGGTGATGGTGGTGGAGCTCTGTACGGCTCGCCAGCCCTGGGCCGCGGCCTCCTTGATGGAGGAGGAAATGGCTGGGGCGGAATAGACAATCCCGTCCAGGATGATGGCCAGCCGATCGTTCACCTGCAGCTTCCGCAGGGCCTCCACGAATTTTTCGGCGCCTGCGCGGTTGAAGGTGAGGTGGATGTACAGTCCAGGATTGCGCGGATCGGTGGAAACCCGCACCTCGGCGTTGTCCAGAACTTCGCCGGTAAGAAGGGTATCGCCTTCCACCAAATAGTACTGGCCTGGATCCTTTCCGGGAAAAATTTCCTGGGGGATCACGCGCTTGGCCGCGAGATCATCGGGATTGGAGGCTTCGTCCAGAACCTTGCGGAACTCCAGGATGGCCGTGCGGCCAAGGAGCTCCCGGGCTTGCTCGGGGTCGGCCGCACCGGGGATGCGCACCTCCACCCGGTCGCTGCCCAACGGGCGGATCTCTGCGTTCGCCATGCCGTACTGATCCACGCGCTCGGCGAAAATGGTGACCAGGCGGTCCACCACATCCTTGCGCTGGGCGGTCGTCATCTCCTCCAGCCCCTGGGCCTGGAGCACCAGGCGCACCCCGCCCTGGAGGTCCAGTCCCAGCTTGATCACCTTATCAAACGGCCAAAACGGGTACAAAAGCCCAAGAGCAGCGAAAACCACGGCCAAAACCGCGCCAAGAAAGATCCAGTCCCTGCGTTTCATGGTCACCTCACTTCTTGATTTTTTCCACGATGCTGGACTTGGATATCCGGAGCTTTCCGTCCTCCACGCTGAGGATGATCTCGTTTTCCTGGATGTCCTCGATGGTGCCCAAGATGCCGCCCGCGGTCATCACCCGGTCCCCTCGTTTGAGGGAGGAGAGGAGGGCGATGTGTTCCTTTTGCCGGCGGCGCTGTGGCCGGATGAGTAGAAAATAAAACACCGCGAAGAACACAACCAGGATCACCACGAGGGAGATCAACTGCTGGCTCGTGTCCGTCCCTGGGGTCGTTTGTGCAAACGCAGTCATGCCATCACCCCTTTTCCGAATTCCGCCGGGATTGTTTCCTTGCTCCGCGGCGGTAAAACGCGCGGGGGAGTATAGCCCAAAACTTGGAGTTTTCCGGTCACAGGAGGCGGCTGCGGAACAAGGTGGCCAGGCCCAAGAAGAGCCCGATCCCGATGAGGTCGCCGATGGTGGTGGCCACCGGCCCGGACATCATGGCGGGATCCAGGCGCAGCCGCTTAAACAGGAAGGGAATGGCCCCGCCCGTGAGGCAGGCGCCCGTGGTGGTCCCGGCCAGAGCCAATCCCGCCACCGCCCCAAACAGCGGCTTTTTCCAAAGCAGCGTGGAAATGAGCCCGATTTGCAGCCCCAGCCCCAGGCCGGCCAATAGCCCCACCCGCAGCTCCTTCCACAGAATCCGAGGGAGATCTTTCCAATCCACCAGACCCAGGGCCATCCCCCGAATGGCCACGGTGAGGGCTTGGGCCGCGGCGTTGCCGCTCATGTCGGCTATAAGGGGCATGAGGGCCGCCACAAACGCGAGCTCCGCGATCGTTGCCTCAAACCGGCTGACCAGCCCGGCCACGCTCAAATTGAGCACCACCAGTCCCATCAGCCAGGGAAGTCGCTTTCTCACCGAGGAAAGCGGAGGATCCAAAGGAAGGTCCTCGCCCGCGGGAATGCCGCCCACCCGCAAAAGGTCCTCCGTAGCCTCCTCCCGCATCACGTCCATCACGTCGTCCACGGTGACGATACCCAAGAGTTTTTTGTCCCCATCCACCACGGGCAGGGCCAGGAAGTTGTACTTGTCGAACAACCGGGCCACCTCCTCCACGTCCATGTCCGGGGGCAGAGTCACCACCTCGGGATTCATGATCTCCGTTACGGGCGTGTCGAGGGTGGCCAACACCAGGTCCCGCAGGGAGAGGACCCCGAGGAGGCGGCTTTCCTCGTCGACGACGTAGGCGTAGTACACGGTCTCCATTTCCTCGGCCTTGCGCCGGATGAAGCGGATGGCCTCGTGGGCGCGAAGATCCGCAGGCAGGGCCAGCACCTCGGGCGACATGAGGCCGCCCGCGGTGTCCGGCGGATACGCGAGAAGCATCCGCAGCGTCTGGGCCTTGGCCGGTTCCAGGCGGGAGAGGATGTCCTGCATCGTCTCCGGTGGAAGTTCAGCGAGAAGGTCGGCGGCGTCATCGGGGTCCATTCGGGAAAGGATGCGGATAGCTTCGCTGCGGTCGAGCTGGGTCAAGAGCCGGGCAGCCTCCTCCGGTTCCATTTCCCCAAGCGGAGCGGCGCTTCCTCGCTCGTAGAGCCGGCGCACGAGCTCCACGGCTTCGTGTTCGTTCAGGGCCGAGAGGATCTCCGCCAAGTCCGCAGGATGGCGGCGGAAAAGCTCATGCAGTTTAGGACGGTTCGGGGCGCGCTCGGCCACGAATCCAAGTTTATCCGCGGAAGCATCAGATCCCAAAAAAGTGGAGGAAGCCCAGGCTGGCCCCGAGCACCAAGAGACCGGCCAGGCTCACGCCAAGGAGAAGAAAGGGCATGGCCCGCCGGCCCGGGATCCCCAACAGGGCCGCGAGCAGCGCTCCAGTCCAGAGCCCCGTGCCGGGAAGGGGCACGGCTACGAACAGCACCAGCGCAGGCAGCCCCCACCGTTCCACCTGCCTTCCCCGGCGGGCCTGCCAAGCCAAAAAGGCCCTGCCCGCCCAGCCCGGCCACCCTGGAAGCCGTTCGACCTGCCGGATCATGGGGGGCAAAAAGTGGAGCAGGGGGACCAAGGGAAAAAGATTTCCAGCGAGGGCTAGGAAGAAAGCTGCCCACGGG
>JBBIVL010000063.1:0-272 GCA_037439765.1 Candidatus Bipolaricaulota bacterium
AAAAAGGGGAGGCCAAGCCTCCCCTGGCTGAAACTCTAGACTAAAGCGTTACTAAAATCGGAAGGCCCAGCCCACAGCCAATTCCGTTCCGCCGCCCACCGTCACACTGAGGGAGAGTCGCAGATCAAAGTTGGCCATGATCGGCGCCGAAAGATCGCCTTTGATGCGGGTGAGGCCAAAAAGGCTTCCCTCGGCCTGGAAATACGTGGCCAACGCGAGGCTCCAGGTGCCACCACAGCAGCCCGGTCCACAGAAGCCGAGTTTCCAGTACT
>JBBIVL010000063.1:282-8635 GCA_037439765.1 Candidatus Bipolaricaulota bacterium
ACCCTCAAAAAGCTTCGGATCGTCAAGAAGATCCTCAAGCTTCGTCACATCCAGCGCGGTCATAAACTCCACGTAGCTGCAGGAGCTAAGGTCACACCGGATCTTGTATCCGTAGATCTCAAGACCTCCGATTTCCCAAGGGCCATCGCCAGTAACCACGTTCCCATAAACCACAAAGCAGGCCTGGCCCATGCCGTTCCACTTGGGAGTGATGGTCACGGTTTTATGGTCCACGGTGAACCGCGTGGCCACCTCGATGGAGATGCCACAGCAGATCTCCAATTCCAGGGCGGTCTCAAAATAGCCAAACCCCATTTTCGTGAAGTAAAGCTCAGCATCGTAGCTGAGGCCGCAGCAAATAGGGACGTCGATCAGCGAGAGTGTGGCGTCGCGGAAGGAGATCCCCGTGCAGCAATCGGCGAGGTTGATCCTCAGGGAAAGCGGAGGAAATCCGGCGATTATGGAAAAGAGGGTGTAGCTCTGGGTCTGCGGCGGACAACAGGGCCAAACATAATCCTCCACACCGTCATCGTCGAAATCCTCCATATGATAGGGGTAGGCCCAATGGTGGAACTCGAAGGAGAGCTCGGCCCCAGCCATGGTTAAACTGGTCTTGACCCAAGCCTCCTTGTACGCAGGAGCAATAAGGGTATAGCTTTCACTTGCCGGATCGCAGCCAGGATAGTAGACCGTGACTGTGTCGGTTATGGAGGGGTTGAAGGCCATCCCGCCGGTTATGGAAAGAAAAGCAAACGATCCGCTTAGGGCGAACCTTTGGTCAACCAAGCCCGTCTCATCGAATTCAGAGATGCTGGAAATCGTCCAGCCTCCATCAAGTTTGTAGTTCAGGGTGAGCACGCATTCTTGAAGCTCCACCGAAGGCACGATCTGGATCATGGCCTCCCAAACCCCGCTGAATTGGGCCAAAGCGCCAAAGCTCAAAAGCGCCAGTGCGCTCGCCAACCACACGATTCGTCGCATCGTCCCGCCTCCTTAGCTTTTCAGATCTCCAAAGCACTTGTACCCGGCCTGGGCCCTTGGGCTGAGCCAGGGGGTTCGCCCCTGGGGAGAGAAATTTCCGTAACTTGGATCACCCTGCGAACCCCGCGGGCAAGAAGGGTGTATATTGGATGGATAAAAGGAGGTCTCGATGCGATGGCTAATGGTTGGTTTTCTCCTCGTTTCGGCGGGGGCCATGGCCCAAGGCCCTGTCTACTTCTGGGCGGAGATCGTGCCGCCGGAAGGCTCGGTGGCTGCCCTGCCCGAGCGAGCCCAAACCCTGAGCATCCCCCTCGCTCACTGGGTTGAGGGAACCCTGGGGTTCCAAGGCGTGGCCAACGAAGAGGAGCTTCTCCTCTCCGGGCTCTTCCTGGTCTGGGATCCTCCGTACTTTCTGCTCGGCCTGCGGGATGGAGCCTGGACGACCATCCTCCGGGGGACTCCGGAGGTTGCGGAACTCGTGGTGTTCGGAGCTGGCGAGCTCGCAGACCTTTCTGGGCCAAGAATCCTGGAGGCCCTAGGCCTCATCGCGGAAGCCACCGCGGTGGAGCTCCAAATAAAGGAAGTTCCCTTGAAGCTTCCAGCCCCGCCCCAGGGCGTGAAGCTCGACCCCATCCTCTGGGCATTGGTGAACCATCCCGATTGGTTCGGATTCGCCCGCGACTACGGCCTGGAGCGGGTGGGCCTGCGGGTGCGGGTGGTGGCCGAGCTTTCCGCACCCTTAGGTGAGGCCTTCGAGGGCTATATCCGGAGCTCCACCGATACGCTTGCCGAGCTCCTCATCCCCATCCCCATGCTTCCTGAACTTGGCCGTGCCCCGGAGGTCAAAATGGTGCGGCCGCCGTACCGGCCGGAGCCGCTAGGAGGTTGAGATGACCGGGAAGAACACGTGGCGCAGGGAATTGCCCCTCACCTTTTCCCTCTCCCCCAAGGGGAGAGGGAAAGAAGCGTTTTCCCTTCATCCTACCCACCCTCTCCCTCGGAAGGAGAGGGCCGGGGTGAGGGTTCCCACGCCCCCTCGCCCTCTTAGGGAGAGGGTAGGGGTGAGGGTCTTCTTCGCCCTCCTCTTCAGCCTTTTTGCCCTCCCGGCCTTGGCCCAGATCAACCTGGGCGTCCTCAATACGGATCTTTCCCAGTGGCAGGATTTCCTTGCCCAAACCGGGGCTAAAGCCAACCTCGTTTCCTACAACGAAAACGCCCTTTACCAGCAGGTCTACGTCCTGGGAGCCCTGGGCCAGGCCCGCATCGACGCCGCGGAGATCCTCACCAAGTGGCTCCCTCAGATCCAGGGCCGGCTCCTCGACCTTTCGCCCTACGCCCAGGAACTCCAGGCCGCGGGGGTCGCCCTCTATTCCTACGGAAACGTCATCGTGGGCGTGAAAATCCCGTGGCGGGAGGACGCCTTCGTGGGGATTCTTTACCGCAGCTCCCGCATCCAAGAGGCCCTTGCTTTCTTAAAACTCCTGCGGGCCGCCGAGCCCACGGTGACCCCGTTAGCTCTCTCCGTGGGCCCATTGGTGGTGGCGAAAACCCCTAAGGGGAAACCCGGGGTGGACGGAGCCCTGGAGACCTTCGTCCAGACGATGAAACAGGCCGTGCCCACCGGCCTCGTCACGGCCCTTTCCCACGTTCCCGCCCAGGCCCAGGATGCGGTGCGGCGGGTGGCGGAGATGTGGGGCATCCCCCTTTCCGCGGACGGCACCTCCGTGACCGTGGTGCTCGAGCCCATATCGCCTCTTTCGCCCACGGCCCTGGGCGCAAAGGAGGCGGAATCCTCGCCCTTAGGCCTGCAAAAGGCAGTGGTGCCCCTTTCCGAACTGGAAAGTTTTCTAGCCCAGGCCGCGGGCCGGGCGCGGGTGCGGCTACCGTTTGAGCCCATCGCCCTTGGCGTGACCTCCGAAGGCGCCAACCTCGTGGGCGCCGCGGCGTTCCATGCCCAAGGGATCCAGGGTGCTGGCGTGAAGATCGCCGTGATCGACGTGGGCTTTGCCGGGCTAGCGCAGTCCCAGGCCCGTGGCGATCTTCCTTACTCCCTCGTCACCCGCGACTTCACGGGAACCGGGATCGACACGGGCCTTTCCCACGGAACCGCGGTGGCCGAGATCGTCTACGACATCGCCCCTGCGGCCACGTTCTACCTCGTGAAGATCGGAAACGAGGTAGACCTCGATAACGCCGTGACCTACTGCATCACCGAAGGGGTCTCCATCATCGTCCATTCGCTCGGCTGGTTCAACACGAGCTTCTACGACGGAACGGGAACAATTGTGCAAATTGCGGATCGAGCGGTGTCTGCAGGGATCCTCTGGATCCAGGCCGCGGGGAATTTTGGCCTCAGGCATTTCGGCCCCACCTTCACCGACGCAAACGCCGACACCTGGCACGACACCGACGTCACCTTCAGTGCCACCGCCGGCGATCGCGTGCTTCTTTACCTCACCTGGGATTCCTGGCCGGCCACGGCCGACGACTACGATCTCTTTCTTTTCGATCCGGCGGGGAATCTCGTGGCTTCCTCCACGAAGACCCAGGCCGGCGCGGAGCAGCCCACAGAACGTATCTACACCACAGCTACCGTGAGCGGCACCTACCGCGTGCGGATTCAGAAGGCAAGCGGGGCAACAAAACGTCTGGCCCTCTTTTCCGTGTACAAGGACATAAACCCCTACGATCCGGCCTCGTCCATGCCGGAGCCGGCCAACGCCGCCTCCGCCTTGAGCGTGGCCGCCATCAACTGGCAGAACTACACCACCGGCCCGGCGGCCGCCTACTCCTCCCGCGGCCCCACGAAAGATGGCCGAGCAAAACCGGATCTTTCCGCACCCGATAACGTCACCACCGGCATTTCCTACTACAACCCGTTCCCTGGAACCTCCGCGGCCGCGCCGCATGTGGCCGGAGTGGCCGCCCTCATGAGGAGCGAGAATCCCGGCCTTACCCTGAACCAGCTCAGGGAGCGGATCCTCGCTTCCTGTGTGCCCATGGGCGATCCCTACACGTACGGCGCGGGGCGCCTCGAGGCCCGGCCGGCAGTGGTGGCCATGCCCGACCTCGTGGCGGATTCCATCACGTATAGCCCGGCGACGCCCACCGTGGGCTCCACCGTGAATTTCACCGTGGTCGTGCGGAACCAGGGGAACGCGCCTGCTGGACCCTTCACCGTGCGGCTCCAGGGTGCCGGGCCCTCCCAGGATCGCACCGTCTCCTCCTTGGCCGCCGGCGCCACCACAAATTTGAACTTCTCCCTGCCCCTTTCCACCTCACCGGAGACCTTCACCGCCACCGCCGACGTCCTCGGCCAAGTCGCGGAATCGGATGAGGGGAACAACACCCGCCAGGTCACGATCACCGGTGTGGTGGCCATGCCTGACCTCGTAGTGGATTCCATCACGTATAGCCCGACTATGCCCACCGTGGGCTCCACCGTGAATTTCACCGTGGTCGTGCGGAACCAGGGGAATGCGCCCGCTGGAGCGTTCACCGTGCGGCTCCAGGGCGCTGGCCCCTCCCAGGATCGCACCGTCTCCTCCTTGGCCGCCGGCGCCACCACAAATTTGAACTTCTCCCTGCCCCTCTCCACCTCGCCGGAAACCTTCACGGCCACGGCCGACATCTTCGGCCAAGTCGCGGAAGCCAACGAGGGCAACAACACCCGCCAGATCACGGTCACCGCCGTGCAGCCCACCCTTCCCGACCTCATCGTGGAAAGCGTGACCTACACGCCCCCAAGCCCCACGGTGGGAACGACCCTCACCTTCCAGATCACCGTGAAGAACCAGGGCGGAGCTTCTGCGGGCCTTTTCTACGTGAAACTCGAGGGCTTGGCCGGAGCGCAATACGCCTCGATCTCCAGCCTTCCCGCGGGCTCCCGGGCCACCGTGAACCTGCAGCTTCCTCTTTCAGCGGCCACGGAGACCTTCACCGTCACCGCCGATGCCACAAACCGCGTGGCCGAAGCGGATGAGACGAACAACACCTACCAAGTCACGGTGACCGCCGCCCAGCCGCCGCTTTCCCTCGCCATCCGCACGGACAAACCGAGCTACACCGTGGGCGAGGCCATCCGCATCACCCTCGAGCTCAACCGCGCCAACTCCTACGTGTACGTGGTGGAAGTTGACCCCGCCGGCAAGGCCATCCTCATCTTCCCAAACTACTGGGACCGCGATCCGCGGCTTCCTTCAGGCTCTACCACTCTCCCCAGGGTGGGCACCTACACCATCCGGGCGAGCGAGCCCACGGGAACCGAGCGGCTTTATGCCTTCGCCGCGGACCGGGCCATCCCCTACTTCCCCACGAGCTTCACCGCGCCGAGCTTCCCCGTCCTCAGCACGAATGGCGCGGCCTTCTTGAACCAGGTGCGGGCCTGGCTTTCCGGGAATGTGCCGGCCGGGAACTGGGCGGAGGCCTCCACAGCCATCACCGTCCAGCCCCAAGCGAACCAGCCGCCCGTGGCCCGCTTCACCTACTCGCCGGCCAATCCGCTCGTGAACCAGTGGATCACCTTCGATGGCCGAAGCTCCTCCGATCCCGATGGCACCATCACCTCCTGGCAGTGGGATTTTGGGGATGGTTCCACGGCCACCGGCGACCGCGTCACCAAGCGCTATAGCACTGCGGGAATTTTTACCGTGACCCTCACCGTCACCGATAACCGGGGAGCCACGGCCTCCACTTCCCAGCCGATCACCGTGGGCACGCCGAACCAGCCGCCCGTGGCCGCGTTCACCTTCTCCCCAACCAATCCCGATCCTGGGGCGACCGTAACCTTCGATGCCTCCGCCTCCTCCGATCCCGATGGCACCATCGTCTCCTACGCCTGGAATTTCGGGGATGGTGGGACCGGAAGTGGTGTCTCCGTGACCCATGTCTACGCCGCGGCGGGGACGTACACGGTGACCCTCACCGTGACGGACGACAAAGGGGCCACGGACACGGAGACGAAGACGATCCAGGTGGGCGAGGTCACGACCCTACCGGGGATGCCCGTGATCGACCGCCCCGGAATTTATGTCTGGGGTGATCCCGACGAGCACTGGCACATCACCGTGGCCGGCGATCCAAGCTGGCCCAGTCCCCGCAAGTTCGAGATCCTCCTTGAGACGCCGGGCACGTTCGCAAACCGCGTGGTCACCGGAGCCGCTCCTGCGCCGACTATTACCACCGGCGGCGGGCTCACAAAACTCTCCTGGAATGGCACGATCGGCGGAGGCTGGGTGGACCTGCGCTTTGATCTTGCCGGTGCCACCCATATGCAGCTCACCCTCTATCTGGACTTGGATGGCGACGGCGTAGCCAAGCCCGCGCGGGAGAACGATCGGCCGAAGCTCGTGTATCTCCGAAGCTGCCGCACCAACCCGCCCTACAACCCGTTTTCCATCATTGCCCAGCGGGGGGTGACCGCCCTCCTTCCCAGCCAGAACTTCAAACTGGGATATTGTTCAGGAGGGTCTTACCCCAATTGCACCTACATCACCTGGAGCATCGAGTTCTGGGAGCAGGAGCTCGGCTGCCGCTAGGCGAAAAACCGGGGCCCGGGAATTCCCCGGGCCCCTTTTCCTTTGCCTTCCCGCCCCCTCGCCCCTAGGGGGTAGGAAAAAAGGTTCGGACTCACTTACACAGGTTCAGCCGTCCCACACTGAAGGAGGCCTCGTTGTTCGTCTCGTCGCACTCCTTCACCTGGGACATGCAGTCCGCCTCCACCTCCACAGCGATGGGGAAACTCGCAGCGTAACCGAGGTTAACGGTGACCGTCACCGTGGCCGTGGCCCCGGGCGCAAGGCTGCCTACGTGGTCCATGGAGGAGGCGCTTCCTGCGCTCGTGCACACCCAGAACGAACCGCTTGCCGCCGTGCCCAAGTTCTGGATCACCGCCGTCACATGGACCTCCACCTCTTGCTTGGGTGTGAACACGTAGCAGGCGTGGAGCTTGACCACCACGAGGTCGGGGCATCCCGTCTCGCCAGGGCCGGGTCCGGTGGTGCGGAACTTCACGAACGGCGGTTGGAGCACCGCCGTGGTTATCTTGGGCAGGCAGCCGCCCACAGCCGCGCCCTGCCAGGTGTCCGTAGTCGGTGCCGGCACAGCGAACCCGAACTCCGCGGCCTTTCCCGGCAGGATCCCGCAGTCCGCCAGGGGCGCGCGCCAGCTCCACTCGCCCCAGGGGTTCACCAGCCATCCCGCCGGCCCCCATTGGGCCAACGTGGCCAAGCTATGGAAGTTAGGCAAATAAAACTCGCAGATCCCGCACCCCGCGTACTGGAAGCTCAGGTTGGTGACCGTGTAGCGGTAGAGATCCCGGTCCCCCTCGCGAACCACACATTCCTCCACCTTGAACTTCCCCCACTCCGTCTCCACGGTGACCACGTCGTAGGCCAGGGCTCCCGGGGCGCAGGGCTTGGGCGTTCCTTCCGCGGCGGGTTTCCGCAGGGGCGAAAGGGAGAGCATGAACTCTAGAAGGGTCCAGTCACCGTAGCGCACGAGGGCATGGGTGGGACCCGGCCGCATCCAGGTGGCCAGGACCTGGCCCTGGAACCCCACCTGGAACGGGTCGTCGCTTGTGTCCACGAAATCCACCGGCCAGCCTTCGGGCGCCTCCTCAAGCTGGAACGACCGCCCCACAAAGAACGCGTTTGTCTCCCGCTCCTGACCAAGCCCGAGGATCACCCCTTCGCCGGCGAGGAGCTCGCCGGTGTAGTCCGCGTGACCCGCGTTGCCCTTAAGCTCGATCTGGACGAGCGGGTAATCGCCGGGCGAGAAGGGTTTTCCGAACACAGCCTGGTACTCCGGCTCGAACGTATCGTCCCAAATTTTGAGGAAAAACTCCTGGGGGTACCGCTCCGAGACGTAGCGGGCCAGGGCATCCATGAATTTGGGGTCCCGGGCCGGCCGGTCCGGCTCCACGCCCATCTCTTTGGCGAACCGCACCGCAAGGAGCACGATGTCGGCCTCGTCCTCCTTTCCGTCGCCATTCAAGTCCGGAAGCAGGGCGGGATAACCGTGGTGGGCGAACCAGGCCATGAGGATGGCCGCGGCCATGGGGCCCCGGTGGGCCGCGGTCCCACCAGGCAAAGCCGCATGGGACACCAACGGAAGATCGCGCACGGCGAACTCCGTGCGGGCAGGAACCTCCTGACCGACGGCAAAAGCGCCGAAGAGCACCAAGAAACTCAGGACGAAAACCCTGTGCATGAACCTCACCTCCCGAGTCGAGTCCCGGCCCAAGGCCGGGCGTTTCCAGTATACCCCATCCCCGAAAGCGGTCCGGGAAAACTCGGGGCGAGGGAAAAAGAAAAGGCCCCGGGAATCCTCCCGGGGCCTCCAAGCTTCGCTATTTTGGCTAGAACGAGAACGT
>JBBIVL010000064.1:0-8559 GCA_037439765.1 Candidatus Bipolaricaulota bacterium
TTTGGAGGAGAGCTTCGGCCAGGGCCAAGTCCTCGGGGTAGGTGAGCTTGAGGTTCCGGGGATCGCCGGGCACAACGGCCACAGGGATTCCTTGGGCAAGGAGGGCGGCGGCATCGTCGGGAAGGTCCTCCTGAGCGGCCCGCAGGGCTGGAAGAAGAAGATCTCGCCGGAACCCCTGAGGCGTCTGGATGGCCACCAGACCTGAGCGGGGCAGAGCCTCGGGCTTGAGAAAACCGTTTTCCATATACCGCAGGGTGTCCACCACGGGAAGGACCGGGACAGCGGCACCGTGCTCTTCTGCGGCGCGAAGTATGCGCCGGATCAACTCCGTGCTTACAAGAGGCCTTGCCGCGTCGTGGATCAATACAAACTCCCCCTGCGCTACCTCCACACCAGCCAAGGAGGAATCGCGACGACGCGGTCCGCCCGCCACCACCTGCACAGGAGAATCCAGGTTTTTAAGGAGGGCGGCCACGCGGAACTCCATCTCCGGACGGGCCACCACCACCAGCTCCTCCACCACCCCGGATACCCAAAAGGCCCGCACGGAGTGGAGCAAAACCGGGGAGCCCCCAAGTTCCGCTAAGACTTTGTCCTGTCCAAAGCGCTCGCCCCGTCCGGCGGCGAGAAGGACGCCCGAAACGCTCACGATTTGGGGCGGACGAAGGAGAGTTTGCGCAGCTCCGTGCCATCGGGACGGATGGACCAAGCGGCCCAAGCTCCGTCCCGATTGGAGTTGAATACGATCGCGCCGTTGGGCGACCAGGAGGGATTCACATCCACGGCGGGCTCCGTGGTGAGCCGCCGCACCTGGCCACTCCCCACCTCCACCACAAACAGGTCCCAGTTATCCTTCTCTTGTGTGCCGATGAACGCCAGCATGGTGCCGTCCGGGGACCACGTGGGATACACCACATCTTGGCTCATCTGCACCAGCAACCGCTCCGCGTTCGTCTCCAGATCCAGGAGATAAAGGCCATAGGCCTGGGCGTTGGCGGGCTTGGCCACATAGGCCAGGAGCCGGCCATCCGGGGAGAGCACGGGCTGCCAAAAATCCACGGGCTCCTCTTTCCCCCCAAAAAGAAGGGAACAGCCTCCCGCGAGGAGCGCAAAAACCCCGATGCCCGCGATCTTCAAAAGCTTCATGCGCTTAGAACCTCCAAGTTCGCTAGAATCGGTTACATTGTACGTGGGCATGGGAAAACGCACCACGGTGGGTGAGCTCTTGGCCTGGGCCACAAGGGATCTCGCGGGGGTGCCCTCTCCGGCGCGGGAGGCTCGGCGGGCCTTGGTCCTGGCCACCGGCAGCGTGGGGCTTGCCCGCGAGGCGAAGTTAGGTTGGTTTGAGCGGGCCCGGTTCCGGCGCATCGTGGAAGCCCGTGCCCGGGGCGTCCCCTGGCCAGTTCTGGAGGAGACCACGGGGTTCCTGGATTTCGAGGTCCGCGTGCCCCCGGGCGTGTTCATCCCCCGGCCGGAGACGGAGGAGCTCGCGGAACTGGCCATTTCCGAGTTCCAAAAGGCTCCGCCTCACCCCCGGGCCCTGGATATCGGTACAGGCACAGGAGTGTTGGCCCTAGCCCTAGCGCGGGCCCGACCGGACGCGGAGGTGTGGGCTGTGGATGTGAGTTCCCGGGCCCTGCGCGCCGCGCAGCGCAACGCTCAACGTCTGGGTGTGAACCTCAAAGTGGTCCGGTCCGACCTGTTCTCCGCGGTTCCCGGGAAATTCCATCTGATCGTGGCCAACCCTCCCTATGTCGCCCGCTGGGAATTCCGGGAGCTTTCCTGGGAAGTGCGGGGGTTCGATCCCCGTCGCGCCCTGGACGGCGGTAAGGATGGCCTGGCCTTGGCCCGCCGCATTCTGAAGGAGGCGCCCGCGCATCTCGCTCCGGACGGGGGGCTCCTTTTGGAGATCGGGCCAGCCCAGAGTCAGGCTCTGCTTGCGTGGGCCAAAAGCGGAGGAAAATGGAGGGAAACGCGGGTGCTTTCGGAGCTCGCGGGCCGGCCCCGGTTTTTCCTGGGGCGATGCTAGCCATTCAGGTAGCGGAGCTGCGGTTCGCCACGGAGGAGGGAGTCCTCGTGTTGGATCGCCTTTCCTTCGGGGTGCCCCGGGAAGGGTTCGTGTGGGTGGTGGGGCCGACCGGATCCGGAAAAACCCTGCTCCTTCAGATTCTTTTGGGCGAAGTGCGCCCCCACGGCGGCCAAATCCTCCTCCTGGGCCGGAACATCCGGCGCATCGCCAAGAGGCATTTTCGGGAGCTGCGACGCAAAGTGGGGTACATGCCGGAGGAGCCCAATTTTCTTCCCAACCGCACTGTGCTGGGGAACTTGCAGTTCAAGATGCGGGCGTTGGGGGTGAGCGGCGAGGCCGCTGCGGATGGGGTGGAGCGGGCTTTGGATTTGGCCGGGCTGCGCCCCCATGCCGCGGCTCGGCCCGAGGCCCTCACGCCCTTGGAGCGCAAAGCCCTAAGC
This sequence comes from Candidatus Bipolaricaulota bacterium, assembly GCA_037439765.1. GTDB lineage: Bacteria > Bipolaricaulota > Bipolaricaulia > Bipolaricaulales > Bipolaricaulaceae > DTER01. Next base: position 2,470 of record JBBIVL010000064.1, read on the forward strand.
TTGGCCCTGGCCTTGTGCCCCGACTCTTCCGTCCTTTTTGTCGATGATCCCCTGCGGGATTTGGACCCGGGCGCGCAGGAGGCTCTTTTAGCTATCCTGGAGCGCACGAATCGAGCGGGGGTCACCCTCTTGGCCACAAGCCGGGAGGCCGCACTCCTTCTCGAGCACGGCTTTTCTCCCGGGCCAGGGCCGCGGGGGATCGTATACCTGCGGGAGAGCGTGGTGAAATGAGGGCTTTTCTCTTTGCTAGCGGGGCTTTTTTGCGGGCCAACCTCCGCGGGATCGGCGGCTTTTTCCTTTGGGCCCTGAGTGTGACCCTGGTGCTCCTCAGCACCACGGCCCTCTGGGGACTTCCGCCCCATCAGCCGAGCGGCCCCGCTTCCTCCCAGCGCCTGTTTCTCCTACGCCTAAGTCCGCTTTTGTCGGAGCAAGATATCAACCGCTTGGCTTGGGAGATCTGGGCCTGGCCGGAGGTGAGCCATGTCTCCTTCCGGTTCCCCGGCGAAAGCGAGCCCGAGCCCATCCAGGAGCGTTCCCTTGTGGTGGAGCCCAAACCCGAAAGCGACCCGGATGGGCTGGGGGCTAGGCTCCGGAAACTCTTGGGTGTGACCAATGTTGCGGTGCTGGAGCGCACCGTGGTTCCTGCCCGGGTTCCCTCCGTGGCCCGAATCGGGGCCATCGTGGGCCTTTTGGTGGGATTGGGCCTTGTGCTTCTTTTGGGCATCCGTGTGCTGGGACGGGCCCGGGCTCGGTGGGAAAAGGAGCGGCAGCTGTTGCGGCAAAGCGGAGCCTCGCCGCTCCTCTGGCGGGGGCCGGAGGTGCTGCTCGCTGTGGGAGCAGGGCTTTGCGGAGCGGGATTGCACTTGGCTACGCTCACCCTGGGGATGCGCTTCATCCCCGCGGATACCGCTTGGGCTCAGCTCCTTCCCTTGATTCCCTGGGCGGCGGGCGCAGGGTTTCCCGTGGGAGCACTCCTCGCGCTTCTTCCCGTGTTTCTCAGCCCTCACTCGTAGCGCAGGGCCTCCACCGGGGGAAGGCGGGCGGCGCGGGAGGCGGGGAAAAGCCCGGCGACAGCTCCCACGAGGAACGCGAAGAACAGGGCTCCGCTCACGAGGGCCAGGCTGAGGACGGGGCTGAACGAGCTTTGTGCCTGGAACACCCGGCTCACGATGGCCGTGGCCGCCCAAGCCACGCCGAACCCGATGACCAAGCCCAAGGCACCGCCAGCCAAGCCCATAAGCCCCGACTCAAACAAGAAAAGAAGGAGCACGTGGCCGTCCTTGGCCCCCACGGCCTTGAGGATCCCGATTTCCCGGGTGCGCTCCAAGACCGCGGTGTACATGGTGTTCATCACGCCCACCCCGCCCACCAACAGGGCGATCCCCGCGATCCCCGCCAAAAAGGCCTGCACCCCGCGGATCACCGATTGGATGTTGCGGGTGAGATCCTCAAAGTCGGTGAGGGCCGCGTTGCGCTCGCCTACGGCGGAAAGGTGAGTCCGGATCGCGTCCCGCACAGCCGCGATGTCCGCCTGATCCGCCAGCCGCACCACCGCGTACTGCACAAGCTCGGGCCCCGGGAAAAGTTCGCGCAGCTCGGAAAGGGATAGCACCAGGAGGTCGCTCAGGGTGAGGCCGCCCGTGCCAAAACCTCCGGCGCGCTGGGCCTGCAGTACGCCCACCACCCGGAAGGCTCGGCCTTCCACGCTCACGGTGTCCCCAATTTGGGCGCCCAGGACGCGGGCCGTGCGGCTCCCCACGACCACCTCGCCCGGCCCGGCCAGGCTCCGGCCGCTGGCCAGGGTCAGGTTCATCTCGGCCACGAACTCCTCCATGGCCGGGTCGTAGCCCAACACGGCCAAAAAACCTTTCCCGCCGGGGCCTTCCACATAAGCGGTTTCCGTGCGCACGGCGATGGCGTTGCGCACCCCGGGGATGGCGCGAACCGCCTCGATGTCCAGGCGAACGCGTTGGCCCAAATTCAGGCCCCGTGCGCTGATGAGGATCGTGTTGTAGCCCACGATCCGCTCCACCTGGGTGGCGATGCTGCGCTGCAGGCCCTGGCCAATGGAGATGAGGGCCACCACGGCGGCAGTACCGATGAGAATCCCGATCACGGTGAGCCAGGAGCGGAGGCCCCGGTGGCGAATGTTGCGCAGGCTCAGGCGAAAAATGTCGCGAAGCATCAGGACACCTCCACGATGCGGCCATCCCGGAGGCGCAGGCGGGCCCGGGCCACGGCCGCAGCCTCGGGATCGTGCGTGGCCAAAACGATTGTCCGCCCTTGCCCGTTCAGCTCAGAAAAAAGGGCAAGGATCTCCTGGCCGGTGACACTGTCCAGGTTCCCCGTGGGCTCATCGGCGATGAGGAGCGCGGGATCGGTCACGAGGGCCCGGGCCAGGGCCACCCGCTGCTGCTGTCCGCCGGAAAGCTGGTTAGGCCGATGGCGCAGGCGATCCCCAAGCCCCAACCTTCGCAGCGCTTCCTCCGCGCGTTTGTGGCGCTCCCGCGGGGAAAAACCCAGAAACACCAACGGAAGCTCCACGTTCTCCTGGGCCGTGAGGTTGGGGACAAGGTTGAACATTTGGAACACAAAGCCGATGCGGCGGCCACGGAGCTCCGCAAGCCTCCCCCCGTTCAGACGCGTTACGTCCTCTCCCTCCCAGAAAACCTGTCCCGCGGTGGGCCGGTCCAAAAGCCCCAGGATATGGAGGAGCGTGGATTTCCCCGATCCGGATGGACCCATGAGGGCTAAAAAATCCCCGCCTTGCACCCGCAGATCCACCCCCTGCAGGGCCGGGACTTCCACCTCGCCCAGCCGGTAGATCTTGGTAACCCCGTGAAGCTCCACGAGCGGGTCGCTCATGGCTTCCGGTAGACGCTCAGGACCATCTCGAACGTGACCCGGCCTCCCTCCCGCACCCGCAGGAGGGGGAGCAAGTACACCGGGGCGCTCAGGCTGAACCCCACCTCGATCACGGCCTCGGGCCGCTCCGCGGGGCGGAATTCTCCAAGGAGGCAAACCACACCCGCGATCTCCGCCTTCTCCCGCACGAAGAACTCGCCCCCGGGAAGGGCGTAGCGCTCGCCCACCACGAGGGCCTCGCGCCGGCGGATGAGAACGTTCAGGGCGGAAAGATCGACTTGAGTCCCTGCGGATTGGATTAATAGGGGAGCCCCGAAGAACCCCAAAAGCGAGAGCTCCGCTCCTGTCCCTTCCAAGCTTAGGGCCAACGTGGCCCGATAGCGGCCCTCGGGCAGACCCTCCACGGTAAGGCGCAGCTCCTGAGCCGGCCCCGCGCCCCGCAGGCTCCAAGCCATCTCCGTCACCCCAAGGGGAAAATCGGAGATCTCCGCCTGGGCCAGGGCCATCACCCCAAGGCCGCACAAAAGGAGCCCCACCATTCTTAGGCGCATGGTTTCCTCCCAATCCTGGGATGCTACCCTTTTGCCGTCTTCTTCTCCACCTTCACTTCAATTCGGCCCCGCTGCCAGTGGAGAAGGCCCTGACGGAGGAGGAGGTACAACCCGAACCCCACCTGCAGCATCTCCACAAACCTGAAGAGAACGTTGTAGGCAAAGGCGCTGGACATGGCGATTCCCAGGAGGCGGAACACCCCTGCGCGCCCGCCATCGGCGAGGCCGAGGCCACCCGGGGTGATCCAGAGAAATGCGCCGATGAACGCATTCAGCGTGAAAAAAAGGGAGAGTTGGGGAAACGTGAAGAGGGTTTGTTTGGTGAAAAAGAAAAATAGCTGGGGCCGAATATAGGTGAGAAAAATGGTGCTCATCTGGAAAAGGAGCGACAACAGGAGATGTCCAAGACGCTGAGCAAAGACCCGATGGATTTGCTCTTCCATTTCCTCGGTGCTGGCGGCCAGGCGCACGAGGGCCCCGCGCCAGCGCACCACCCGTGCCAAAGCCCGCAGGGCTCGGGAGAGCCACCGGAGGTTCCGGGCGAAGGACACCACCCCCAAGCCGAGGGCCACCCCCATCAGGCTCAACCCCAGGGCCAGCGCGCCCTTATCGGTCCGAGAAACCGCCGGCGAGACCACCGCAAAAAAACCACCGATGGCAGCAAAAGCCAGGAGGGAGGTTCCCGCAAACAACCGCTCCACCATCACCGTGGCGGTGACGTGAGCCAGGCCTGCCCCCGTCTCCCGCGCGAGCCAATACACGCGCACGGGCTCCCCGCCCAGATAAGCCGAGGGGGTGAGGTACGTCACGGCTGAGGCAGCCAGCAGGGGGGAAAGCACCTGTTTCCAGCGCACGCAGATCCCCACCCCGCGCAGCAAAACGTACCAGCTCAGAGTCCATGTGAGGAAGGAGAGGACCACGTTTCCCACCACGGCCAAGAACCCCACCCCCCCCACGGCCTTGATCTCCGCCCATACCCGCTCCGGCCCGGAAAGGTAAATGAGGCCAGCAAAAAGCCCGATCCCCACCACGACCAAGATTGCGGTGATTCCTCGCAGAATGGTTACCCTCCTTGCAAGTGTCGCCAAAGAAGGGCCAAAGCCGCTTCGCTTGCGGACCAACGCACCCCTTGTCGCGAGGCCCGGAATTCGTGGCGCTCCACCTCCACCCCTTTCGGATGGGCCAGGGCGATGTACACCAGTCCCACCGGTTTTTCGGGGGTTCCGCCCCCGGGACCGGCGATTCCGGTGATGGCCAGGGCCAAATCCGCACCGAGAAGCCGGCGCACCCCCTCGGCCATGGCTCGCGCGCACTCCGGGGAAACCGCGCCCTTTTGGGCCAAAACTTCGCCCGGTACCCCCAAAACCCTCTCCTTCACTGCGTTGCTGTAAGCAATGACCCCACCTCGGAAATAGTCGGAGGAGCCGGGGACTTCGGTGAGGCGCATTCCCAAAAGGCCGCCGGTGCAGGATTCAGCCACCGCTAAAGTCATCTTTTCTCGGCGCAGAAGCTCGCCCACCCTTTCCTCAAGCAAGGTCCACCCCCAAGATCTGGGCCAAAAGCTCGCTCATCTGCACGAGATCCCCGCGCAAAAGGACGTCGCAGTAAGGATCATAGGGAGTGGGCTCCGCGTTGGCAATGAGGAGGCGGGCACCGCGGCTTAGGGCATAGGGCACCAGGCCGGCCACGGGCCACACCGTGAGGGAGGTTCCCAGGACGAACAGGAGGTCAGCCTGACCCAATTCCCGCTGCGCTTCGTCGAACGCTTGGGAGAGGAGCTCGCCGAACAGGACCACATCGGGTTTGACCAGTCCCCCGCACGGGCAGCGGGCCTCCCCCGTTTCCTGCACCGCCTTCACCATCCACTCCAGGGGGTAGTTCTTCCCGCAGGTGAGGCACGTTCCGGAGCGGGCATGCCCATGGACCTCCAGCACCCTCTGGGAGCCCCCGCGCTGATGGAGCCCGTCGATGTTCTGGGTGATGACGCCTTTCAGGATGCCCTTTGCCTCCAAAGCGGCAAGGAGTTTGTGTACAGAATTGGGCTGGGCTTGGGCCATGGTCTGGAACCGCCAAAGCCAAAAGGCATAGAACGCCCGGGGGTTACGCCGGAAGCCGTCAAGGGTGGATACCTCCTCGGGGTTGTATTTGCGCCAGAGCCCCTGGGGGCCGCGAAAGTCGGGGATGCCGGAGGCGGTGGAGACCCCCGCACCGGTGAGGGCCCAGCCCTGTTGCGCGTCCCGCAGGAGCTGGGCCGCCACCCGAATAGCCTTAGGATCCAATCCCATGCCTTTAACTCTTAGCTGCCCGGAGGCCCGCCGCAACCTCGGTTGTCCCGAAAGCCTTGGCCGAATATCATTTTTGTGCCATGGCTGGTCATTCCAAGTGGGCCAACATCAAATACCGAAAAGAGAAACAGGACAAGAAGCGGTCTAATCTCTTTTCCCGCCTCACCCGGGAGATCATCGTCTCGGCGCGCCAGGATCCCAATCCAGATACCAACCCCGCGTTGGCTCAGGCCATCGAGCGGGCCAGGGCCGCGAACATGCCCAAAGAGAACATCGAGCGGGCCATCCAGCGTGCCGCCGGCGGCCTCGAGGGAGCCAACCTCCAGGAGGTTGTTTACGAGGGCTACGGTCCGGGCGGGGTGGCCATTCTTCTCCGGGCTTACACGGAT
>JBBIVL010000065.1:0-861 GCA_037439765.1 Candidatus Bipolaricaulota bacterium
GCACATCCTGCGACTTTTGAAGCCTCTCGGAGTGAGGGTCTCTCAGATTGCCCACGGAATTCCGGTCGGGCGAGATCTGGAGGCCGCCGACGAACTCACCTTAGGTCGCGCCCTGAAGGGGCGCATTCCCCTTTAGCTTTTCCGGCCCCTTTCCCGGTATCCTGCCGTTGGTGACGAAGCATGCCGGACATACGTGTGGAGCGAGCGGAGGTTTTCCTATTTCGGTTCTTGTTGGCTAAGCCCTTTCGGATCTCCTTGGGGGCCACCACGGAGAAGACAGAGGTCATCGTGGCCCTTCAGGACAACCACGGCCGGGTGGGTTGGGGGGAATCCTCGCCCAGCGCGCTCATCCTCGGATGCACGCCGGATTCAGTCCTTGCCGCTCTTGATCTTCTCATTTCCGCCATCCTTGGCGAGGACCCCCGGCGGATTCGGTACCTTGTGGATTTGATGGATCGGGTCCTTTTGGGAAATGCTGCGGCCAAGGCCGCCCTGGATATAGCCATCCACGATCTGGTGGGCCGGATCTATGGGGAGCCGGTGTGGCGGCTCCTCGGCGGAAGCTTCGCCGAACCTTTGGAGACGGACTTCACCGTGGGAATCGATGAGCCGGAGAAAATGGCGGAGGAGGCGAGAAATCTCGTGGCCGCGGGCTTTCGGGCCATAAAGGTGAAGGTGGGCGAGGACCCCAAAAAGGACGTAGAGCGGGTGCGGGCCGTGCGGGAGGCGATCGGCGAGAAAACCCGGATGTGGATCGACGCCAACCAAGGCTGGATCCGAGCCCAAGCCATTTGGGCCCTGGAAAGGATGGCCGAATACGCGGTGGAGTTCGTGGAACAGCCGGTTTCCGCCGAGGATTTG
>JBBIVL010000065.1:871-8401 GCA_037439765.1 Candidatus Bipolaricaulota bacterium
AATGGCCTGGGTCCGGAAGCGCTCGCCCGTCCCCGTCATGGCCGACGAAAGCGTTCATTCCCCGCAGGATGCCCTGCAAGCCATAAGGCTTGGCGCCTGCGATTATGTGAACATAAAACTCATGAAGGCCGGAGGCCTTCTTCGGGCCAAGGAGATCGCCACGATCTGTAAAAACGCCGGGGTACAAAACATGATCGGAGGCATGGTGGAATCGAACCTTTCTGCCACGGCCGCCGTGCATTTCGCCCTAAGCGAAGCCAACGTGGCCTTTCGCGACCTTGATCTGGGCGAGCGCCCGGAGGCGAAACTCGTCTCCCGCGGAGGTTCTTCGATTCAAAACGGCTTTCAAGTCCTAAGCGATCCCGAGGCCCCGGGATTTGGATTTCTGGAGATCCAACAGGAATGGCTGAGACCTGTGCGCACTTACATGGTGGGAGAGAAAGTCCGGCCAGGAGAGTGAGCGATGAGGGATTTTGAAGCGCTTGAGGAGTTTGTGCGGGAGAGGATGCGGCGTACCCGGCTTCCCGGGATGAGCCTCGCGTTGGTGCGGGGCGACGAGCTCGTCTACGCGAGGGGGTTCGGCTTCCGTGACCTGGAAAAAAGGATTCCCGCCACAACTACAACCGCCTACGGCATTGGAAGCATCACCAAATCCTTCACGGGCCTTGGGATTACGCAGCTATCCGAGGAAGGAAAGCTCTCCTTGGATGAACCGGTGGAGAATTTCTTGCCTCTTAGGATCCGGCCGTTTGGCGAGCCCATTCGCATTTGGCACCTGCTTTCCCATACCACAGGGATTCCGGCCCTGGCCTATGCCGAAGCTGAGCTTCGCTGGGAGCAGGGGACGGGCGGAAAGCCGCTGGCCTTGGCCACGGTGGAGGATTTCGTGGCCTGGCTGAACGGCGCCGCGGATTGGGTGGAAGCAAGGCCAGGCGAGCTCTGGTTCTACCTCAACGAGGGCTACATCCTTTTGGGCGGGATCATCGAAAAACTTTCGGGGCTTTCCTACGCGGATTACGTGCGAAAAAGGATCCTCGAGCCTTTAGGAATGGCGAACACCGGGTTCTTGGGAGAGGAAGTGCCCGAACTTGCCACCCCATATGTAGTGCCACAGGAAGGCCCTCCCAAACCCGGGAAAATTCGGCCGATCCCGATTGGAAGCGACGGAGCCTTGGTGAGCACCGCGTTGGATCTAGCGAAATATTTGGCGATGTGGCTTCGTCGCGGATCCCCGTTGATCAAGCCCGAAAGCTACGCGGAGCTAGTGCGGCCGCGGGTTCCCATGCCCGCCGAGCCCCGCTGGCCTGAACCCGTGGGCTCCGCTTCCTATGCCCTGGGTCTCTCCACACAAAAATTCTTCGGGGGGACCCTCATCGGACATGGCGGAAGTGTCCTTGTGTACACGGCGCACATCGGGTTTATCCCCGAGGAAGGGGTTGGGGTAGCGGTTTTGGCCAACGGCTCCGGCTATCCCATGGCTCAGTTGGCCCAAGCCGCCCTGGCTTTCCTTTTGGGCGAGCCCTTGGAGAAGCTTCCGTTCGTGAGGTTAGAGGTCATTGGCGAAAAAATTTTCGGAGTTTACGCGACGTATCGGGACACGATGCGGGTGAGCCTGCGGCCGCGGGGTGGGGCGGTGGAGCTGGTGGTGGAGGACCGGGAGGCGCCCATGACGGTGGTCTTGGCCCTAGAGGAAATCGCCGAAGGCGAGGTGCGATTCCGGGCGATCCTTGGCGACCGCACCATGCCCGTTTTAGTGCGTCTCAAAAACCCTCCCGAACTCCTCTACGAACGCTACAAACTCCGCCGCCTCGCGGGGTGACCTTACGCCCGAGGGAATGACGGCAGGCCTAGAGCGAGTTTCACCCAGGTTTTGCTGGGCCTGAACCTGGCTTGATTTTCACTTCCTTTGACCGGCGGTTGCCAGGGGAAATGGACCTCCGGAGCGCCCACCCCGGTGGTCGCAAAAGTGGGGAAAGCTTGAGTGGCGTAGGGAGGTCCCAGTTGCGAAAAATTAGCCGGGGCACAAATTCCCTGAGAGTTCGCCCTTTTTCTGGATTTTCTTGCCCGGTTTGTGCAAAAAACCTAAGATGGGACCATGCTAGCCGGAGCAGAGGAAAGGAAAATTCCGGAGAGAATCGGCGGCCTTGTGGATTTAGCCTACAACCTGTGGTGGACTTGGCACCCCCAGGCCCGGCGGCTCTTCCGCGCCCTCGATTACCAGGCCTGGCGAGAAAGCACCCACAACCCGGTCCAGATGCTACACCTTATCCGACCGGAGAGATTCGCCGAGGCCGCCGCGGATCCCCAGTTTCTGGCGCTCTATGAGCAAGTCCTGGCCGAGTATCGGGCTGATCTTTCCCGGCCCGGCCCCGAATTTCCTGGCCCCATCGCCTATTTCTGCGCGGAGTTCGGAGTTCATGTCTCCCTCCCCATCTATGCGGGGGGCCTGGGCATCCTCGCTGGCGATACCCTCAAAGAGGCCAGCGACATGGCCCTCCCCATGGTGGGCGTAGGCCTGGTCTACTCCCAAGGCTACGTGACCCAACGCATTCGCGAGGATGGTTGGCCGGAGGACGTGCATCAGCGTCTTCTGGACGGCAGTGCTCATCCCCTTAGGCCCGTGCTGGATCCCCAGGGAAGTCCGCTTCGCTTGGCCGTGCCCGGTTTTGATCCCCCTGTGCAGGCTAGGGTCTTTCGGGCCCAAGTGGGTCGTGTCCCCCTTTTCTTGCTCACTACGGACGTGGAGGAAAACGCTCCCTGGGATCGCGCCATCTCCCAACAGCTTTATACCACCGATCTTGAGCAACGGCTCAAACAGGAGTGGATTTTGGGAGTGGGCGGGATGAGGGTCTTGGAGGTGCTGCGCCTTCGCCCAGCCTTGGTGCACTTGAACGAGGGGCACCCGGCTTTTTCCCTATTGGAGCGGATTCGCCAATTCATGGACGAGGGCCTTTCGTTCGAGCAAGCTCTGGAACGGACTCGCCAAACCACGATCTTCACGACGCACACCCCGCTTCTGGCAGGAACTGACGTGTTCCCCTTTGGTTTGCTCGACCGTTACCTGGCCCCCTATTGCGCGGCGCACGGCCTGCCTCGGGATGCCCTGCTTGAGCTTGGCACGCACCCGCGGGAACCGCAGGCCGGGTTCAACATGACCGTGTTTGCCCTTCGCCTGGCCCGGCAGGCCAACGCCGTGAGCCAGCGCCATGGCGAGGTGGCTCGGCGGATGTGGAGCGGTGTTCAGTTCCGCGGGCAGGACGTGCACATCCAAGCGGTCACCAATGGGGTCCACCTCTTCACTTGGATCGAGCCGCTGCGGGTCCAGCGTCTTTTGGATAGATACCTGGGGCCGGCGTGGCGGGAACGGCCGGAGGATCCCCGGGTGTGGGAGGGCGTGGAGGCCATCCCCGACGAGGAGCTTTGGGCCGTACACCAGGAACGCAAAGAGGCCCTTATTGCGGAGCTCGCTTCCCGGGCGCGCCGGCGCTGGCAGGAAGGGGCTCCCGCGGCCAACATCCTTGCCTCCGGTGCCCTTCTTGATCCCAACGTCCTCACTCTAGGGTTCGCCCGCCGGTTCACCGCCTACAAACGTCCTGATCTTCTTCTGCAGGATCTCGCCCGGCTCAAGAAGATTCTGACGGACCCCCTCCGGCCGGTGCAAATCATCTTCGCCGGCAAAGCTCACCCCGCGGACATCGAAGGAAAACGCCTCATCCAAAAGGTCTACCGCCTGGCCAAGGACCCCGCTTTTGCGGGCCGGATCGCGTTCGTGGAGGAATACGACCAGCACCTGGCCCGGTTCCTCGTGGCGGGGGTGGACGTGTGGGTGAACACCCCGCTGCCCCCCCTGGAGGCAAGCGGCACCAGCGGCATCAAGGCCAGTGTAAACGGCGTCCCCCAGCTCTCGGTGTTGGACGGGTGGTGGCCCGAGGGGTACACGGGCCAAAACGGATGGGCCTTTGGAGGCGAGGAACCCCCGGGCGACCGCAACCCTCAGGACGCGGATGCCCTCTACCGGCTCCTGGAAGAGCGAATCGTCCCCCTTTATTACGAGCGCGGACCCGATGGCGTCCCCCACGGATTTGTGCGCGTTATGAAGGAGGCCATAAAAACAGTGGCCCCGCGGTTTTCCGCTCGTCGGATGCTTCGGGAATATCTGGAAAAGTTCTACCTTCCCGCGCTGGGTGAGGGAAAGGAGGGTTCATGATGGCCGTTTTCTTGGCGGGAGTTCTTGGGTTGAGCGTGATGGCTGCCGAGCCCCTGTTTTTCCGGCCCGTGAGCGGGTTGGGTGACTTTCTCATCACTGGGAATACCCTTCTCTTGGGGGCCATGGGGCAAGTGGTGGAGGTGGATTTCCAGGGAAAGTTCGTGCGAGCCCTGCCCTTCCCTGCTGGCCAGATACAAGCCTTGGCCTTGGGGCCGGATTTCCTTGTGGCCGGGGGGTGGAACCACCTGCGCCTTTGGTCCTGGCCCCAAGGGGAAATCCGCCTGGACATCCAGGGTTTTGGCGCCATGGTGCGCGATTTGGCCGTGGTGGAAGGCCTGATTCTTGCGGCCGGGGCGGATGGCCAGGTGCGCGCCTTCTCCCTCTCGGATGGGAAACTTGTATGGAGCCTGCGGGCCCATGAGGGAAGCGTGTGGGGCCTTTCCGCCACTCCGATCCTTCTCGCCACGGCGGGCAATGATCGCGTGGCCCTTTGGGATTTGAGTACCCGAAAGGAGCTCTTTTCCTTTGCGGGGAAGGGCTGGGACGCAGACTTTTCCCCGGACGGTTTTCTCGTCGCCGGCGGGATGGGAAAGATTCTGAAAGTGTGGGACACCGCGGTGGGGCTTCCCCTTTGGGAGGTTTGGGCCCACGAGAGCTGCACCATTGCCGTGGCCTTCTCCCCGGATGGCAAAAGGATTGCCACCGGTTCGTTGGACTTCACCGCGGCTTTATGGGATGTGGAGAGCGGTGAGCTCGTTCACCGGCTCACCGGATTTTCCACTCAGGTATGCGCGGTACGTTTTAGCCCCGACGGGAAGTTCCTCGTGGCTGCCTCCGAGGATGGTACCCTTGCCGTGCTCCCGCTTCGCTGACGCTACTCGCCCACCAACTTTATAAAATTGGACAAAATGTTATACTTGGAGGCAGGACTTTATAGGGAGGGCGAATGTACCAAAGGCGTGTGCAGGTCACCGGGGGCGGGACGTACCTCGTCACCTTGCCCAAGGAGTGGGCCACGGAAATGGGGGTGGGCCAAGGGAGCCTTCTCGCCCTTGTGCCCACGCACTCCGGGGGGTTGCTTCTCCTGCCCCCGGCGGTGAAGGAGCGGAACCGCTGCCGGATTCCCCTGGATGGGAAAAACCCTGTGCAGCTTCTGAGGGATATCATCGCCCACTACATCGCTGGCTTCGAGATGATCGAGGTCACGGGAACACGGATCCGCCCGGAGGAGCGCCGCACGATCCGGGAGATCGCTCAATCTCTGGTCGGTCTGGAGATTTTGGGCGAGACCCAGTCCGCGGTGACCTTGGGCTGTGTGGCCGATGTGCGGGACTTTCCTGTGGACGCCACGATCCGCCGCATCTACGGGATCACCGAGGCCATGTGGGCCGACGCCCTGCAGGCTTTTCTCAATCGCGATGAGGAGCTGGCGCGCGATGTAATCGAGCGCGACGGGGATGTGGACCGGCTGGCGCTCCTTGTGTCCCGGCAGTTTGGACTTCTTCTCCGGGATCTTCTCGTGGAGGAGGAGGTGGGACGGGCGCGTCAGGAATTTTGGCACTACCAGAGCGTGGCCGACCAATTGGAGCGGGTGGCGGACCACGCGGCCAAGGTGTGCCGCGCCGCCCTAGCTTTGGTGGCTCCGCCCCTCCCCGTGTTTGGGGGAAGGGTTCAAGCCCTGGCCCAGGGGTCGCAGGCCGTGATCGCCGAGGCTATTCGCGCCTTTGAGGAACGCGATTCCGTGCGGGCCAATCGGGTTTTGGAGGGAAAGGAGCGGCCGGAAGAGGTTTGGCCCTGGGTCCAGGCCGCAGCCAAGGATCAGCCGGAGAACGCCCTCTCCCTCTCCATCGCTGTGGACAGCCTCCTCCGCATTCGCGAGCACGGGTTCAACATCGCCGAGACGGCCCTGGACATTTCCGTGTCATCTCCTGCCAGTACTTAGTTTCGCCCTCCTTGGTCTGCAACGTCCGGAACAAAACCGGCTTCGGTGAGAACTGGTCAGCCCCTGACGTAGCCCTTATCATGGTTCGCCGGGCCGAGCGAATCCTTTCGTTTCTTCCGGCGGTGGGGGATATGCGGGAACTGGAGGTAGCGGGAATCGCGGTGGATCAGGAAAGCGGAGGTCCGGTGCTGCTCTTGCGGGACCCCACGACTCGGGATCATTTTGTGCCCCTGCGGGTGGGCGAGGCCGAGGCCGTGTCCATCGTGTTTGCTCTCCGAGGAGAAAGCCCGCCACGGCCATTAACCCACGACTTGCTCTTGGAGGTTCTCGGAGCCCTGGGAGCGGTGCTCGCGGCTGTGAGACTGGATCGGCTGGAAGAGCGCATCTGTTACGCTTCCCTCCAGATTCGCTGCTCCTCGGGGGAGACGGTGGAGGTGGACGCCCGCCCCTCGGACTCCGTGGCTCTGGCCGTGCGCACCGGTTCGCCCATCTTCATTGAGGAGCCGGTGTACGAGGCGTTGGTGCAGGAGATTTCCGGGATCTAGGCATGCTGCTCGCTGCGGACATCGGTAACACCTTGATCACGCTGGGCCTCCACGATGGCACGGCCTGGCGGGGAAGGTTTCGCATCCGTACGGTTCCTGGAAAGACCGCCGAGGAATACGCCGTTCTCCTTCGTTTTCTGTTCCAGGCCCGCGGTTTGGGCGAGGTGGTGGCCCGGGTGGTGGTGGCCAGCGCGGTTCCCGCACTGATCCCTGTGTTTCAAGAGCTGGGTAAGGAGTGGCTCGGGGCGGAGGTGCTGGTGGTGGGGCCTGGGGTCCGCAGCGGGATTGCCATTCGCACCGACCACCCCAGCGAAGTGGGGCCGGATTTGGTGGCCAATGCGGTGGCGGCTTACACCCGGTTCGGCGGGGACTGCATTGCCGTGGATTTCGGGACGGCTACGAGTTTTGTAGCCGTGGCCGAGCCCGGAGCGCTGGTGGGCGTGGCCCTGGCCCCAGGCCTGCGGATAGGACTAGAAGCCTTGGCCGAACGCACAGCCCAGATCCCCCGGGTTCCAATGGGCCTGCCTCCCTCCGTGTTGGGAAAGAACACGATCGCCGCAGTGCAAGCAGGAACGGTATACGGGCACGCAGCCTTGGTGGATGGTCTTATCCGCCGAATGCGAGAGGAACTTGGAGGAAAGGCCCAGGCGGTGGCCACGGGCGAGTGGGCAAACCTTCTTGTACCGCTCCTTTCGGAGGTTGAAGCCGTGGACCCCTGGCTGACTTTGGAGGGCCTGCGCCTCATCTCCCTCCGCAACCCCTAAAACCTTCTTGTAAAGGAAGCCTTTCGATCCTCTGCCTCTAAGGGGCCTCGAGGTTGCGTCAAGATTTTGCTG
>JBBIVL010000066.1:0-8229 GCA_037439765.1 Candidatus Bipolaricaulota bacterium
TCCCGCCCGCACCAAGCACGTTGGCTAAAAAGAGAGGAATCAGGTTCAGGACCATCTCCGAGGAGATGTCCATGAGGAAGCTCGTCACACTCACAGCCCAGATGTTCCGCGGAAGCCTGCGGATGCGCGCACGCATGGTCCAAGTTTAGCATTTTCGGGACCACGAAATGAGCGGCTCTTCTTCCTTGGGTAAGCTCTGCACCCGTGGAACGCTACCGAGAGATCATCCCCGATTGGGAAAGTTTTTGGGAAGTCCTCCATCAACCTCTTCCCCCGGTGATTCGCACGAACACCCTGCGCATCGAGCCCTGGATCCTCCGAAGACGCCTGGAGGCCAAAGGTTTTGCGCTGGTGCCCCTTTCCTGGGACGAGACCTGCTTTGTGGCGAAGGGGGAAATCCCCATTGGCAATACCTTGGAGCACTGGCTTGGTTATTACTACGTCCAGGAGGCGACCCAGCTTCTTCCCGTGAAGGCCCTGGCGCCAGGGCCTGGGGAATGGGTCTTGGACCTTTGTGCTGCACCTGGCGGGAAGGCCACACAAATTGCCCAATACATGGCGGACCAAGGACTCCTGGTGGCCAACGATTCCTCACCCAAAAGGATCCAGGCTCTTTTGGCCAACATCTATCGCCTTGGGGTCAAATGTGCGGTAGTCACGGAATGCCCCGGCGAAAGTTTTCCGGGCGCGGGGAGTTTTGACCGGGTTTTGGTGGACGCGCCTTGCTCTTCAGAGGGGGTGGCGCGAAAGTTTCCCCATCTTCGAAAAGGTGCACGTTTGGGGACGATAAAGCGGCTGAGTGGCATCCAGAAAAGACTTTTGGCGAGAGCATTGGAGCTTGTGAAGCCCGAAGGAATTGTGGTTTATTCCACCTGCACCTTGGCTCCCGAGGAAAACGAGGCTGTGGTGAAGCACGTGATCGAGCGAGGGTTGGCGGAGCTCGTCCCTTGGGAGCCGCCGGTGCCCCACGCGCGCGGCCTTGTTCGCTTTGGAACCGATGAGTACGGGCCGGAGCTGAAAAAGACCGTGCGCATCTACCCGTATCATTTTGACTCCGAGGGAGGTTTCCTTGCCGTCCTCCGCCGACCTGCCTGAGGGAGTGGAGAGATTGCTGGAAGAATTTGGGGTGGAAGAATTGCCCGGCCGTCTTGTGTTCCGGCACGGGGCGGTCTGGCTCACCACGGCCCCCGAGATCCCCGAGGAGCTGCGAACTCATGCCGTGGGCGTGCGGTTATGCCGAGTGCAGGCTCACGGCCTTAAACCCACAAGCTTCGGGCTCATGATTTTGGGCGAACGGGTGCGAACCCGGCGGGTGGAGCTCTCCCGGGAAGACCTGCGGGAGCTTCTCTTGGGACGACCCTTGCGAAGGACCGGGCTTCCCCAAGGGTATGTGGCCTTGTGCCTGGGAGGGGAGGTGCTGGGCTGCGGAGAAGTGCGTGGGGAAATGCTACGGAGTCAGATTCCCCGTGCCCGCAGGCAGGAGCTCCTGGTTGCGCTGGCTGCGGAGGGCTACGGTTTCTCGCCGGAGCTATCCAAGCGTACCGGTACAATGGGGACGAAAGGAGCGGATGTGGAAACTCAAGAGGATGTGCTGAAGGGTGCGATTCTCCTGGAAGAGCGAGGGCGGACCTTCTACGAGCATGCTGCCCTTTCCGCCCAGTCCCGGGGGGTGCAGGAGATCTTTTCCCTCCTGGCGCGGGAAGAGGAGCGCCACAAGGCCTATTTGGCCAAGCTATTGGGGGAGCTTTTGCGCACCGGGAAGGTGGCGGCGGCTTCTCGGCTTCCCGTGGATGTTTCCGCAGCAGTCCTCACCGAGGCTGTGCGGAGGGAGATTGAGGCCGCTGGCTTTGAGGCCGCGGCGATCTACGCAGGCATGGCCCTGGAAGAACGGGCCGTGGCCTTCTACGCGGAAAAAGCCAAGAACGCCCCGCCCGAGTTGGCCCAGCTCTTCACCGCCCTGGCCAAGTGGGAGCAGTCCCACCTGGATTTGTTGGCCGCCCTGGACGAGGAGCTGCGTCAGCGCGTCTGGCACGAGCAGAACTTCTGGCCCCTGGACTAGCCTAGCCAGAACGGGTCCGGCTCGACCCGCAGGTTAGGAGGGAGTTTGGGAAGGGCCCGACGCACGCGGATGGGCAGATCCTTTCCGCCCCGCACGAGGAGTTGCACGCGGGGTTCGCCCCGGAGCGGGTGGAGTCTGGCCGGGCCGAGCACTTCCAGCCCCGCATCCCGCAGCAGTCCGGCTATTTTCTCCACCTGGGTGGCCGCGCGTGCTCCTCTTCCCAAGATGCGCACAAGCCGGGAAAAAGGAGGGTAGCGCAAAAGCTCGCGAAACCTGATTTCCTCTTGGTAGAAGGCGAGGTAATTCCCCCGTAGGGCTGCGGCTACCGCGTAATGATCGGCCATGTTCGTTTGCACGAGAACTTCGCCCGGCAGGCTCCCTCGCCCCGCCCGGCCGATCGCGGAAAGTAAAAGCTGGAAGGTGCGCTCCGCAGCGTAAAAGGTGGGCATGGCCAGGAGCTGGTCGGCCTCGATCACGCCCACCAGGGTGATACCGGGGAAGTCCAGCCCTTTTCCGATCATCTGGGCGCCCACAAGGATGTCTAGCTCCTTTCGGGCCAAAGCGGAAAGGATAGCGTCGCGGTGGCGTGCGGTTTCCTCGTCCAGACGGGCCACGCGGGCCTGGGGGAACAGCTTCTTAACCTCGTGTTCCACGCGTTCGGTGCCGGCCCCGAACAAGCGGAGCCGGGTCCCCCCGCAGCGGCGGCACGCCGGCGCGGAAAAATTTTGGCCACAAGCGGGGCAGCGAAAGGTTTTTTCCGCGAGGTGGAAGACCAGAGGGACTTCGCAACCCGGACAACGCAGGATATCCCCGCACCGGCGGCAAGCCGAACCCGTGAAGTAGCCCAGGCGGTTGAGAAAGAGAAGCACTTGCCCGCCCTGGGCCAGGTGCCGGGCCATCGCTTGCCGGAGTTCCGGACCGATGACCTCCTCGGGCCCCTTGCTTACGGCAGCAACCACTGGGGGACGTCCTGCCACCCGCCGGGACAAGGGGAGGAGGTGGAGTTCCCCCTGTTCCGCGCGGAAGAAGGTTTCCACAGCGGGAGCAGCCCCGCCCAGCAGGAGGGGAAAGCCTGTTTCCATCCGGGCTTCCGCCACCCGCCGCGCATGGTAATGGGGGGTGCGTTCCTCCTTGTACCCCGGCTCACCCTCCTCGTCGATCACAATGAGCCCCAGCGCGGGAAAGGGCAGGAACACTGCGGAACGCGTGCCCACCGCGCACGCTATCCCGCCGGTGAGCGCTTCCCTCCAGATTTGGGCGCGTTGGCCGGGGGGAAGCTCGCCGTGGTAGGCCACGGGTGGGGTGGGAAGGGTTCGCCGGCCGCGGGCCCAAAGCTGCGGGAGAAGGGAGATCTCCGGCTCCAGCAGGATCACATGCTGGCCGGCTTCCACAGCGGTGCGGGCCACATTTAGGTACACCTCACTTTTGCCCGAGGCGGGTGGGCCAAACAGCAGGAATTTTTCGGGCTTCCCTAGGGCTTCAGCCACCGCCTTTGCCGCTCGTTCTTGCTCGGCGGTGAGCTCCACGGCTTTTTCCGCCTCGGTATAGGTAAAGGGAAAATGCGCAGGCCTTACCCGGGCCGTCACGGGCTTCGGCACCACATGGGCCACGGTCATGCCCAGGGCAACGCAGGCCTCCTCGCTCACCGTGCGGAGAAGGGGGAGGAAGCCGGGAGGGAGGGCAGGCCCCAAGACGCGGCTAATCGGTTGAAGCTCCCCGCAGTATTCCGGTTTAGCCCGAATTTCTTGAACAACCCCCAGGAGCCGACGTCGGCCAAAAGGGACCTCCACCCAATCGCCTGGCCGGACCTCCATCCCCTCCGGGACCCGATACTCAAAGCCTGTGGTCCTGGGAACGGGAAGGAGGACGAAGGCAATCAACCGCTGGCCTCCAGACGGCGAAGGTACGTGAGGACCCCGCGCACGGACATGGTCCAATCGCCGGAGACCCCCGGTCCCACCGGCCAGCCCTCGGCGCGAAGTTCAGCCAGGATCGCGGAAACCACTTCCTCTTCAGGTTTTTGTTTGTGCCGGCGCACGCGCTCCACCCACCGCCCGAGAAGATCCCGGTATTCGACAAGAAGCCGGGGGTCGCCGGAGCCAAAATGGGTGAAAAGGAGCAGGCTGGGTTTTAACGCCTCCAGCTTCTCCAACGTGGCCAAGGAGGCCGGAAGGTCAAAGCTCGGGGGCACCGTGGTCGGCAAGAGGCGCCCCTTTAGGTAAAGACCTGCGGCATCTCCCGTGAACAGAAGCCCCTCTTTGGGGATGAAGAAGCAGAGGTGGTGGGGGGCATGGCCAGGCGCATCAAGGGCCTGGACGCGTAGGGGGCCCAGAGCAAAGGTTTCCCCGTCCGCGGCGGGACGGAGGCGCCCCTCCGGAATGGGAAACACCTCGCCATAGAAGCGAAATCTCGCGCCGGTTGCTTCTTTTGTAGACGCCACCAACTTGCTGGGGTCCACGAGGTGCTTGGCCCCCCGGGGATGGACCACCACGGTAGCCTGGGGGAGCTGTGGGAAAAGGGCACCTGCTCCGCCGGCATGGTCCAAATGCACGTGGGTCAGAAAAATCCAGCGGACGTGGTCAGGCAAGAAACCGAGCTCGGAGAGCGCCTGGAGAATGCGGTCCTTGGCCCGGGAGGTTCCCGAATCGAACAAGGCCACCTCGTCGTCTGCAACCAGGATGTAGGCTCCTCCCAAACCTGGTTCGCCAAAGTGGTCCACATCCACGAGGAAAAGGTCAGGGAGAATTTTTTGAACCGTGGTCACCTTCGCCCCTTTACAAGAACCACCCAATCCGTATGCCCAACCAAAGGAGCAAGCTCCCCAAGAGCCCGGAAATGAGGAAGCTGGGGATGCCCACAGCCACCCACTCCTGGTAGGTGAGAGGTTGGGGTCCGTGCTTGGCAAGGTTTAGGGTGCCGATATTGGCGGCGGTGGCAAAGGGGGTGCCCGGTCCGGCGAAACCGATGCCCAAAGCCAGGGCCCACCACAAGGGATGGGTGGGCATGCCCAAGGCTCCGAGCTCCTGTACCAAGGGCACAAAGGCCACGGTGGTGGGAACCGCACTGATGAAGAGGGAGAGAATGCCGCTTCCCCAAAAGAAAACCGTGGCCAAGACAACGACGGAGCCCGCGCCCAGGGAGCTGAGGCTCCGGGCCAGGTAGGGCAACACGCCGCTGCGGTTCAGCCCGCCCACTACCACAAACAGGGCCAAGAGGAAGATGAGCATCTCCCACTCTATGCTCTGCACGACTGTTTCAACTTTCGGTCGTACCACCGCGATGGCCACCGCTGCCCCGCACATCGCCGCCAGACCAGGGGTAAGGTGCAGCCACGCATGCAGCACGAAAAGCACAATCACCCCGGAAAAGATAAGCAACAGCTTGGTCATGGTACGGGGATCGGTTAGCACCTGGCGTTCGTCCAGCTGCCGGAGAAGTTGCGTTTGCACTTCTTGGGCGGCAAAAGCCCGGCGGTAGCGAAAGATCAGGAAGGTCAGCGTTGCCGCAAAGGCCAGCAGGGCCACGGGCGCGGTGTGGCTGAGGAAATCGTTGAAGGAAAGGCGGCCGGCGGAGCCAATGATGACATTGGGCGGATCGCCGATAAGGGTGAATACCCCACCTAAATCCGCGGCGATCGTTTCGCCTAAAAGGAGAGGCGTAGGGGAAATCCCGATCACATCGGCAATGGAAAGGGTGACGGGAACAAAGGTGAGCATGGTGGTGAGGTTATCGAGGAACATGGAAAGGACGGCGCTAGCGATTGCCAAGGCGATGAACAGGGTGAGGATGCGGCCCTTGGACCATTTGGCAGCTTTGATGGCCACGTATTGAAAAAAACCGGTTCGCTGAAGCATCCCTACGATGATCATCATCCCCGAAAGGAGGAGAAGGGTGTCCACATCGATAAGCGCGGCGACATCGTGTGCGGAGAGGAAGCCGAAGGCTGTGCCCACCAAAAGCATGGCCACCGCACCCAGCAAAGCGCCAAGGGTCTGGCGAAAGCGGCTGAAAATCAGGGCATAGGTGAGGAAGAAAACCAGCACCGAAGCGATCGCACCGGTATTCATTGTGTCCCACTTCACCCGGCATTCAGCCAGGCTTCCGCTTGGCGCAGGGCATTCTGCTGCTCCGGGAAGGTGATGCGTTGGAGGGCCTCCGGGTAAGGCAACCAGATCATCGCGTCCACCTCCTCCCGCGCGGGCTCGCCTTCTTCCTCGGCCCGGGCCAAGAACAGCACCACTTCCTTTTGCACCCGCCGGTGGTGCCGGGGAAAGGTGTAGCGAACAACCGTACGGAAACCCGGAACGAGGTAGAGCCGATGAATCCGCACCTCTTCGGCCACCTCCCGCAGGGCCGTTTGCACCTCCTCCTCGCCCACCTCCACATGGCCTTTAGGGAATCCCCAGTGCCCACCATGGCGATTCTTGATGAGGAGATACTGGCGTTGGCCGGAATCCTCCCGGAATAGAATCAGCCCCGCTGCCCGCTCTTCCATCACGGGCTAAATGATATCCAACTCCCGCCCGCTTTTGTCGTACGCCTTGAGGGAAAGACCAAGACAGCGCAGTTCTTGCCACAGGACCCGGAAGGATTCGGGGATGCCCGGGCGGGGGAAGTCCTCCCCCCGGAGGATGGATTTGTACAGGGCCACCCGGCCTCGCACATCGTCGCTCTTGAGGGTGAGCATCTCTTGGAGGAGGGAGGCTGCACCGTAGGCCTCCAGGGCCCACACCTCCATCTCGCCCAGGCGCTGCCCGCCGAAGTGGGCTCGGCCGCCCAGCGGCTGCTGAGTGATGAGGGCGTAAGGACCCGTGGAGCGAGCATGAATCTTTTCCGCGGCGATGTGCTCCAGCTTGAGAAGGTACATCACCCCCACCGTAACCGGGGATTCAAAGGGCTCGCCGGTACGGCCATCCCGAAGAACCACTTTGCCGTCGGTACGGGAGCCGTCGGAAAGCCCGCGCTCCTTGAGTTCCACGGTGAGTTCGGAGAGGATCTCCTCTTCCTTAGCCCCGTCAAACGGCGGGGAAGCCACCTTCTCCCCCCGCAGCGCGGCCAGCCACCCGAGGTTCGTCTCAAAAATCTGGCCCAAGTTCATGCGGGAGGGCACGCCCAAAGGATTCAGGACCACGTCCACGGGGGTGCCGTCGGGCAAGAAAGGCATGTCCTCCTCGGGCAGGATGGCGGAGATGACCCCTTTGTTTCCGTGGCGGCCGGCAAGTTTGTCGCCCACGGCGATGCGCCGGCGCTGGGCCACGTAAACCTTCACCAGTTCGTTCACCCCGGCTTCCAGCTCGTCGCCCGCCGCTCGGGAAAGGCGCTTCACGCGGATCACCGTGGCCGTGCCGGTGATGGGCGGCATCCTAAGCGACGTGTTCTTGAAGTTGCGCATGCGTTCGCCAAAGATGGAGAGAAAGATGCGTTCCTCCGGAGTGGGTTCGCTCTCCCCTTTGGGGGTGATCTTACCTACCAGAATATCGCCCGTGCGCACTTCCGTTCCCAAACGCACGATGCCGTGCTCGTCCAGATTGCGCATGGCCGAGCGCGGGAGGTTGGGGATGTCCGCTGTAATTTCCTCCGGTCCCAGCTTCGTGTCCTCCGCCCGGACCTCGAATTCCTGAATGTGGATGGAGTCCATAAGGCTTTCGCGCACCAAGCGCTCGGAGACCACGATGGCGTCCTCATAGTTGAAGCCCTCGAAGGGCAAGAAGGCCACCAACAGGTTGGTGCCCAGGGCAAGCTCCCCACCTTCGGAGAACTGGGAGTCCGCGATGACCTCGCCCTTTTTCACCTTCGCGCCCTTGCGCACTAACGGCCGCTGGTGGATCACGGTGTTTTGGTTGGAGCGTTCAAAGATGCGCAGGCGGTAAGTTTTCTCGCCTTTTTTCCCCTTGATCACGATTCTTTGCCCGTCCACATAGGCCACCACGCCGTCCTCGGCCGCGACTACCACCGCGCCGGAATCGATAGCGGCCTTACGCTCAAGGCCGGTGCCCACGAGAGGCGCTTGCGGCCGCAAGAGGGCCACGGCCTGGCGCTGCATGTTCGCCCCCATGAGGGCGCGGTTGGCGTCGTCGTGCTCGAGGAAGGGGATCAACGACGTCGCCACCGAAACCATCTGCTTCGGCGAGACGTCGAGGAAGTGAACCTCTTCCGGGGAAACCTGCCGG
>JBBIVL010000067.1:0-8217 GCA_037439765.1 Candidatus Bipolaricaulota bacterium
TTGGCCCGCCCCGCTTCTCCCTCAGTAGCCCAGCGCTTTGAGTACGTCCTTCACCGCTGTTTCGTAGCTCTCAAGGAGCTTGGCGAAGTCCGCGCCCACCACCAAAGCTGGCTCAAGGTTTTGGGCTTGGACATAGGCTACGAACACCGGGGATTGAATAGCCTTTATCGTGTACTCGCTGAGGATTCTTACCACATCCTCCGGTGTGCCCTTCTTGACCATGAATCCACGGAACTTGGGGAGCACTACTTCCCAGCCCTTCTCCGTCAGTGTGGGAACGTCGGGCAGCGCTTGCACGCGCGCGGCCGTGGCCACTGCCAAGATTCGCACAGCCCCCGCGTCGAACTGGCCCTTCACCTCGTTTAGCTCGGCCACCTGGGCGTCGATGTGACCCCCGAGAAGCGCAGCAAGGATCTCCCCACCACTATCGAAGGGGATGAAATTCAGGTCAACCTCCGCCTTCTGGGCGAGAAGCATGCCGACGATATGGTCGTCGGAGCCAGGGCCAAACGTTCCGACCTTCACCTCCCCTGGGTGAGCCTTGGCGTAGTTGATCAGATCCTCGATGGTTTGGAAGGGGCTTCCTGCAGCCACTACGATGTACTTGGGGTCATAACCAAACATGGCAATAGGTTCGAAATCCCGCCAGGTATATTGGAAGCCCGGGGTGGTCAGGGGGGTGAAGATGAGGTTGTTGGTGACCCCAAGGATTGTGTAGCCATCCGCCGGTTTCCCCTGAACGTAGGCCATCCCCACTGCGCCGGACCCACCCGGTTTGTTGACCACATACAGAGGTTGCGGGAACCCCGCCTCCTGCAGGGCCTGGGCGAAGGTGCGGCACATCAGGTCACTTCCCCCACCTGGTGAGGCCCAAGCCACTATCTCTACAGTTTTTTCGGGATAGGCACCCCATGCCCAACCTACCGATAATCCTAACGCTAAAACAACCATCAACATCTTACGCATCGCGCACCTCCTTCTCTGAGTTTGAAATCCTCCGGTTTACTTCGCGCCTTGTTGGCGACTATCACCTCCTTTCGGCTTGCTGGCCATGAGAATCTTTTTTGCCCTCACCGGGTTGAAGATTCCACAAGGACAAAAACACGCCAGTTTCCGAGCAGCCTCCTCGGGCGCGACGTGACCTTTTCGCACTTTTTCCCGTAGCCGCTCCACGAGGGAAGCGGCGATCATGTGGTGGCCGCACATGGAGGTCACGGCCAGCACCTCTTCTTCAGGGAGGAGCTCCGTCCGGCCAAAAACCCCGATGGAGTAGTTGACAGTGTGGGGAGTTAAGCCAGCCTCTTCGCAGGCGGAAAGAACCTCCCCCAGTTCTCCGGCAATGATCACGCTCAGCCCTAGATCAAGCTCCTTCATGCGACGCAGGAACCCGACCACCTGGCTTTTCTTGGTGAAGACACCACGCAGGCGGGACTGCACAGTGAACCTGGCCTTGATCGTTTCCTCCGAGGTACAGAGAACAGGACCTGTCTTGACATCCCCCAAGTTCTCACTTCCCAACGCATTCACCACCTGCATGACTGCGCGGAGTTTTTCGGGAATGTTTTTATCGTTGATCCCCTTGGCATGGTAGACCTGCCACACGAAATCCCTGTCTTGTAGGGGGCCGAAGCGATGGAGGCTATGGGTCATTTCTCTCCTCCTTGAAAGTGCACAAGCGGGCGGCCCAGGCCGACGTTAACTTTGCCGCGGCGAGGCTGCGGGAGCCCCGCGGCCAGCAAGGTCCGAGCAAGATGCTCGTTTTGAGCCTCGTCCCAAACTGAGACGATTCCAAGGGAGAAAACCGTATCAATCTCTCCGGCGATTTTTTGCAGAGCCAACAAAACCGCTGGGAGTTTATTCGCTTCACATAAGGCCTCAATAATGATGGAAAGAACACGAACGTTGAGGAGATCGTTCCGAATTTTTCCGGTTCGCAAGTCGGCCATCACCGCCGAAAGGGGGTTCTCTTCGGGCGAAGCAAAGCTCACACCCACCTGGGCCAAGGCTTCTGTTATTTTTTGGACATCGCGCAGATAGGTGCCGACTCCTGGGCGGCCCACGTCAATACAGATCCCATAAAAACCGGGACGGTAACGACCTGTGACGTCATTGGTCTTTGCTTCCTCTGTGCCTCGCCCAGGAACGCCTGTTCCCTGATAAGTCTCGGTGGGGTCGCTGAGCACGTGCTTGAACACTTGGCCGAAGGTTTCCAGGGGTGTAGGTTCAAAGGCGCGGTTTGGGCAGATAGCGTTGCGGTAGCAGACCCAGCATTCCGTGCATTCCTCCTCAACCACCATCGCGCGCCCATCCACCAGCTTGATCGCTCCCACTGGGCAAAAATCCAGGCATACTCCACAGCCCACACATTTATCCGCGTTAACTTTCATCAGTTCTCCCTCCACCATAGAGTTGTTGAATCTGGAGGTCGAAGTGGAGTTCGACTGCTTCGGTGATGGCTTGGAGATCGCGTTTGCGCAGGGCTTGCAGAATAGCTTCATGAACGGCGAGCATTTCTTGAATGCGGACGGGGTCACGGCGGTAGTAGTCCACCCGCATGGCCCGCCACAACGGCTGATGCACAGCTTGGAGGACGCTGGCCACCATTTTGGTCACTGCTTCGCTGTGGGTGGCTCGCGCCACCGCTAAGTGGAATTGCTCCGCAATGCTCAAGTACTCCTCGTACCGGCCGGACAGAGCCAAATGCCGCTTTCTTCGCCAGATCTCTTGGACCAGCTCAACGTCTTCGGGGGTAGCACGGATCACCGCTAGCCTGGCAGCACCCACCTCCAAGACTCGACGCAGGGTGAGAATTTCCAAAGGACTTTCACTGGTGTGGAGGATTTCTTGAGCTTTGTTTAGGAGCAACTCAAGCGGCTGGGTTAGACGGAAGGTCACATAGGTTCCGTCGCCTAGCCTAGTTTCCAGGAGTCCCGCGAGTTGCAGCGCGGCAATGGCCTCGCGCACCGAAGGGCGACTGACTCCGAGTTGGGTGGCAAGGTCCCGTTCCGATGGGAGGCGGTCACCTGGGCGGAGCTCGCCGGTCCGGATCTTCTCGGCGATGGCCTGGACCACAAGGGCGGTTTTTGTGGGCACCGGGGCTGGGACCACGGGGCCGAACTTGGTATCGCTAGCTTTTGTCTGCCCGGCCATGCGCTAGCCAGTATAACCGGTCTGACCAGCCTGTCAAGTCCTACCCGCCCGCTGACAACGCTACACCTGAGGGCTCGTTTGCCAAGTTGGCCCTGTTTTACGGCCCGCAACATGAAGCGGCGCTCTCGAACAAACCTGGCCAGAAGAGCAGGACCGGTCCTTGATGGGGTTCGCGCCAGCCATATTGGGGGCCCTGGCTTGGTTTGTCACGACTCCCCAGCCCCAAGGGTTCCCTCTCCTTATCTCCATCACCGGGTCCGCCCGTGCTGGAAAAATGCCCGCCTAATACGATTGCTCAGGAGCGTGGATTGGCCCATTGAAAACACGTTGAACCGGGCCTAAACGTCCTTATCAACGGCCCACAGGGGTCTATTGCAATCCTGCCCGCAAAAGTGAAAACCTTGCCGCTCTTTGACACCGAAACGCCGCCAGCTACACCCAATACCCGGAAAGCCTTGTGCTTGAGCTTCTCGAAGAACCCCGCGATGCTGTTACTGCGAAGCGCTGGAATGATCTTCTCTGCGAAGCATTGAGTGCAATAAGTGAAGCCAATCCCACGCGGTGGGCGAAGTTTGGAGGGAGCAATCGGAGTTATGTGCTGGCCTTACCTACGCTTAGCCTCCCACAGAAGGATCGGGGGATAATAGCCACCCTACACCATTACGGGGCCTTTCGGTTCACGCACCAGGACGGAAAGTAGGCAGAGGGAAGTCCTGCGCGGCTCTGGCACCCCTCGGACCGGTTCCCTGTTTGCGAAATGGACAATCCAGAACGACCTTGATTTTGCCGAGGCTGAGCCCTGGCCCAGGGCTACCTCCTTTTCCATGGGTAGTGCGAGGCCAATAGTCGGACGGATGAGGAGTCAGCGGCGCACTGACCGGAGTTTGTGCCCGGGAAGGCGGAGGAACGCGGGATCCTCTGGGCCTATGGGCAGCTCTGCGCCGCTTTTTGTCTCTTACGACCCAGCGAACCGGCCATGGGGGCGAGACACGTTTCACGTCCTCCCTTCCTAAACTGGGTGGCCAGGCACGACTTCGCACCAACGGTGAGTCGCGCAATTTCACTATGCTAGCCGAAATAGGCTGAGACCCCGAGAAGCATGTGGAATGTAGCGAGAATAAAAGTGATCGCTCCTAGCCAACGGTGCCATTTCAACCTCTTTGGGCCTCGCTTAAGAAAAACCATAAGCCCCACTGTGATCGCCAGGAGAACGTAGGAGAGGGTACCTATCCAAAAAACGAGGGGCAATCCCAAAATCGTGGTGTAAGCCGTGTGCGCTAGCGCGTTCATGGCTTACTCCAAGGTTATCTGGGCCTGTCCTCGGGCGGTGTGGCGCGAAGGCGTGCCGGAGTTGCGATGATACGCCAGCAGTACCGTGTAGGTTTTGCCGCGCACCAGGGGCTTATCCTCAAGATCCCCGGAATCCAAGGGGATGATGAACTCCACCGTGGTCACGCCACCCTCCTCGATCCCCGCGGCGAGGAAGACATGAGTTGTTTTATCTTGCCGATGGCTTGTGGGGACGTTTCCGTAATGGTCTTGGACATGCACTCCAGCCTGATCCGCCCACGCAAAGACGAAATTGGCGCCGCGCATGCTGAACTCGGGATCGAAGCCCACGGAGACCCAGCCCGTCCCCGGAGCGGAAAGGGCACCGAAAAGAGGAAGAGCACCGTTACGGAACGAAAAGGTCACGCCGGCGTTGCTCACAGTTTGCGTGTACTCGCCCAAGACGACCTGAGCATCGAGAACGGGCGGCTGGTCGAGAGGCGACACGCCGTAAAGAAGGAATTCCTCCCTGACTATCTTGCCGGAGGGATCAAAGCGCATGGCCCATATGGCCTCGAGGTCTTCGCCCAACGCAAACAGGGCGATCACGGGGCGGACCTCCGGCAAGACCTCGAGTTTCCTTGGGGTGACTTGAACCGCGAGGAGCGCGCCAAGGACTTCTTCCCAGCCCGCCGCGATTTCGGTTCCAGTCAAAAAGCCTGTGCGGGGCGTCCCGTAAAAGAAGACCAGAGCATCGGAGGCGTAGGCTTCCTGAAGCACTATCCCGTCTCTTTCAGCCAACGCCGCGAACCATGCCTCCGCTAGACCAGCCGGATTCTCCGCCAGCCCCGGAAGGTCCAGGAACGTCAAAACGACTAAAGCAAGCCAAACTTTTCGCATTCTTCCCCTTTACAAGAACTAGCCGTCTTACCCGAAGGTCAGGGGTGCGTTCCACTAAAGACCTGGGTCTTCCAATTTCGCGCTCGTTCGGTAGGATTCCGGCCGTGACAAAGATTGTTGGCGTGGATATTGGCGGAACGTTCACCGATTTCGTTTGGGTGGAGGACGGAGTTCTCCGCGCGTTCAAAATCCTCACCACACCGGCCCAAGAGGAGGGCTTCCTCGCCGGTCTCGCGAAGATCGGGTTCGCCGAAATCCAAAGGATCGTGCATGGCACAACGATTGCCACCAATGCCCTCCTTGAGGGGAAATGGGCCAAAACATGCCTTTTCACCACCCACGGTTTCCGCGACGTTTTGGAGATCGGTCGTCAAAACCGACCTTCTCTCTACGACCTTTTCTGCGAGCGACCAAAGCCCATCGTGCCGCGGGAATGGCGCTTGGAAGTGCCAGAGCGGCTGGATGCTAAAGGCCGCGTGATCCACCCACTGGATGAGAAAGCGGTGCGAAAATTGGCCCACAGGATAAACGAAGGGGAAATCGAATCCGTGGCCGTGGTCCTCCTTTTTTCCTTCCTAAATCCAGAAAACGAGAGGCGCGTGCGGGCCATCCTCCAGGAAGAGGGCGTTAAAGTCCCGATAACTCTTTCTTCCGAAATCCTTCCCGAATTTCGCGAATACGAGCGCACCTCCACCACGGTAATCACCGCGGCCCTGCGGCCGGTCGTGGAGGGGTATCTCACGCGGCTGGGCCAAGCCCTGCAGGAGCGAGGAATTTTCGCGCCCCTTTTGGTGATGCAGTCCAACGGCGGCGTGGCTGGAGCGGAAGAAGCAGGAAGAAGGGCAGCGAGCCTTCTTCTCTCTGGACCGGCGGGAGGGGTGGAGGGAGCCCGGCGCGTGGGCCTCGTCGCTGGTTTTTCCAACCTCATCACCTTCGATATGGGCGGAACTTCCACGGACGTCTCCCTCGTGCAAAATGGGGAAATTCGGCTGACTCCGGAGCGGGAGATCGCTGGCCGGCCGGTGCGGCTTCCCATGGTGGACGTGCACACGGTGGGCGCCGGCGGCGGTTCCCTGGCCTGGGTCGATGCCGGAGGGGGTCTTCGGGTGGGTCCGCAGAGCGCTGGGGCGAATCCCGGACCGGCCTGCTACGGCTGCGGCGGAACAGAACCCACCGTGACCGACGCCCACCTCGTCCTGGGCCACCTTCCCGCGGAACGACCATTGGGCGGTCTTCCCCCTCTTTCCCCGAAGCTTTCCGCGCAGGCCATCCAAAAAATTGCCGATCCTTTGGGGCTTTCCCTGGAAAAAGCGGCTTGGGGAATCCTGGAGGTGGCCGAGGCCACCATGGAACGGGCCATCCGCGTGATCTCCGTGGAGCGCGGCCACGACCCCCGGGATTTCGTCCTGGTCGCGTTCGGCGGCGCAGGACCCCTCCACGGCGCTTCCTTGGCAAGGAAATTGGGGATCCCTACCGTCCTTGTCCCGGCCCACGCCGGCGTCCTCTCCGCCCTCGGCCTGCTCTTTGCTGACCTCGTCCACACTTTTGTCCGCTCCCTCGTTCTTCCCCTCCATGAGGTTTCTCCTTCCCGCGTGAACGAGATCCTCGCAGAGTTTCGCAAGGAAGCGGAGGAAATCCTCGGCTCGGAGGGCGTTCCGGTGGAGGCTAGAAAATTCTTACCTGCTGCGGACCTGTGCTACCGCGGCCAGGCCTTTGAACTCACGCTTTCCCTTCCCGATCGTCCACTTTGCGACCAGGACCTAGCGGAGCTCCGGGCCCGTTTTGACGTAGAACATGCCCGCCTTTATGGGTATAGCGCGCCGGAAGAGCCTGTGGAGCTCGTGAATTTTCGCCTCACTGCCGTGGGAAAGACCGAGCCCTGCGATCTTCCGCACATTTCACAAAAAGGGACGCTTTCGGAGGCCCTCATCGAGCAGCGGAAGGTTTTCTTCCTCGAGGGTTGGGAAAAGACTCCAGTTTATCGGCGTGAAGCCCTTCCTGGGGGCGCGGAATTTTTCGGGCCGGCGGTGGTGGAGGGTTTGGAGTCCACCTGCCTTATCCCGCCCGGAGTCCGCGCCCACGTGGATAGCTACGGCAACCTCATTTTGGAGGTGTGAATGGATCCCATCACCTTGGCCGTTTTGGGCCACGCCCTTTCCGGGATCGCCGAGGAGATGTCCACGGCCCTCATCCGCACCGCCTATTCCCCGAACATCAAGGAGCGGCGGGATTGTTCCTCAGCCCTGTTCAGCCCGGAGGGAAAGCTTGTGGCCCAGGCGGAGAACATACCTGTGCACCTTGGGGCCATGCCCTTCTCCGTGCGCGCCGCCCTCAAGGCTTTCGCGGACTGGTACCCAGGCGATATCGTCGTCCTGAACGATCCTTTCCAGGGTGGAGCCCATCTTCCCGACATCACCTTCGTGGCCCCGGTGTTTTTGGACGAGAAACTTCTGGGATTTGTGGCCGTGCGCGCCCACCACGCCGATGTAGGTGGAATGACTCCCGGAAGCCTTCCCGCCCAGGCGCGGGAGATCTTTCAGGAGGGTTTGCGCATCCCGCCGGTGAAACTCTGGCGAAAGGGCGAGCTTGATCGGGATCTTCTTGCCCTGATTTTGGCCAACGTGCGCACGCCCAAGGAGCGGGAAGGGGATCTCCGGGCCCAGCGGGCCGCCGTGGAAACGGGGATCCGCCGCCTCTCCTCTTTGGCCGAGCGCTTCGGGATAAGAATGCTTCTTTCCGCCTACGAAGAGCTTTGTCGCTATTCTGAGCGACGCATGCGCGCGGCCATAAGGCAGGTGCCGAACGGGATTTACAGATTCGCCGATTCCCTGGACGAAGGAGTTCTTGTGCGCGTGGAATTGCGCGTGCAGGGCGAGGAGCTCGTGGTGGATTTCACCG
>JBBIVL010000068.1:0-2627 GCA_037439765.1 Candidatus Bipolaricaulota bacterium
GACAACTGTGGAAAGACCGCAAGCGCCATGTACACGGTGAGCGTCACGGAGGGCCAAACCGGCAGCATCTCTGGCCGTTGGGTGGGCACCATTTCCAACAATGCGGGCGTTACCGTGCAATTTGAGCTCCAACTCAGCCAGGTGGGCGTGAGTGTTACGGGAACCGCGTATGTGGGAGGGTTGGCCTCGCCCGGAACCGGCACCTTCTCTGGAGGCCAGTTCCAGTTTGTGTTCCAGTGGCCGGGCGATATCGTCAACGTTACGCTCGTGGGCTCGTACAATCCCTACGCTAATGAGCTTTCCGGTGACTGGATGGTGGGCGGGCAGCGGGGAGGTTATTGGCGAGTGCGCCGATAAACGCTGGTACGTGTGAAGTCTGAGCTGCGCGGGTTTGTCCGCCCCTGGATGGGCGGGTTTGCCCTTGCAAACGCAGAGGGGGACAGTAAGCTTCGTTTTTAGGCCGGCGTAGCTCAGACGGCAGAGCAGCCGCTTCGTAAGCGGCGGGTCGGGGGTTCGATTCCTCTCGCCGGCTCCAGGATATTGGTTTTGGAGGTGGGGAATGGAGAAAGGAACCTACCGGGTGAAAACGGGTTTCGCCGAGATGTTCAAGGGTGGGGTCATCATGGACGTGACCACGCCCGAGCAGGCGAGAATCGCCGAGGAGGCCGGCGCGGTGGCGGTGATGGCCTTGGAACGGGTTCCTGCGGATATCCGCGCCCAAGGCGGTGTGGCCAGAATGGCCGACCCCAAGAAGATCAAGGAGATCATGAACGCCGTGTCCATCCCGGTCATGGCCAAGTGCCGCATCGGCCACATCGCCGAGGCCAAAATCCTCGAGGCCCTAGGGGTGGACTTCGTCGACGAAAGTGAGGTCCTCACCCCGGCTGATCCCTTCCACCACATCGACAAGTGGCAATTTAAGGTACCCTTCGTGTGCGGGTGCCGCGATTTGGGGGAGGCCTGTCGGAGGCTGGCGGAGGGCGCGGCCATGCTGCGCACGAAAGGCGAGGCCGGCACGGGCAACGTGGTGGAGGCCGTGCGCCACATGCGCCTTCTCAATGAGCAAATTCGTCGCCTCAAAGAAATGTCCCGGGCAGAATTGGTGACCTACGCCAAGGAGCTGGGCGCGCCCGTGGAGATTCTGGAGATGATCCAGGAACTCGGGCGGCTTCCCGTGGTGAACTTCGCCGCCGGGGGTGTGGCCACCCCGGCCGATGCGGCCCTCATGCGCCTCCTTGGCGCCGACGGGGTCTTCGTGGGCAGCGGGATCTTCAAGAGCGCCAACCCCGAGAAACGCGCCCGCGCCATTGTCCTGGCCTGCACGTACTACGATGAACCCGAAGTTTTGGCCCAGGTTTCCGAGGATCTGGGCGAGGCCATGCCCGGCCTGGAGATCGAGAAGATCCCGGAACAAGCGTTGATGCAATACCGATGAAGATCGGGGTTTTGGCCGTTCAAGGAGCGGTGCGAGAGCACCTTTCTTGTCTGGCCCGGTTGGGGGTGGAAGGGGTGGAGGTACGACGACCCGAGGACCTTGGCGAGCTCTCTGGAATCATCTTCCCGGGCGGGGAGTCCACGGCCCAATGGCGTCTCCTTTCCCGTGCGGGCTTGGCGGAGCCGCTTCGGCGGGCGCTTGGGGAGGGCTTGCCGGCCTTCGGCACCTGCGCCGGGCTCATCCTCTTGGCCCGGGGCATCACGAACTGGCCGGAAAAATATTTTGGCCTTCTCGATGTCTTGGTGGAGCGCAACGCCACCGGTCGGCAAGTGGACTCCTTCGAGGCCGCGGTGCGGGTCAATGGGTTGGGAGAGGTGCCGGCCGTGTTCATCCGGGCCCCAGCGATCCGGGAAGTGGGGCCTCGTGCCCATGTATTGGCCCACTACCAAAACGAGCCCGTGCTCGTTCAACAGGGCCCGATCCTCGGGGCTACGTTTCATCCCGAGCTCACGGAGGACCTTCGCCTCCATGAGCTTTTCCTGAGCTTGTGCCGAAAGGAGGGCACGTGACGAAGATAGCGATCAACGGTTTTGGGCGCATCGGGCGGCTTACCCTGCGTGTCCTGGCTAAACGGGGTTGGCCCTTAGAACTGGTAGCTATCAACGATCCCGGGTTTCCCTCCCCTAAGATCCCGGCCCATTTAGTGAAATACGACACAGTCTACGGCCGGGCTCCCTTCCCCATCTCCGCCACGGACAATGCTTTGCGGGTGGATGGTCGGGAGATCCGTTTCCTGGCGGAAAAGGATCCCGCAGCCCTTCCCTGGAAGGACTTGGGGGTCGACCTGGTGATTGAGTCCAGCGGGGTGTTCACCGACCCAGCTCTGGCCGCCGGCCACCTCAAAGCCGGGACCAAACGCGTTCTCCTCTCCGCCCCACCCAAAGGAGAGGAGAGCGCGGAGGTCCCCCAGATCCTGTGGCGTATCAACGAGCACCACTTTGATCCCCAAAAACACCGGATCGTGTCCGCCGCTTCCTGTACCACCAACTCCCTGGGCCCGGTGGTGAAGGTCCTCCATGAAGCGTTCGGCATCGAACATGGATTTCTGACCACGATTCACGCCTACACTGCGGACCAACGGCTGGACTCGCCCCATCGGGATTTGGCGCGGGCGCGGGCCGCCGCGGCCAAC
>JBBIVL010000068.1:2649-8099 GCA_037439765.1 Candidatus Bipolaricaulota bacterium
CCCACCTCCACTGGCGCCGCTCGCTCCATCCCCACGATCTTCAGCGACCTCGAAGGCAAAATGGACGGGATTGCCATGCGCGTGCCCGTTCCTGCGGGCTCGGTGTCCGATTTCGTGGCCAAGCTCAAGAAACCCGCCGGCACCACGATCAAAGAGGCCGTGGAAAACGTGAACCGGGCCTTCGAGGAGGCGGCCAAAGGCCCCTTGGGCGAAGTCATGGCCGTGACCCGCGATTTCATCGTCTCCTCCGATGTTCTCGGCGAGGAGCACTCCGCGGTCGTGGCCCTGAGTTACACCATGGTCCTTTCTCAAGCCCTGGATGTGGTGAAGGTGCTCTCCTTCTACGACAACGAGTGGGGCTACTGCTGCCGGCTGGTAGATGTGGCCCAATACATCGCCGGTCGTTAGGTGGCTTTCGGGGTGGGTTGGGCTCCTCTTCCCACCCCATTGCCTTGTTTGCGGAAAGGAGGGGATGGGCCTTACCCCGGTTTGTGAGGCTTGTTTTTCGGAAATTCCCAGGTGGCAGAGCATTTGCCAGATCTGCGGGGTGGGGGTAGCGGAAGGAATAGATCTGTGCGAGCGGTGCGCGGTGGAGGCCAGAGCCTTTGCCTGGGCCCGCTCGGTGGGGCCCTATGCGGGGGTGCTGCGAGCCCTTGTGCTCCTTGTGAAATACGAGGGCGAGCGGGTTGTAGCCAGGCTTTTGGCCCGGGAGATGGCCCAGTGGGTAGCAGGGGAGGCAAAAGTGGTCACTTGGGTTCCACCGGATCCTTTGCGCCTTAAGAAGCGAGGGTTCCACGGCGCAGAGGTTTTGGGTCGGGAGGTGGCGAGGGTGCTTGGGCTTCCGGCTCGCCCCCTTCTGCGCAAAACCGCGCCCTCTCCGGAGCAGGTGGGCCGGCCCAGGGAGGAAAGGCTTCGCGCCATGCACGGCCTTTTTGCGGCAACCCGAAAGGGGCGGGGCGAGGCGGTGCTCGTGGTGGACGACGTGCTAACGACCGGGGCCACTGCCAATGAGGCCGCTCGGGCCCTCCAAGCAGGTGGGTTCGGGGATGTTGGGGTCCTAACGTGTGCCCATACCGTGGGGAGAGAGTGATGGAGATCAAAAAATTTGTGGTAGGACTGCTGTTCACCAACGCCTATCTTCTTCTGGATGGCCAAGAGGCCGTGTTGATCGATCCTGGAGGAACTTCCGCAGAGCTAGAACTGGCTTTGACAAAAGTCTCCCTGAAATACATTCTCCTCACCCACGGGCATTTCGATCACGCCGACCAAGCCGAAATTTTTCGGGCCCGCACCGGAGCAGCGCTCCTCTACCATCCCCAAGAGAAAACGACTTTTTGGATCATGGGCCGTACCCCACCCCCATTGGATCAGCCTCTAGCTGAGGGCCACTGCCTCCGCCTCGGTGGGGAAGAGCTTGGGGTGTGGCATCTTCCTGGGCACTCCCCGGGCTCCGTGGCCTTCCTCTGGGAAAAGAAAAAGACGATCTTCGTGGGTGATGTGTTGTTCGCGGGCTCCGTGGGCCGCACGGACCTCCCCGGCGGGTCCTGGGAGGAGCTTTCCCGTTCCCTGGCGCGCATCCTGACTTTGGGAGAGGGATGGCGGATCCTGCCCGGGCATGGCCCGGCCACGGAGCTGGCTCACGAGCGGGAACACAACCCGTTTTTGCGGGAGATTGCGCATGGGCGCCGTTGAGGAGATCAAAGCCCGGGTGAATATCGTGGACCTCATCGGCCGGTATGTCGCGCTCAAGCCGGCCGGGAAAAACTACAAAGCCCGCTGCCCGTTTCACCCCGACGATACCCCCTCCCTCATGGTCTCTCCGGAGAAGGGGCTTTGGCACTGTTTTGGCTGCGGAGCCGGCGGCGATGCCATCGGCTTCCTCATGCGCATCGAACGCCTGTCCTTCCCCGAAGCTCTGGAGAAGCTTGCCCAGGAGTTGGGAATCGAGGTCCGGTCGGGCGGGGAGGGGAAGGCCCGGCTGTTTCAGGTGAATCTGGAGGCCTTGCGTTTTTTCCAGCGAGCGTTGCGCGAGCCTGCCGGGGAAAAGGCCCGAGCTTACCTGCTTTCCCGGGGCATTTCCGAAGCCCTTTGGGAGAAATGGGGCTTGGGGTATGCTCCACCCACTTGGGATGGGCTCCTTCGGGCTCTGAGCCGATTGGGTGTGCAAACCCTGTTGGATTTGGGCCTGGTGATCATGGGGGAGCGCGGACCCTACGATCGCTTTCGGGATCGTCTGATCTTCCCCATTTGGGACGACCAAGGCCGGGTGGTGGCCTTTGCCGGCCGGGCCTTCGCGGGCGAGCCGAAATACCTCAATTCCCCCAACACCCCGCTTTTCACCAAAGGCACCGTCCTCTATGGTCTGAACTTCGCCAAGGATTCTCTCCGAGCCCGGGGGCGGGCCGTGGTGGTGGAGGGCTACACCGACGTGATCACCCTCCATGCCGTGGGCGTGGAGGAGGCTGTGGCCTCCATGGGCACCTCCCTCACCGAGGACCAGGCCCGCCTACTTTCCCGCTACACGGAGGAAGTGGTGGTGGCTTATGACCGGGATGCGGCGGGCGAGTCCTCTGCTCTCCGGGGCATGTTCATCCTCCACGGCGCAGGGTTACGGGTGCGGGTGGCTTCCTTCCCCCCCGAGGAGGATCCCGATTCCTTTGCCCGCAAGGCTGGCGGAAAGGCGGTGGTCGAGGTCCTTGCCCAGGCCCAGCCTTTTCCCGAGTTCTTCGTGAGCGTCCTGGGCAGCCGTCAGGATCTTTCCCAATTGGAGGGGAAGGAAGCCGTCCTTCGCGAGGCCCGGGAATTCTGGCCGGAGATCAAAAGTTCGGTGCTGAAGCTGGCCATTGTCACCGGTTTTTCCCATCTGTTGGGCTTGCCTCCGGAGGAAGTTCAGGAGGCCCTGCGGGGCGTGGCCCGGCCCATTCCCCGCACCGAGGAAACCCGGGAGCGCCTCATTTCTCCCGAGGATTTGGTGGTGAAATTTCTGGTGGAGGGCAAGGTTCCCGAAAGCGTGGTGCCCGAGCTTTTGGCGGAGGAGCACAGGTTCAGCGGGGCCGCGCGGGAGGTGGTGCGGCGGTGGGCGGAACTGCGGGCCGAGGGGGCGCCTCCCGATCCGGCCCTCCTCGTTTCCCAGCTCTCCCCCGAGGCCGCGGCGCACGTGTCCCGCCTCCTTCTTTTGGACCTAAAACTGGCCGAGGAGAGCCAGGCTTTGGCTCAAGCCCTACGGCGCTTCCTCTACCTTCCCCGGTTAATGGGGCGGATGGAAGAGGTGAAGGGCGCGCTCCAGGATGCGGAAAAACGGGGGGATAAGGAGGCCGCGCGGCAGCTTGCGCTGGAGTTCCAGCGCCTTTGCCGCGAACGGTGGGAACTTTTGCGGAGGTGACGATGGAACTCGAGGAGCACCGCAAGAAACCCGGCGCGTCGGAAGGCTCGGACCCGGAGGATTCCGACGAGGAGTTGGTGGGGTTAATCCCCTTCCTCCTGGAACTCACTGAGGCCGAGCCCGAGGACGAGGAACGCTCCCAGGACCCCATCCGCACCTACATTCAGGAGATCAGCCGCATCCCCCTCCTCACCAAGGAGGAAGAGGTGGAACTAGCCCAGAAGATCGAGGCGGGGCGGGAGGCCGCGCGCCGCCTGAGCCAGGAAAAGCGGCTCAATGCAGAGGAACGGGCGCATCTGGAGGAACGCATGCGCGAGGGGCGGCTGGCCCGGGAGCGCATGGCCGCCTCCAACCTGCGCCTGGTGGTGTCCATCGCCAAGCGCTACATGCACCGCGGCCTTTCCTTTTTGGACCTGATCCAGGAGGGCAACATCGGCCTCATGCGGGCCATCGAAAAGTTCGACTGGCGCCGGGGCTTCAAATTTTCCACCTATGCCACCTGGTGGATCCGCCAGGCCATCACCCGGGCCATCGCCGACCAGGCTCGCACCATCCGCGTTCCCACCCACACCATGGAGGCCATCCAGGAACTCCAGCGCCTGCGTCAGGAATACGTGCGTACCCACGGGGTTCCTCCCACCTATGAGGAACTTGCGGAACTTTTGGGCACCAGCGTGGAGCGCGTGAAGAAACTGGAGCGCGCGTTAATGCCCACCACCTCTTTGGAGCGCCCCCTCTCCGAGGAGGAGGAAGACACGCTGGGCGATTTCATTCCCGATGCCACTGCACCCTCGCCCGCCAAAGAAGCCCTCAAAGCCCGGCTCAAGGAGGACCTCTTGCACGCCCTAGAGGAACTAGAACCCCGTGAGCGCGAGATCCTGGAGCTGCGCTACGGCCTGCGCGATGGGCATCCGCGCACCCTCAAGGAGGTGGCCACCCATTTCGACATCACCCGGGAGCGCGTGCGCCAATTGGAGCTCAAGGCCCTGGAGAAATTGAAGTATCCCGCGCGGCAACGTTCTTTACGCTACCTCTATAGCCTGCTGGCATCCGAGGAATGACGGTCCTCCTCATCCTCGGGCCCACCGCGGTGGGGAAGACCAAGGTGGCGGCGTACGTCGCGGAGAAAGCGGACGCGGAGATCATCTCCGCCGATGCCCGCACGATCTTTCGGGACATCGTGGTGGGTGGGGATCGTCCCCCACCGGAAATCCTCGCCCGCGTCCCTCATCATCTTGTGGGCGTTCTTCCTCCTGAAGCTCGCTACGACGCCGCCCGTTTCCGCGCGGACTGCGAAAGGTTGGTGGCGGAGATCACAGGGCGGGGAAAACAGGTGCTCATCGTGGGCGGAAGCACCCTTTACATCCGCGCCCTCACCCGCGGCCTTTTTCCCGGCCCGGCCGCGGACGGGAAAATTCGGGCGGAATTGGCCAAGCTTTCCACGGAGGAATTGCGAAAAGAACTTCAACGGGTGGACCCGGAAAGCGCGCAGAGGATCCATCCCCGGGACCGGGTGCGGATGATCCGAGCCTTAGAGGTTTTCCGCCTCACGGGAAAGCCGCTTTCCGCCCACTGGGGACGGGAGAAGCCCTTCCCTTGGCCTCTCACTAAAGTGGGCCTTATGGTCAGCCGAGAAGAGATCTACCGCCGCATCGAGGAGCGGGTGGAACGCATGTTCCGGGAGGGACTTGTGGAGGAGGCCCGCCGCATTTTTGAGATGAATCTTCCTAAAGATGCTCCCATCCTCCGCACCATCGGGTACCGCGAGCTTTTCGGCTATTTTCGCGGGGAATACGATCTTTCCGAGGCCAAGCGTCTCATCATTCGGCACACCAAGGACTACGCCCGCCGTCAGCTCGCGTTCTTCCGGGCGGAAAAGGACGTGATTTGGCTCGATGTAACAGGGAAAACCGTGGAGGAAGCAGGCGAAAAAGTGACGGAGATTTGGCGTGCCGCTCGGCCTTGTCTACAATGAGGTCTATGCTTCCGGTTCTTTCCGGGAAGGACATCCGCGCGCTCGATAAAAAGGCTGAGGAGTTGGGCGTTTCCTCCCTGCTTCTTATGGAGT